>NZ_JBITLX010000009.1:277890-282860 GCF_044465625.1 Actinoplanes sp. NPDC049599
CCGCGTTGACCGGGTCCGCGCTGGTCGGCTCCGGGTTGACCGGGTCCGCGTTGACCGGGTCCGCGCTGGTCGGCTCCGCGTTGCTTGGGCTGGAGCAGCTGCGGGACGAGGCTTGGGTGACCATCCTGGCCGGTCATGCCGCTCGCGCCCAGTTCGACCGGGTTACCGCCGCCGCCGGCTTCGCCCCGCGGATCCGCTTTCAGACCGCGTCCTACGACGTCGCGCAGGCGCTGGTCGGCACCGGTATCGGCGTTGCGCTTGTGTCGCGGCTGGCCCTGACCCATGCGCCGCGCACCGCTCACCGGGAGTTGCGACCGCCCGTTCCACACCGGGATGTGCAGGTTGTCACCATGGCCGAAGCTGGTGCGACGCCGTTGGTCGAGGTGTTCCTTGGGCTGCTCCGTGATGTCGCCGGCGATCTGGCGGCCGGCTGGGAAGCGGGGTGACGCGGGTCAGTAGCCGGGGATCTCGTTCTCGCCGGGCTGGGCGAACCAGGCCGGTGCGTCCTCCTCCAGCGAGGTCCGGATCCGGACCAGGGCGAACGGGTTCAGCTCCGGCAGTGCGTCCGGGGCGAACCAGCCGACCGCGATCGACTCGGCGTCGTTGACCCGGGCCTCGCCGCCCACCGCGCGGCAGCGGAACCAGGTGTTGACCATGTGGCAGCGGTCGCCGTTGCCGTAGACGACCTCGTGCAGGGCGACGCCGGCCAGCCGTTCGATTTTCACCTGTACGCCGGTCTCCTCCTCGACCTCGCGGACCAGCGCGTCAGCGGGCTGCTCGCCCGGGTCCATCATGCCGGCGATGACCGACCATTGATGGTTGTCGCTGCGCTGCCCGAGCAGGATCTCGCCGCGGTCGTTGAGGATGATCGCGCTGACCGTCGGGAACATGATCAGGTCGTGGCCGACCCGGGCGCGCAGGTTCTTCACGTAATCGGAGGCTGGCATGAACGCACCCTAGTAAGTGACGGCGTACATGATCCCCACCGCGACCGCGAGACCACCGAGCACCAGCCGCAGGCCGCGTTCCGGCAGCCGGGGTTGCAGGTGCGCCCCGACGTAGCCGCCGGCCAGGCCGCCGAGCCCGCAGAGCAGCCCGATCGTCCAGTCCGGGGCGATCTCGCCCCGGCCGGTCAGACCCAGTACGGCGAACGCGGCCGCTCCGGCCACCGACGTGACAAAGGTCGAGGCCAGCGCCGCGGGCGCGACGATCGCCACCGGCAGGCCCCGGCCGACCAGGATCGGACCCAGGACGGACCCACCGCCGATGCCATAGACGCCGCCCACCACACCCACCCCCAGGGCCAACGCCACGACCCCCCGACGCGGCATCCCAGCCGCGGCCCGGCCCGGCGTCTGACCCGCCACCAAACCAGGACCCGCCACCAAACCAGGACCCGCCACCAAACCAGGACCCGGACCCGCCGGACCCGGACCTGCTGATGGACCCGGACCGGCAGCTACCGGATCCGGACCCGTCGGACCCGGACCCGCCGGACCCGGACCTGCTGACGGACCCGGACCGGCAGCTACCGGACCCGGACCCGTCGGACCCGGACCTGCAGATACCGGACTCGGACCCGCCACTGGCGGCCACGGACCTGCCGCCAAATCCGGACCCGGACCTGCGGCCGCCGCTGGATCCGCAGCCGTTGGATCCGGACCTGCTGCCGGCGCTGGACCCGCCACCGGACCCAGGCGAGTCGTCCCTGTCGGCGCTGGACCCGCTGCCGCCGGATCCGCCGCTGCCGGACCGGCCGACGTCGCCGCCCTCGGCGGCCGGCGCAGGCACAGCCACAAACCCAACGGCAGCAGCAGCCCAGCCACGATCACCCGAAACACCCCCGGCCCAGGCACCGCGAAAACCCGGACCACCGCCCCCACCACCACCCCAGGCAGCGTCCCCAGCAGCAGCAACCGGGTCAGCGGGCTGCCCAGCCCGCCCCGCCGCCGGTATCGCAGCAGCGCCCCCGGCCCCGACACCACGTTGAACAGCAGATTTGTCGGCGTCACCGCCGGGTTCGGTACGCCCAGCACGCTGAGCTGGACCGGCAGCAGGAACACCGCCCCGGAGACGCCGACGGGTGTGGTCACCACCGAGATCACGAACCCGGCGACGACAGCGAGGAGCCAGGTCACCCCGCCAGTGTGCCGGGCCATTGTTAAGCGGGCGCGGACGATCTTTCGAGATGGGCTCCGTTAGTGTTCGTAACACCTGCCAGTAACAATGCAGCAAAGGTCCGGACGAAGGGGGTGGGCGGCGGCGTGGCGGAGCGCGAGCGCCTGGCGCAGGCGGACTCCGGTGAGCAGTCCTGGCGCGCCTGGGGCCCCTACCTCGCCGAACGGGCCTGGGGCACGGTCCGCGAGGACTACAGCGAGCACGGCACCGCCTGGGACTACTTCCCGCACGATCACGCTCGCTCTCGGGCGTACCGGTGGAATGACGACGGCATGGCCGGAGTTTGCGACGAGCGGCAGACCTTCTGTTTCGCCTTGGCGCTGTGGAACGGCAAGGATCCGATCCTCAAGGAGCGGATGTTCGGTCTCGGCGGCGACGGCGGCAACCACGGCGAGGACGCCAAGGAGTACTGGTGGTACCAGGACTCGACGCCGACCCATTCGTGGATGCGCTGGCGTTACCACTATCCGCAGGCCGCCTTTCCTTACGACGAGCTGGTCCGGGTCAACGGGCAGCGGTCGCGGGAGGAGCCGGAGTACGAGCTCATCGACACCGGTGTCTTCGACGACGACCGGTTCTGGGCCGTGACCGTCGACTACGCCAAGGCCGCCGTCGACGACATGTGCATCGTCGTCCGGGTGTCGAACCGCGGGCCGGACGAGGCCACCCTGCACGTGCTGCCGTCGCTGTGGTTCCGCAACACCTGGTCGTGGGGGCAGCCGAACCGCCGGGTCCCGCGGCTGACCGGCAGTCCCGGGCGGCTGCACGGCGAGCACCGCAGCCTGGGGCACATCACGCTGGACGGCGAGGGGACACCGCCCGCCCTGGTCTGCGACAACGAGACCAACGCGCAGCGGCTCTGGGGCCTGCCCGGCACCAGCATGTACCCGAAGGACGGCATCAACGATCACGTCGTGGCGGGCGCTCCGACGGTGAACCCGGCCGGGGTGGGCACCAAGGGCGCACTGCACTATGAGCTGACGCTGGGGCCGGGCGAGACCCGCGAGATCCGGTTGCGGCTGACCCGCGGCGACGAGAGCCCCGGCGAGCCCGCGCTGGGCGGGGACTTCGCTGCCCTCGTACGGGATCGCCTGGCCGAGGCCGACGCCTACTTCGCCGAGCTGATCCCGGTCGCCGCCTCCGCCGAGGAGGCCGCCGTGGCCCGGCAGGGCATCGCCGGGCTGATGTGGGGCAAGCAGTTCTACCATTTCGACGTCAAGCAGTGGCTGCGCGGCGATCCCGGCTCCGCGCCGCCGCCGCCCGGCCGGCGCTACGGGCGCAACAACGCCTGGTGGCACATGAACAGCTTCGACGTCATCTCGATGCCCGACCCCTGGGAGTATCCCTGGTACGCGGCCTGGGACCTGGCGTTCCACTGTGTCTCGATCGCCCGGGTCGACCCCGCCTTCGCCAAGGCGCAGCTGCTGCTGTTGCTGCGCGAGTGGTACATGCACCCCAACGGCCAGATCCCGGCGTACGAGTGGGCGTTCGGCGACGTGAACCCGCCGGTGCACGCGTGGGCGGCGCTGAACGTCTTCGAGATCGACGGCGGCCGGGACTTCGACTTCCTGGCCCGGGTCATGCACAAGCTGCTGCTGAACTTCACCTGGTGGGTCAACCGCAAGGACGTCGGCGGCAACAACGTCTTCGAGGGCGGCTTCCTCGGGCTGGACAACGTGGGCCCGTTCGACCGGTCCGCGGCGCTGCCGGTGGCCGGCGTGCTGGAGCAGTCCGACGGCACCGGCTGGATGGCCATGTACGCGCTCAACCTGCTCGACATGTCGATCCGGCTGGCCCTGCACGACCGCACCTACGAGGACATGGCGACCAAGTTCTTCGAGCACTTCGCGTACATCGCCGAGGCGGCGTACCGGCAGGGGCTGTGGGACGACGACGACTGCTTCTTCTACGACGTGCTGCGGCTGCCCGACGGCCACCGGATGCCGCTCAAGGCCCGGTCCATCGTCGGCCTGCTGCCGCTGGCGGCGACCACCCGGCTGTCCGCCGGCACCCTGAACCGGCTGCCCGAGCTGGCCGCGCGGCTGCGCTGGCTGCTGGCCGGCCAGGCCGAGTACGCCGACGTGATCAGCGCCCGCCGGCTGTCGGCCGACGGCCGCCAGCAGCGGCTGCTGTCCATGGTGGGCCAGGACCAACTGCTGCGGATCCTGGCCCGGATGCTCGATCCGGAGGAGTTCCTTTCCCCGTACGGGCTCAGAACGCTCTCGCGCGCGCACCTGGAGAAGCCGTTCACGGTGCACCTGGGCGGCTCGGAGTTCACCGTCGGGTACGAGCCCGCGGAGAGCACCAGCGGGCTGTTCGGCGGCAACTCCAACTGGCGCGGCCCGGTCTGGATGCCGGTGAACTACCTGCTCATCGAGGCGCTGCGGGAGTTCGCGGCGTTCTTCGGCGACGACCTGATGGTGGAGTACCCGACCGGCTCGCAGACCAAGATGCCGCTGAGCGCGGTCGCCGACGACCTGGCCCGCCGGCTGGTGTCGCTGTTCGTCCCGGACTCGTGGGGCCGGCGGCCGATCTACGGCGCGCAGGAGGTGTTCCAGAGCCATCCGGACTGGAAGGACCTGATCTCATTCCCCGAGTACTTCCACGGTGACAACGGCGCCGGCCTGGGCGCCTGGCACCAGACCGGCTGGACCGCCCTGGTGGTGGATCTCATCCTGACCCTGCATCGGCGGGAACCCTAGTGCTGCGCCGCGTTAGTTCGTCGTGGGTCATGCGGCTTTGAGTGGGGTGCCGTCGTAGGTCCATCGGTAGGGCTTGGCGGTGGTGTTCTT
>NZ_JBITLX010000010.1:0-261466 GCF_044465625.1 Actinoplanes sp. NPDC049599
AACACCAGACACCACGCGAAGCACGTGTCTGCTACCGTCCACCCATCGCCCTCGCGGCATGAAACTCCGGTGTCCGGTCCCGGGGTGGAACTTCAGACTATGCCGGCCAGTCTCTGCTGGATGCCGCGCAGCACCGTGATGGTGTCACGGTCGGTGAAGCCGGTGTCGGAGGTCCAGTCACGCGACCAGCCCAGTGTTTCGCTCGCGAATGCCAACTCGGTGGCGAGCAGAAGACGGCGGCAATCACGGCGCGACATGGGACGCGACGCATCGAGGAGGCCGGCGAGCCGTGGCACATCCGAGCGCAGTTCGCGGCGATCACCGTAGCCGAGAAGGTCGACGACGGCCTGCCTGTCGCCTTCCGGGCGCTCCCACTCCGTGATGCCGAGCCGAAGCAGTTCTCGCTCGACCGGCGTGAGGTTGCTCAGATCGACCCGCGCTTCCATGTCCACTGGCTGATCATGCAGCAGTCGCTACTCTGCCGCGTCCTCATTTGCCGCAGATAGTGCTCCGGAGGGCTCGACGCAGGAATCATCGGCGTACTGCCAGCGGTGGATGCGGGAACCTGGCCCGACTCGAACGGTGCCGCCATCCTTGGGTTCAGTGACGCACGCTTACCCGGCATCGCGCGCGTTGGGCAGGTCTGTCGGGTGAACGTACAGCCATCGACGACGTCTTGCGACTGGGTATTCGGTGCGCGTCATGTCGCCGCCGCTTCTGGTGCAAGATCACGTGCACATCGACTATTGATGGATGACACCTATCCGGTGAGTGCCGTCCTCCAGGCATCGGTGACGCACAGCTCGTCGTAGTCCCACCAGCCTTCGTGTTGGCCCTCGTCCAGGAGATGGCGTACGCGGCGGAGATCGGCCTCGGGCGGAACGTCGATCACGGCCACTCCAAACATGCCCAAGCCCGTAACGGCCAGCGGGATGAACTTGTCCACCATGGCCTCCGTGCCGGTGTCGATGGGACCGAGCGGGCTGTCGTCCGCAAGCATCAACTTGATCGCGCAGTAACCAGATGCCTGAATCTTGTCCTGCACCCAGAGCTTGTTCTCGTCCCCGGCCTGGACCCGGAAGATGTCGCCTTTGGTGGCGTTCAGCGGAAACCAGGGTGCACGCGGCAGTCGAACCCGGTCGGGGGAGAGCGCCTCGGCGCCCATGCCGAAGGCAGAGGCGTTGCAGCCGCGTAGCGCGAACCACACCTGCACCCATCCCGTTGGGGGCTCAACTGCGGCGTCATTCGTCGATGCCATGGCCGAAGTCTGCCGCACACAGACAGCTTGAGCTACCGGCGCCAACCCACCCTGGAGTCGCTCTCCGTAGCGAAGCCTTCAAGGTTGTCTGGCCTTGATACGGCATGATGGCGGTCAGGGCTCGGCGGTGAGCCGAAGATCCGCAACCGCCTACCCAGGAGGGGCAAGGGTGACTCAACCCTCGCGGCTACAGCGAGGCCACTGCCCCGTCTGTAAACGTTTCGTGGCCCTCACCGCCGACGGGAAGGTCCCGCGGCACAACAGCACCATCCGTGCCTACGCCCCACCCGAGGATTGCCCGGGCGGGAGACAACGAGCGGAAGCCACGGGTCATGAGTGACGCCGAGACCGTGCCAGCTGTGGTAGTCGCCTCGCATCCGGATCTGCCGCGGTCCGGCACCGATGAACGGCGGGGTCGTCACTGTCCGTCCGAGTGCCAGACGCGTTCGAACTCGGTTTCCGTAATCTCAAAGCCACTCCGCTCATCGCCGGAGTCGACCAGACCGAGTGGCTCCAGTCGTCGAACTCATCGCCTCGGGTCTTGTCCCGACGACGGCGATAGAAGCGATTCGGCACGGCGGAAGAACACCGTCGCCCGGCGTCCTCATCTGCTGCGTCAAGTGCGCGTGGCGGGCTGGCGAAGGGCGTTGTTGAACTCGTGTTGGCCGTCCGGATAGCCGGCGGGCGTGTGCCAGCGTCACCTGTTCGCCTCTTGAGGCCTGGAGTCCTCCGCGGGCGCGCGCGTGGGCGGCGGGGGAGCTGCGGGCCCGCTCCCCACTGTGCTGAAGTCCTCGCACGAGGTGGCACGACCAGCTCAGGGTGCTCTCAGCGTCGGCGTCGCAGGATCTTGCGGTGACTGACATGATTCCGGGCCTTCACCTGTCCGTGCGGGAGCTTCTTGTCGTGCTGGGCTCGGTCGTCCTGGTCCTGGGCCGGTGGCTACCGTCCGCCGTCCGTCGTCGCATCGCCGTCGGTGCGGTCAGTGTGGTGGCTGTCGGCGTTGCCTTGACGGCGGTCGGGGTGCGTTGGCAGTTGCTGCTGGTGCTGGCTGCCGACCTGCTCGTCGGCGTGGGAGCCGGGATGGCATGGTTGCTGCGCCGGCGCGGCGATCGAGACGGGTGGTGGGCTCGCTGGTGGCTGGCGCTGCCCGGCTCATTGACGTGTCTGGCTCTGGTCGTCGCCGGTGGGATCGCGGCCTGGGCGCTGCCCACGCCGGTATTCCCGCGCCCGTCCGGGGCGTCTGCGGTCGGTACCACGGTCGTGCAGTGGACCGACCCCGGCCGTGCGGAGACGGCCACGCCGGACCCCGGGGACCCGCGTACCGTCGTCGTGCAACTCTGGTACCCCGCGCGGTCGGTTGCCCGCGGTGTGGCCCGGGCGCAATACCTCGGCCGTACCCGACGAGAGGCAGACACCGTCGCCGCCGCGGCGGCCGACTACCTGGGAGCACCGTCCTTTCTGCTGGACGGGCCGCCGCGCGCTACCAGTCACGCGGCGTTTGATGCGGCGCCGGCGGCCGGCCGCTTTCCGGTTGTGCTGTTCTCGCCCGGGCTCGGCGGTGTGCGCACGCAGAACACCGCGTGGGCTGAGGACCTGGCCAGCCGCGGTTACCTCGTCGCCGGTGTCGACCACCCCTACGACTCGGCTGCGGTTGTGCTCGCCGACGGCCGTACCGTGCGGACCCGGATCGCCGCGAGCGGCGACCCGGACGAGGACGACAGGCGGAGAGCGGGCTGGATCGCCGTGCGGGCCGCGGATCTCAGCTTCGTCCTCACCCAGCTCGGTCGTCTCGACCGCGGTGAGCTCACCGGTCCTTTCACCGGACGGCTCGACACCGTACGGGCGGCGGCGACCGGCCACTCCCTCGGCGGGGCTGCCGCCATGCGCGCCGCCCAGCAGGACTCACGGTTCACCGCGGTCATCAACCTTGACGGCGGTCCCGATTCAGGCCAGGGCCCGCTGCGCCAGCCGGTGCTCGCTCTCACCCACACGATCCAGGATCAGGCCGACACCGACTACATCGCTGTCCTGTCGAAGGTGCTGGAGCGCGGCACCGCGACCAGCTACCGGCTCACCGTGCCCGGTAGCGCACACCTCACCTTCACCGACGCCTCGCTCTATCTGCCACCCGTACCCGCCGTGGCGGGCTCCCTCGGCCGGACCGAAAGCGTACGGATGACCACCGTGACCTGTGCCGCGTTCCTCGACGTCACGTTGCGCGGCCGATCCGTCGACCTGCCCACGACGCTGTCGCGCCACGGCGACCTGCGGGTACACCCGGCCGCGACGGGCCAAAGGTAACCACCAAGGGAAGCGCGGGCATCCTCGACGGTCTGCCGGGCCAGGTGGCGGGTGACACCGCGGCGGCGCCGAGTTCCGGACCGTGATCCCGGCCGGTGGCGACGGTGGCGAACCCGACGACCCCGCCTCCGCCCGGTGGGTCAGCGAGCGCGACCAGAGTGCGGTCAGTACAGGCTGCCTGCCGACGGCACCCACCGGTCGCCAAGGGCCACGTTGAGCACCATGACGAGGGCGCTGATGGGGAAGGAGGCAAGGACGCCGATCAGCAGACCGAGAAATCCGCGGTCCCGCTTTTCCTCGCCGCCGGCCGTTCGGGCGAGCTGGGCGGAGCGTGACCACGGACGGTCGCGCAGCAACCAGAACACCAGACCCAAGCCGTACGGGGCGGTGTATGTCAGCCAGAACCAGAACCACCGAGTGCCGAGCACCGGACCCGGGCCGGCGGCGATCACCCCGAGCGCGAGTAGCGCGAGGGCCGAATCACTACCGGTCAGCCGAAGACCGGCGCCCGGCCGGCGTCGATCCGCTGCCGCCAGGTGGAAAGGCTCAGCGCCCGGTCCGGGCCGAGGCCGCGGATCCGCAGTGGCGTGCCGTCGCGCCGGATGACGTAGGCGGTGCGGCGGACGGAGAGATAGTTGACCTGGGCGCCGACAAAATCCGCGGCGGTCCGGATCCCGCACTGCTCCAGATGAGTCAACGACACCGGCTCGATCGAGGACGGCCGACTGATCGCGATCACCGCACGGGACAGGCGACCGCCGCGATCGTAGGTGAGCAAGCGTTCCTGATCGATCCGCGGAGGCAACGTGAACACCTGCCGGGCAGCTCCGAAGAAGTCGAGCAGGGCGGCTCGGGACCGGACCACATCCCGGCCGTCGCACCAGGCGATGCCGAGCTGGGACACATCAATGTCGGTGGCCAGTACGGCCGCGGCTGTGGCGGCGTCACCGGGCCACGCGTCGGCGTCGTGCGGGGAGATCTTCACCCAGTCACCGAACCCGTACAACGAGAACCCCAAGGCGACACACACGTCCACATCCGGCGCACCGACCACAACAACCTCGTCGAACTCACCCCGGCGGATCCGGGCCAGCACCACGCAGCGCGCGCCCGAGCTGGACAACGCGACCATCGTGCCGTGACGGCCACGCCGGCTGGCAACGATATCGACGACCGCTCGCTCAGCGTCCGCCGCACTCGCAGTGCAGCCCGACTGCACCTCCACCGAATCGGAACCCATACTGCCGTCAATCGGCCGAGTCGCACCCGGCCTGAGGAATCAGCGCTGCGCGGGGACCTTGGGGGGACGATCTCGTCTGGCCGGGTCCAGAACCTGAGCCGAGTGCAGATCGCCATTCACGGCGAGCGTTGATTCCGAGCGGGACAGGCGACCGCCGATTTCGAGAGCTCTGCGCAGCGTGCTTTCGGGGAAAGGGCGACCACAGCGCTCCCACTCCGCGGGCAACGCACGCACCCCCGACCACGGCCTCGGACGAGCTGAGGTCAAGTCGGCGGTGTGACGACCGCAGCTGACGCCCTGTCAGCTGCGACTGCCTTGGTTTCGGCTCGCTTGCCAGTGGCATGGGGCATCGCCATCCTTCAGTGGTGGAGTGGACGGAAGACATGTCGGTGCGCCTGGCCCGGGGAACTACGGCCTTGGACCTGGTCCGGTACCTGCGGGCGGCGGACGAACAAGGGGCGCGCCGGCGTGACGTACTGGCGGTTCTGACCGAACGGTACGCGTTGCCGTTCGATGACGCCCGGCTGGCGATGGACCGGGTCAGCGGCGGCGTTGTCAGGGCCACTACCGGCAATCCGGCGAATGCGCCGGACCAGGGCACGGATCTGCTGGCGTGGATCTCGTACCGGCTTGAGCTCGGGTTGTCCGTTGAGGTGGAGGCGGTGGTCGAGCCGTCTCCCGAGCAGCGACCGGACCGAGCGGGTGCTCGCCCGCGCCTCGACGGACTGAACTCGACCGGCACCGGCCGGGCAGCGGGCGGCCGGCCGGCCGGCCGCTAAGGGCTGATCCCCTGCACGGGGCGGCCGTCCTCGAGGTAGCGCACCCGTTTTGCCTTCCAGGCGGCGCGGACCCGACGTCGGACCGGTCCGCTCAGCAGCGGCAGCGCCGTGTCGATCGGCAGGATCCGGCTCTCGGCGATCTCGATCGGCTGGATGATCACCGTGTCCAGGACGGCGTCGTCGAAGACGCCGCAGTCGAAAAGGAAGCGCATACCACCCGGACGGCCAGGCCGTGGGCGCAGGAAGTCCACGCACACCAGCCGCCCCGTGGTGACGTCGAGGCCGCACTCCTCCCTGGCTTCGCGGCGACACGCCTCCCAGGGTGACTCGCCGATCTCGACAATCCCACCCGGGATGGTCCAACCGCCCTTGTACGTCGGCTTCAGGATGAGCAAGCGGCCCTTGCGGGCACGTACCAGAGCTCCGGCTGAGGCCGGGATGGTCGGGAGTACGAACGCCGGCTCGGGTAGCTCACCGGCGTCGACGTCGCTCATGGAGATCATGCTAGATCCGGCGCGACCGATCGGCCATCCGCCGGGCTTGAGCATCATCCCTCGCGGTTGCCCCGTATTCGCGTCGCACTGAGGCCTCACCTCGCACAAACGCGCACGTCAGGCCGCCGACCATGGGCTGCGAGCCCCGCACCGGTGCGTCGGTTCGGTCCGGCTGCGAAGAGCGGCCGCGTCGGAAACCCCAACAAAACACCCCGCCCGGCGGTAGGTGAGGGCTTCTCGTCCTGGTGGCCGGCCGCGGAGTCGGGACTCCCGTCGGCGCAGCGTTCGCGGTCGCTTGGGTGGCGTTCGTTATATTTCCGGCGTGACAGGTGGAGATGCTCGGGTGATCGCCGGTCGGTATCGGCTGGGGAAGGTCCTGGGCCGGGGCGGGATGGGCGCCGTCTGGCAGGGCACCGACACGCTGCTCGACCGGGATGTGGCGGTCAAGGAGATCTACCTGCCGGGTGCCGACCACGGGCCTGTCGATCCTGATGATCCGCGGATCCGGCGGGCGATCCGCGAGGCCCAGGCGGCGGCTCGGCTGCGCCACGCCAACATCGTCACCGTCCACGACGTCGCTCTCGACGCCGGGCGGCCGTGGATCGTCATGGAGCTGGTCGACGGGCCTTCCCTGGCGGATGTCATCGCGAAGGCCGGGGCGCTGCCGTCGGCCCGGACCGCCGAGATAGGGCTGCAGGTCCTCGACGCGCTGAGTGCCGCCCACCGCCGGGGCACTGTGCACCGCGACGTCAAACCGGCGAACATTCTGATCGACACCGACCGCGCCATGCTGACCGACTTCGGCATCGCGGCGATGGAGGACGCTTCCGCGCTCACCATGACCGGGCAGATCCTCGGCTCTCCGGCCTACCTGGCGCCGGAGCGGATCAACGGCGACACCGCTGCCCCGGCCGCCGACATGTGGGCGCTCGGCGTCACCCTCTACACCGCGGTGACCGGACGGTCACCGTTCCACCGTGAGGACACGCAGGCGACCATCGCGGCGATCCTCACCAGGCCGCCGCCGGTGCCGGTGGGCGTCGGGAACCTCTGGCCGGTGCTCGCGGGGCTGCTGGAGAAGGACCCGGCCCGCCGGCTGACCGCCGACCGGGCCCGTCCGCTGCTGGCCGTCGAGGCCCGGAACGACGCCACCGTGCAGTGGACGCCGCCGGCGGCGCGGACGACGGTCCAGCCTCCGGCCCGGCAGCCGGTCCACCAGCCGACACCCAGCCCGGCTCCGTTCCACCCGCCGATGCAGCGGGGCATGCTGCCCGCCGGCTTTCCCGTCCAGCTCGTCGCGCTGACGGTGGGAGACCGGACCGGCTACACGCTGCGGGCGTACGTGCCGAAGGACAACGGGTGGACCAAGCCGGTGTTCGCCGGCGCCGCCGGGCGGCTCCGGCTGATGCCCCGCCCGGAACAGGCGGCCGGGTTCGCGCTCTCGACCTCGGAGCACGACCTGCACGGCATACCGCACTGGGATCGGCTGCGTGAGTCGATGTCGCGGGCCTACCTGTCGTTGCTGGACGAGAACCGGTACGACCTGGGTCTCCCCGCGGCCAACCTGGAGATGGACCCGGCCCGATGGCTGCCGGACCTGATCGTGAAGACCGGCCTGATCGCGCGCGAGCTGACGCTGGCCCTGGACATCAAGGCGGCCTACCCGCTCCTGGGCACCGGCGCCCCGCTCGACCGGTTCGACAGCGAGCTGCGCCAGGTCGCCGGACGGCCGCGCCGCCACCACATCAAACATTGGCAGCAACTCGACAGCGCCCTGCTGGCCGGCTGGTGGCAGACCGTCACCGACCTGATCGATGCGCGACTGGACTGGCGAGGCTGACGGTCCACCGGATGCCCGGCCGGGGATCTTGACACAGTGGACGGTTGCTGGGACATTCCACCCCGGATGGGGGGAGTCCCGCATGCTGTTCCGTTCCGAGCCCGCCGAGCAGGCCGTCGCCACGGTCCTCGCGGAGATCGACCGCCTCGGCCTGCGGGTGGACGCCGAGCTGGTCGGGCCGACGATGCGGGTGCGGCTGCTGCGGGACGGGACCCCGGTCGCCCTCGGCTACGGCAAGGGCCGGGGCGCGCAGGGCACCGTGAGCGCGTACGCGGAAGCCCTCGAGCGCTACCTCATGTCCACACGCGACAACCGCCGATTCAGCGCGCCCAACACCGTACTGGTAGCCGCCTCGACCGTCGCCGCCCAGCCGGCGCTCGCCGCGGACCTGGTCGTTCAGCGCTGGGCGGCGGAATTTCCGGCCGCTCCGGCGGCCTGCGCCGAATACCGCGGCCCGGCCGGCACCGTCCGTTACCCGACCTTCCTCGCCGATCCCCGCTACTACCGCGCGCCCGTGCCCGGCGACACGGTCGAGCCCTACCGCAGCCTGCTGCGCTATTCCTCCAGCCTGGGCACCGCCGCCGGGCTGACCGTGACCGAGGCCGTCTACCACGGCCTGTGTGAGCTGATCGAGCACGATGCCCTCTCGCAGGCGCTGCTGCGCTGGTTCGTCGCGGGCCGGCCGGAGGTCGACGTCGTGGAGCCGGCGGCGCTGCCGCGCCCGCTGCGCACCCTGCACGACGAGGCCACCGCGGCGGCCGGCGGGAGTGTGCACCTGCTCGACCTGACCACCGACCTCGGCGTCCCCGCCTACCTCGCGGTCAGCGGCTCCGATCTGCTGGGCGCCGGCGCCTCGACCTGGGGTTCGTACGCGGCCGAGCGGGCACTGAGCGAGCTGATCCAGACCGCCACCCTGGCCGGCGAGACCACCGGCACCCCGCCCGCCGACCGCCTCGCCGCCTGGCCCGCGCTGCAACGTTGCGTACAAATGCCGGTCGACGAGCTGGGCCCGGTGCGCAGCGTGGCCCTGCGCGGCGACACCGGCGACGGCACGGCGGCGGACGGGCTGGCCCGGGCCGGCCGGATGCTTGCCGAGCGCGGCGTGGACTACCACGTGTGCGAGCTGGCCCCGGCGGACTCACTGATCGCAGTCGCGACCACCATCGCCCCCGGGCTGGAGCGTTTCAGCCTGGTGCGGCACGGCGTACCGGTCATCCCGACCGGGCGCGGGCACCACCTGTGGCCGGCACTCCAGCCGGCCGCCTGACCTGAGGGAGAGCCCACGATGCCCCTGACCACCGACGACGAACCCCGCGACCCGCGGATCTGCTTCCACCCGGGCGACGCCTGGCTGGTCGACGACGAGCCCCGCGACCCGCGCATCTGTTTCCACCCCGGCGACGCCTGGCGCGGCTCGCTCACCGAGACCGACGAGCGGGCTCTGGCCGTACTCGCCAAGATCTGAATCTCCTTGCGCGAGGTCACCGAGGCAGCCGGCGCCGAGAGGCGCCGGCTGTTCGACCGCGATTTCTCCCTCTGGTACGCGGCCAGAGCCGTCTCCGTCTTCGGCACCGCCGCGAGCGCCGTGGCGCTGCCCCTGCTGGCCTACCGCACCAGCGGATCGGCCGCCCTGACCGCCGCGGTCGTCGGCCTGGAGGCGCTGCCCTACCTGCTGTTCGGCCTGCTCACCGGCGCGGCGGCCGATCGGCTGCGGCGCCGGTCCATGATGGTCACCGCCGACCTGTGCTGCGCCGCCGCGCTCATCGCTGTTCCCGCCGCCGCGGCTCTCGGGGTGCTGAGCACGTGGCACGTGCTCGCGGTCGCCTTCGCCGTCGGGTGTGGATTCTGCTGGTTCGACGCCGCGGCCTGGGGATCGTTCGTGGCCCTGGTGGGCAAGGCGCGGCTGACCCGGGCCAACAGCCTGATCTGGTCCACCGAGATCGTCGTGGAGATCGTCGCCCCGGCCGCCGCCGGCCTGCTGGTCACGATCGCGAACCCGAGCGCGGTGCTGGCCGCCGACGCCGGGACCTACCTCGTCTCCGCCGCCCTGCTCACCCTGATCGGAACCCCGCTGGACGCGAGCGAGGCCGGTCCCCGGCGCAGGCTGCGCACCGAGATCGGCGAGGGCCTGCGCTGGCTGTGGCAGATGCCCGTCGTACGGGCGCTCACGCTGGCGGGTTTCGCCCTCAACGCCGCGGCCGGCGGGGTGATCGGCCTGCTGGTCGTGCACGCGCACACGGCTCTGGGGCTGGGCACCACCGACGGGCGCCTCGGCCTGCTCTACGCGGCCGGTGCCGTCGGGTCGCTGGCCGGCGCGGTGGCCCTGCCCTGGCTGTCCCGCCGATTCGGCCAGGGCGCGGTGTCGATCGCCGGCTTCGCCGTGTTCGTCGTGTCCATTGTGGCGCTGGCCGGAGCGTCGGGCTTCGTGCCGGCGCTGGCGCTGTGGGCGGTGTGGGCGACCGCCCGGCTGGCCGTGAACGCCAACAGCGTCACCGTGCGGCAACTGCTCACGCCGGACGACCTCCAGGGCCGGGTCAACACCACCGGGCGGATGATCTCCTGGGGCGGCACGCCGTTCGGCGCGCTGATCGGCGGCCTCACCGCGCAGACGTACGGGGTCCGCGTCGCGTACCTGCTGCTCGCTGTGCCGGCGGCGCTGGCACTCGGCTGGCTGCTGGCGTCGCCGGTCCGTGGGCTGCGGCTGCCTACCGAATAGCACCGGGGCCGTCGCAAGTGCCGGGTCAGGCCGCCGACGCCGCCCAGAACGCCATCGCCAGGCCGAGCGCACGGAAATCGCCCGTCGTGGTGCCGGACATCTTGTTCATCGCATAGGCGATGGTGGTGCGCGCGTCCATGTCGATGATGGCCAGCGAGCCGCCGTAGCCGCCCCAGTAGAGCGTGTCCGGGTGCGGCATGAGCCCGGTATCAAGGGCGAATCCCAGCCCGAACCGCATCGGCACGCCGAGGATCAGGTCAACGCCGTCCACCTGAGGCTGCAATGCCCGCCGGCACCCCGCCTCGGACATGAACCGCCGCCCCTTCGCGATGCCGCCGTTCGCCAGAATCGCGTGGATCTCGGCCATCGCGCGGGCGTTGCCGATACCACCGACCGCCGGGATCTCCGCGCCCCGCCACGCGCGCGTCCGGGTGATCGGGACCTCGAGCTCCGGGTTGCGGGCCACGTTCACCCGCAGCTCACTGTCGTCCGGGGCGCCCATCGGCGGCGGGCCCGGGGGCGGGATCAGGTCGGCGACGCGCGCGTCATCGGACGCCGTCAGTCCGATGTGGAAGTCCGCGCCCAGCGGCGCTGCGATCTCCTCCCGGAACACCGTCCCCAGCGTCCGCCCGGTGATCCGCCGTACCACCTCACCCACCAGGTACCCCTGGGTCATCGCGTGATAGCCCGACGCCGTGCCGGGCTTCCAGTACGGCTGCTGCGCGGCCAGCAGCGCGGTCACCTTCTCCCAGTCGTACAGGTCATCCCTCGTGATCGGCTCGCGCCAGCCGCACAGGCCCGCCGAGTGGCTCATCAGCTGGGCGACCGTGACGTCTTCTTTGCCCCCGGCCGCGAACTCCGGCCAGTAACGAGCCACCGGCGCCTCGAACGTCAGCTCCCCGCGGTCGGCGACGAGGAGCGCCGTCAGCGCGGTCATGGTCTTGGTGGTGGAGTAGACGCCGACGATGGTGTCCTCGCGCCAGGGCCGCGTGCGGGCCTCGTCGGCGAACCCGCCCCACAGGTCCACGACGGTCTCGCCCCGCACCGTGGCACAGAAGGACGCTCCGACATCCGCGCCGCCGGCCAGGTTGTCCCCGAACATCCGCCGAACTTCCAGGAACCGGTCACTCATCGACCGACCATAACCCCACGCCCCACGTCCAGCCGGGCCTGGTCCGCCAGGTGCGGCGAGGCGCCGGCGGCGCTGCGCTCGGTCAGCAGACGTCACGTCGCCGCAGGTCGGGCAGGTACTGCTCCCAGTCCCCTCGGCTGATGCTCGGCCCGGCGAGTGCACACGCGACGGCGACCGGGGATCGCAGATCGGCGACCTGGGCCGGCATGTCCCAGAGCGCCACCGTACGGTCGGAGCTGCCGGTTGCGAGCGTGCGTCCATCGTGGCTCATCGCCACGTTGTAGACACTGCCGCTGTGCCCGTTCGCCTGGCCGGCTCGGATCGGCGCTGCCGGGTTGGTGACGTCCCACACGACGGCGACTGCGTCGGAGCTCCCGGTGACAACTGTGCGGCCGTCCGGAACGAAGACCACGTTGTAGCCGCCGTTGGTGCCCGGCACGGAGCCGACACGAACGGGCCGATCCGCTCGTGTGACATCCCACAGCGACAGCACGGACCCGGCATCAACGCCGGCCAGGATGCGACCGTCCGGTCTGAACGCGACGCCCCGCCCCACGCCGTGGATCGTGGAGAGGCGAACGGGACGGTACGGGTCGGCGGTGCGCCACAGCTCTGTGTCGGCCGGACCGGTGATGGCCAGGGTCCGCCCGTCGGGGCTGAAGGCGGCCCAGTTGCCGACGGTGTCGGCGATCGGGCCGACGGCGCCGATTCTGACCGGACGGTCGCGTCGCGAGACGTCCCAGAGGTCGGCCCCGCTCAGGGCGGAGTGCCGGACGAGCGTGCGACCGTCCGGGGCGAAATCGGCTCGACCCGGAACGGTGCCCACGTCGGCCAGCCTCGTCGGATGCGACGGGTTGGTGATGTCCCAAAGCGTGGGTGCCTGGTCCGCGACGCCACGGACCATCGTCGTGCCGTCGGGGCTGAGGTCGACCTGGAAAGTGAAGTCCCCGGCCGAGCCGATGGCGGCCAGGTGGACGGGATCCGCCCGGTCGGAGATCTCCCAGATGTCGGTGACGTCGTCGTCGCCGGCCGTGACCAGGGTCTGATCATCCCGGCTGAACCGAAGAATGTCGGGTTCAGCGTCGTACCAGCCCAGGCGCGCGAGCTGGATCGCGTTCTCCTGATCGACCGTGGACCACACCAGCGCCACGCCGTCGGGGCCGCCGGTGACCAAGCGCTGCCCACCCATCGCGTACGTCACCGCGTACACCTCGTGTGCGTGCCCGTGCAGCCGGAACGACTGCACCGGATGCTCGGGATCCTTGAAGCTCCATACCCCGGTGCCGTCGCCCTCGGCGGTGGCGACCGTGCTTGCATCCGGGCTGAAGGCGATGTCGAATACGGTCGTGCCGGTTGCGCCGGCCAGTGATCCCGCCGCGACCGGCCGAGCGCGGTTGCTGATGCGCCAGACCTGGGCGGGACCGTCACGAGGAGCGAGCGCCAGGAAGCGGCCGTCCGCGTTCACGGCCACCGCATCGCCGGGCTCGCCGATCTCCGCGAGGCGTGACGGCCGGCGAGGGTTGGTGACGTCCCACAGGGTTGTCGGGTTCGGCCGGGCGGCCACGGCGAGCGTTCGGCCGTCATCGCTGATGTCCGCGTCGCGCACCGCAGCGCCGGCCGGCACGGACGCCAGCCTCACCGGACGGCTTCGATCACTGACGTCCCAGAGTGCGCCGGCCGCGAACAGGACATCGACGGTCGGGCTGAACCTGACAGCCGCCGATCCGGCGAGCTGTGCCAGCCTGCGTGGCCGAGCCTGATCGGTGACATCCCACAGCACGGTGGCCATCGGGCCGGCGGCCGCCAGGAGGTGCCCGCCGCGATCGAAGTCGATCGCCTCGACCGGACCGGCCGAGCCGGTCAGCGTGGACAGCCGGGTGCGGCGCAGCCGATCGGAGATGTCCCACAACACGACGGCGCCGTCGCTGCTCGCCGTCGCGACGGTCCGCCCGGCCGGGTGCGCGTCCACGTCGTTGATCTGATCCTGGCTGCCCGGCAACGAGCCCGCGAAGTGGCTCCGACCGAGCGTTGCCGCGATGCTGGCCTGCGCCTCCGCGACCGGGGCGATCTTCAGTGCCTCCACGGCCAGCAGCAGAGACAGGTCCGGGCGCCGTTCGCGGAGGGCATCGGCCTGCGCCGCGACGCGCCGCGCGTTCGCCAGGTCGCGTTGCCGGACAGCGTCATTGCGTTGGCCGACAGCGACGATCCCCGCCGTGACGGCGACGGTCAGCAGGACGGTCAGCGCGGCGACGGCCGACTGGACCGTGCGCCGGGTGCGGCGAAGCTGACGGACGTGCTCGCCGACCAGGCTGTCCTTGTCCCGGCCGTGGATCGGGGCGGCGAATTCGGCCACGAGATCACCGAGATGCACCGGTCGGCCGCCGGCGGTGCCGAGGTCTGTGTTCGCCGATGGGCTCGGCACGAGGCGTCGCAGATCCACCCACAGTGGTTCGTCGGCGAACGATCCGGCGAGTTCCTGGGGCAGCGCGTCCGTCCGGTCCCAGTCGACGTCGTCGTCGGCCCACGCGACCTCTCCCCCCGTGACAGCGATGAGGATCCGCTCGACGGACCTGTTCGCCAGCCACCACGCGACCTCCCGGCGCACCCACGGGGATCGCGCGGCGTCGGATGATGCCATGAGAATCAACCATTGCGACGCCGCCAACGCCTGTTCGATCACGGACCACAGGTGCGGCGAGGCCGCGAGGTCGGTCTCATCCCGGAAGATCCGTAGTCGCCGCGACCGGTACCAGGGCTTGGCGAAACGCTCGAGTTCTCGCTGCAGGGCCACAGCCACGGCCCGGCTCTGGGCATGGCTGTACGAGATAAAGGCGTCATACCTTTTGAGGGTGGTCGGCGGCACGTCGTCCACCGGTGCTGCTCGCGGGCCGGGCTCGGCCTGCGCACCGCCTGATCTCGTCGCGGTGGACATGGTCGCCGCCGCTACTTGATGTTCTTGATGATGGACATGATCGATTCGTGCTCCATGTTCATCATGTTGCTGATCAGTGCCGAGCGTTCCATCTGGTTGTGCATGCGCACCTGCAGCGCGAGGCGCGCATCTTGGTGCTCGGCCTCGGCCTCCTGTGCCTGCTGGCGGCTGGTGATGCGGTCCAGCAACTGTTCGCTGGTCGGTGCCGGGCCGGCGTCGTCGCGGGCCCAGGCCGGCAGCTGCGGGTAGGCCGCGACCGGCGGGCCATAGGCCTGCGGGCCGGGGCCGTATGCCCGCGGGCCGGGGCCGTATGCCGGTCCGTACCACGATCCGGTACCCGCTGCGGTGGCCTGCCCCGCCGCATTGACCACGTCACCGGCCACGCCGTGGACGATGCCGAGTTGGACGCGTAGCTGCTCCTGGTAGGCGTAGCGCTGGTCCGGCCGCAGGGTCTGCCACTGGTAGCGGAGCTGGGCCCAGCCGACAGGCATCTCGGTCAACCACTGGCGCACCTGCGGCGGCAGGCCGGGCCAGGCCGCGGCCATGGTGGCGATCCAGCTTCCCCGCACCTGGTCGGTGGGCGGCGCCGGGTCGGCGCCCGACACGATCGACTCCATGAACGTCAGCACGTCCACGAACGCGTCGGCGATCTCCTGGGTCAGCGGCGGGCTTCCCGGCGCCAGCGGTGCGTTCACCCGGTCGTACTCGTCCACGATGCGGCGTGCGAGCCAGTTGGGGCTGGTCCGCAGCGCCGCAACCAGCCCCGGCTGCGCCTGCTCCCGGGTAAGGTCCGCCAGCCCCTCGGGCATGCCCGCGCACTGCTGGTAGAGGGGCAGGCAGACGGTCAGGACGAACTGCCGGGTTCGGTCCTCGGCGCTCCACAGCCGCACGACCTCGGCGCGGGCCCGATCGCGTACGTCCGGCGGGAGCTGGATCTCCAGCAGCCACACCATCATGTCGAGGATGTCGTCCGCCGCTTCTGCGGGCAGGCACGCCTCGCCGCGGTCGGCGGCGGGGGCGTGGGTGGATGCTTCGCGTGTCTGCTCGCCGGTCCAGTCCGGACACCGGCCGTACGGGTTGCGCAGCGCGCACGCCACGTACTCGTCGCCGGTGAAGTCGTGTGCGCACCAGTCCAGGTAACGTGGCTCGCTGAGCAGGACGCCTTTGGCGGCGTACGCTCCACTGAGCTCGAGCGCCTGCAGTGCCGCGGCGCCCTCCCGGTGTCTGGTCAGCAGGGACTCGTCCGAGGAGGACGTCTTGGTCTGTGCCATCGTGTCACCGGCCAGCATGTCCGCGTACAGCTGCTCCCGCTGCCGATCCCGTTCGAAGCCGCGCCCGGCGCGACGGTACGCACAGTCGGCGCATCGAGCGCCGGCCGCCGCGGCCGGTTGGTGCGTCGCACACTGCCCGCCGCGGTTACGGATCTCCGGTATGAGCCAGCGGCCCTCGGCCTCCCGCAGGGCGCAGTACGCCGACATCAACGGACGGGCGGGCCAGGACTCGTCACCGGTGGTGGCATGGGACCGCTTCACGGTCGCTTCGGCCTCCAGCCACTTCTGCTCGTCCTCGACGATCTTGGCTAGTGCGTTCGCCACCGGCCCGTCGGCGACGTCGAGCGCCGCGGCAAGCAGCTGGCTCGGCGGCCGGACGCGCCGGTAGTAGTGGCATGTCTCGCAGATCGCGGTCATGACGTCCCCCTGGCCTTGGTCCCGGCGCGAACGGCGGTGCGGGACCGCGGGCGATTACGGTTGGCTCGATTGGTTCCGCTGCCGCTCGCGGGCGGCCTCCTGGCGGGCGGCTTCCTCCTTGATCGCGTGCTCGGCGGAGGCGGTGAGGCGAGGGTCGGACCCGCTGGTGACGTACTCGTTCCAGGAGCGCGATTCCTGCTCCATCGCCACGTCGGCCGGGTCCGTCCCGTACCGGGAGCCGACGAAGTCGCGGGCGCGCTGCTCGTGCCGCTGCATCTCGTCCTGCGAACGCAACGCACCGGCGCCGGTGGTCTTCCAGTCGAAGTTCTTCGCCTCGCCCGGGCGGTGGAACAGCAGATCGAGCCTGCTGTCCACGTTCCCGGGCTGGTCCGGCAACCGCAGTTCGGCATCCATCCGCCAGCCCGGCGGGACGTCCTTCGACCGTTCCCGCGCGGCCAGCTCGGCAGCCCGGTGGAAGGCCGTGCCCGCCGCCCGATCGTCGCCCGCCTGGCGGGCGGCCGCGAACCTTTCCCGCAGTCGTTCCCGCACGGCTTGCGGCGAACGCGGGTCCCCGGCGGTGAGGATCTCCGCCGCCCGGCTGCCGATCCGATCCACCAGGGCGCGGATCGGGTCCTGCCGCGGGTCCCGGGCGAGCGTCTCCCGCGCCACCCGCGCGCTCTCCTCGGCGGACAGCGGACCGGGGCGCTGATCCATCGTCTCCCACATGCCGCGATCCGCGTCCACGCGGGCGCCACGGCTGCGCCCGGCCGGCATCCGGTCCCCGCCAGGGCCGGACGGGGGCGCCGCTCCCGCACCGGCGGTCAACTCCGCACGGATCCGATCGGCAAGGTCCCGGACCAGCGTTTCGATCTTCTTCTCCTGCTCGGCCCGCTTTGCCGCCAGTTCGTCGGCCCGATGTCCGACCGCGCCGTCCGGCCCCGGGGACGCCGCGGCCTGCTGGCGTACCCCGCGTCGCTGGTCGGCGAGCATCCCGTCCTGCCGGGCGCCGATCTGGCGAAGCTCGTCGAGACTCCGCTCCCGCAGCCGATCCAGGGCCCGGCTTTGCCCGCTCTGTCGCTGCGCCAACTGCCCGCGGGCGGCGGGATCGTCCTGGCAGGCCGTGGTCTGACCCTGATGGCGCGCGTCCAGATCGTCTGCCGCCCCGCGCAACAGCTCCAGGATGGATTGCCGACCGCGGCGGAAACCGTCGAGCTGCCGTCGCTGGTCTTCCCGGAGCCGCTCCACCTGGTCACGCGACACCCCCGGCGTGCGCGCCATCTTGTCCATCGCGTCATCCAGGCGGCGCATCTCGTTCTGGGCATTCGTGTTGACGCCACGCATCTGGCTGTCCACCGCGGCGCGAACGCCTGCCGCAGTGGCCGCCGTCGAGTGACCCGCCCGCCGCTGGTGCTCCACCGTAGACATCAGCACTGCACCTCCCCGGTGCGATCTCCCGCCGGGCCCACCTCGAAGGCGGTCGCCCCCGGCCGGGTCTTGTTGCCGTCCAGCGAACCGACCGCCACGCCGAATCCGCGCGGCAGCACCTGGGTCAGCACCGTCGTCGGCAGTTCCTTGTGCTCCTGGAGGCTGCGCTGGCTGCTGTAGCCTCCGCCGCCGGCCTGGTACGAGGCACCGAGCGAGGTCGGCAGCCAGTCGTTCTCGCCGACCAGCCTGGTGGCCTCCTCCGCGGTGTCCCGGTCGGACAGCCGCAGGAAGAACGTGGCGCCGAAGTTGCTGAAGACGCCCTTCCACACGTCCTTCAACGCCCCGCTCTGCAGCATGTTGACCGACTGCGTGGCGATCAGCGCCAGGCACCCGTTCTGCCGGCACAGCGACAGGAAGTACCCGTCGCCCATCGGCTGACCCGGCACCTCGGACGCGATCCCGCTGTATTCGTCGCAGGCCAGGAACACCGGCCGGGTGAAGTTCCGCAGCGTGCCGGCGCGGACCCGCCCCAGCCGGCTGATGACGGCCTGCTGGAAGAGCACCTTGGTGAGCGTGCATATCGTCTTCGCCATGGCGGGGTCGTCCGGCGAGACGCTGACGAGAACGAGCTTGCCGTCGTCGATGATCCGGTCGTGGAACCGGGCCGTGTGCGGCGCGGGCCCCAGCCCGGACTCCTCGGTGAAGCGCCGCCATCGCGCCAACCGGAAGTCCCCGTACGCGCCGCTGATCAACGCGTTCACGGTCTCCACGTTCTCGGCATCCTGCCGGTAGAAGCCCTCGATCTCGTCGACCGCCACCTGCAGGTCCGAGCGCTGCTCCGATGGCAGGTCAGGGTTCTCCGCAACGTCCAGGGCGACCCTGCGGGCGAGCGCCTGGATCGGGCGTTCCGGCTGCCCGTCGGCGCCGGGCCGGACGGTGAGGACGTGTTCCACCAGCGTCCGGAGGTTGACCGGTTCCTCGCCGTAGGCGGCGAGGAGTTGGAGCGCCGGACTGAACAGGTTCTTCCAGGCGCCGAACCAGAACTGCTCCGACGCGGCCGCGCCGGCGCTCTGCCCGGCGAGCACCAGCAGCCGGCCCAGCGCCCGGGGGTCGCCGCCGTAGTCGATGAGGTTGACCGACTCCTGCCGGCGGGCCAGTTCCTCGGCGCTGATCACCACCAGGTCGGCTGAGCGGCCGGCGTTCTCGGCCATCGCCCGCACGTCCTCCACCAGCGCGGCCTTCGGGTCCAGGATGAGGCCGCCGAACCGGCGCTCCGGATCGTCGCGGTGCAGGGCCAGCACCTGCCGCAGCAACTTGAGCAGCAGCGTGGTCTTGCCGCTTCCCGGCGCACCGAAGAGACCGTAGGCGGCGGTGAGGCCGGCGTCGCGGAGGTACAGCTCGCCGGGCGCGGACCGCAGTGTCCACTCCAGCTTCTCCATCGGTACGCCGGACGCAGACGGCCCCACCGGAATGTCGAACGGGTTCAGCAGTCCCGACTCGGGCAGGCCGACGGTGAACGGGCCGCCCACCGGCACGGCCCGGCGGGTCTGCTGCTGAACCAGATCGCGCAGGTGCCCGACGTGGACCAGTCCCTCCACGATCACCTTGGCGTCACCCCGCAGGACCGAGGCGTCAGCCTTCCCGCTTGTCGACATACTCCTCGCACCCCCCTGTCGGGTTCTGCCAGGCGCACAGGATGTACAGCGGTGACAGCGCGCCGGTGACCGGGTTGAGCGTGGCTGCGCCCTCGGCCAGGAGACGGTCACGAGCCTCCTCGTCTCCGGCCTGGGCAAGCGCCACTTCCTGTTCACGGGAAGCGGCCGCGCACCATGCGTAGCTGTGTGGCTCGTACAGGAAAGGCTGGCGCGACAGGAAAGCCTGGTACTCCTGCTGCGCGCGCTGCCGCTCCTCCTGTTCCCAGGTGTTCAGCTCCTTGAGCACGCCGGCCGCGATGATCTGATCCCCGGCGAACGGCCGTACCGGTGTCCGGAGCCGGTAGTGGCGGCAGTCAGCGCACACGCGCCTGGCCGGCCGGGCGGGCGCGGTCCCTTCCGACGACGACATCTCGAACCCCCCTCCGCGCCGATGGGTGTGCCCTGCCCGTTCCCGGAGCCCGGCCCCGGCGCGGGCTGAGCCAGGCGTGCTGCCGGTCCATCCCGAGCAGTCCCGCGAGCGCCAGCGCGCGGGGCGACCCGGGTGGCGCGTCGACTGCGAGCGCGATGTCCTGGAAGTCCCAGTGCACGGGTGGGGACGTGCACACCGGGAAGCCGGGCAGGTCGGTCCCGAATGACGCCGCGGTCATGCGGTAGCCACTGAGCATGAGCGTGCTCACCTCCGCGCGGGTGAACACGTTGAGGTCCGTGCGCAGGCCGGCGATGTGCCGTTGCACCGCTCGCGGCATGCCGTAGTCGGTGGTTCCGGCATCGGTGTCGGGCCGCTTTACCGCGGCGGCGTCCGCCGTGATCACCTCGCCGTGCAGATCCCGCTTCAGGTGCAGGTGCAGTACCCCGCGCAGCCGGCCTGACCGGCGCATGGCGTCCAGCTCCGTGAACAGGGTGTTGCGGATGGCGCTCATCAGGATCGAGTTGGACCGTCGAAGCGTGGCGAACGCGCCGTCTGCGGGCCTGTCCTCGGCGTTCATCTGGCCGCTGGCGTCGCTGACGATCAGATACTGGCAGTCCTCCTCGAGCAGGCCGAACACGCCGTGGTTGTCCACGCAGCCACCGTCGACGAGCCGGATGCTCTTGCCGGGATAGATCCGGTCGAGACGCAGCGGCGCCAGCAGACCGGGCACGCTGGCCGACGCGGCCACCGCCTGACCCAGCATCTTCGGATCACCCTCCTCGGCGGTCGCCAGCGTGATCCGGCCCAGCCGGTAGTTCGCGTCGACACGGTCGTCGATGAAGGCGTACGGCTCACCCATCCAGCCGGTCGTGAACTGCCAGTTGTGGCCGGTGTTCATGGTGCTGGCGTTGAGGATGAGCAACGGCACCTTGGCGCACCGCCGCCAGTTGTGGCGCCGCGGATCGAACGGCTGCGGGCCCTCGACCGGCGTGATCCCGAGCTCGCCCAGCACCGGTTCCTCGCCGTGCAGCACCGGCCGGTAGAAGTACCGGTCGAGCAGCCGGGCCACCTGTTCGGTGCGGTTGTACCCGGGTACGAACACCGTCTTGAGCACCGCGACGGGATTGGTCAGCGCCCGCCGTCGCAGGTTCCTTCGGGTCGCCGCGACGAAATCCCGCTGGACGGCACGGACGATGTCCACGTACTCGTCACGGGTCATCTCCGTGTCCGTGTGCCGCTGCATCCTGCGCCGCAGCTCCAGGTAGTAGTGGGCGCCGACGATGGAGCCGCCGGAGACGCAGGACAGCACCTCCACGTGGCGCAGCACGTCCAGCTCCGCCAGCCGGGCGAGGACGCCGAGGTGGAAGAACGAGGCACGGAACCCGCCGCCGGACAGCGCCAGCCCGACCCGGCCGGTGAGCGTGGTCAGCTGGTCCGGCTGCCGGCCGACGAGATCCGCCACGATTCGCAGCGCGGCCGGATCCGGTCGGCCGTCGGCACCCGGGCGCAGCTGAGCCAGCGCCATGAGCTGGCGAGCGGTCGACTCCAGCTGCCAGTCCGGCAGCGTCGGCAGCCTTTCCGCCCCGGCCAGCAGCCGCCCGGCGGTGGTGTAGTCACCGGTGCCGAAGGCGGCCTCCGCCACCGTGGCGACCAGCCACCAGACGTCCGGTCCGGCCCGCCCGGCGGTGGCGTTCTCGGCAGCGGTGGCCGCGGCCGGACCGTAGCGCTCCAGGATCTCCGTCCGCAGCGTGACGGCGCGGGCCCGGCGCTCTGCGCCCTGCTCAGCGGGCAGCCCGGTGTGCCGCGCTGCTCGCTCGTCCTGATCGGCCAGCACATCGAGCAGGAAGGCGGCATTGATCATCGTGTAGCCCTGATCGATCCCGTCGGCGCACGCCACCCCGCGCAGGTAGTAACCGAGCGCCATGTCCAGGTGCTCACGGCCGCCGCCGACGTCCCACATGCGCTTGTGGATGGCACCGGCGATGCCCAGCGTTTCCGGGTCCTGACAGCGCCGCAGGTCGTCGCCGTCGGCGGCCAGGGCCGCCAGCCCGGACTCCAACGCCGGCAGCAGCCGTAGCTCGCTGTCCTTGTACGTGCAGACGGCGAGAAGCTGGCGCAGTTTCCGGCGTTCCGCGGGGTCCAGGTCCGTCCGCCCGAGCGCGGACCGCACCACCTGACGAGCTCGACTCCACTGCCGCTCGGCGCGCAGGCCGGCGACCAGGGACAGCACCTCGGCGGCCCCGGCCGGCGTGTCTCCCTCCGGCACCGATCGCGGCGCCCGGTCAGCCGGGTCGGCAGGCTCGGTGACGGCTGCCGGAGACAGCGGCGCGGTCTCCGGCGCCCGGTCGGTACCCACCCTGGCGAGATGCAGGCCGGCCCCGCCGAGCACTTGCGGCAATGACCGGATCATCCGCCGGTCCAGCTCCCGGGCGGCCTCGGAGAGCCGGCCCCACGACACCAGGTAGGGGCTGGTCCGCACTGTCACGTCCGCCGGACCGTCGGCCCACCGCCAACCGGCCCGGCGCAGGTGCCGCATCCAGCGCTGGTGCTCCCGCCGGGCGAGGATCTCGACCTCGTCGGGCTGGATCTCGGTGCTGCCCTCGGTGCCCGGCTCGACGGCGCAGCCGATGCGCCGGGCCTTGTCCCCGACGTCGCGGGCAAGATCCCGATTGGACTCCTTGAGGACCTCGGGCAACTCGTCCCAGTCATCCCGGCGATGGCGGGCACCCTGCGGATCGGGCGCGCTGGTGTAGACCCGGTGGAAGGCTCGGGCCAGGGCTTCGACGGTATCCCGACGGAAAATGGATCGTGCGGCGTCACCGGTCATCGGGGACCTCCAGATGCCACTGGACTCATCCTTCTTGACACTCGCATGCCCCCGGTGCGGGCCCTACCGCAGAAGGTCCCCTTCCCGGCGGGTCATGCGTCCCGTACCCGGCACGGCTGTCCGGCGCCGCCCGGCCGGATCTTGATGACAGGGAGTAAAGGCTCACCGACGGTGGGACGTTGTGCTCTGGGCTCTTCCGCATCCGTCTGGGCACGGTACTGATGGGGGAGGCGGCGTTCCGTCCTCGTCCGGGGTGAACGGAGAAATGCCATGACGACCCTGCAGCAACCGCTCACCGGCAGGAGTCTCCAGCTGTTCGTCTCGTACGCCCGAGCCGACAAGAACGTGGTGCACGAGGTGGAGGACGGGCTGGAGACCCTGCATCACGCGTTCTGGATCGACCGCAAACTCGACGGTGGCGAGGCGTGGTGGAACCAGATCCTGGCCCGCATCCGCGAATGCGACGCGATGATCATCGCGGTGTCCCCGGCGCTGCTCGAATCCGACGCGGCCACCAAGGAACGGGAGTACGCCCGGCAGCTCGGCAAGCCGCTGCTGCCGGTTCTGATCGTTCCCGTGCTCACGGATCTGCTCCCGCCCGATCTGGCCCCGCTGCAGCTGGTCGACTACACCAACGCCGGGCCGTTGGCGGCGTTCCAGCTGGCCGGTGCCATCGCCGCGCTCCCACCGGCTCCGCCGCCACCGAACCCGATGCCGCTGCCCCCGGCAGTCCCGCTCTCCTACCTGAACGGGGTGGCGAACCGGGTCCGGGCGGAGAACCTGTCCCTCGAGGACCAGCTCGCCCTGGTGGCGGTCCTGCGCGTCGCGCTGGACCGGCCCCGGGAGCACGCCGCCGCGTTGGAGCTGCTCCAGGCGCTGCGCAAACGCCGAGACCTCTATTACGCGGCGTGGAAGGAGCTGGAGGAACTGTCGCGGCGCAATTGGACGACGCGCCCTACCGGAGTGGGCTTCATCCGGCCGATACAGGAGGCGGCGACGCCGGCGGCGACGCCGGCGGCTCCGGTGGAGGGCACGAAGCCTGGACCGCCGCGGCAGCCGGCTCGACGGGACGCCGCCCGTGCGGCCGTTGCGGTGCCACCGGCGACGGCACGACCTCCTGCCGGGTGGTATCCCGACCCTTCCGGCCGTCACCAGGTGCGCTGGTTCGACGGGGAGTGGACCGAGTATGCCGCGGACGGGGGCGTCCAGGTCGAGGACGCGTACTTCGACAACGGGAGGGAAGGACAGCCATGACCATCAATACTCCGGCCGGCTCCGCGGACGACAAGGAGGCCAGGAGGCCCAGGCCCCGGCACGCACCACCGAGCTACCCGCCCCCGCCGGCGTACCCGCCGCCCGCGCCGCCACAGCAGTACGGCCCGTCGGCCGGGTACGGGCCACCCCCGCCCCCGCCACTCACCTATGGACAGCCGGTGGCCCCGGCCGCCGGCCTGACCGCGGCCAAGCCGGCGGCGTACTGGCCGCTGTCGATCATCGCCCTGATCTTCCCCATCGCCGGCGTGATCGGGATCTACTTCTCGTCGCAGGTCACGAGCCGGTGGACCGTCGGGGACATCAACGGGGCGAAGAAGGCCTCCACAACGGCCCTGATCGTCGACATCGTCGGCATCGTGATCGGTCTCTGCCTCATGATGAGCCTGTTCTCGTCCGACGGTTACTACTACTACTGAGCCCGAGCCGGTCCGATGACCAACGATGCCGGTGGGCGTGGACGGGACGGCCGACGGGCTCCCGACCTTGCCGGAGATCCGGCGCCGTCCGGCAGCGCACGGAGCGGCGGCATGCGCCGAGCGGTGATCCCGGCCGTCCTGATCATCGTGTCTCTGGCGCTCGGCTACTGGGGACTCAGCGACTACCTGATCGGCGAGCGCGCCGTCCGGTTCGGCCGCAGCCCGCTGGACCTGACCTACTACAACCTCCAGCTGTTCATGCTCGACCCGGCGCCGATCGGCGAGGGCGGACCGCTCCCGATGCCCCTGCAGATCGCACGGTTCCTGGCACCGGCCGTCACGGTGTACGCCGCCGTCGAGGGCATCCGGACCTGGTCCGCCGACCGCTGGCAACGCCGGAGGCTGCGCCGGCTGCGCGGCCACGCCATCGTGACGGGTGACACCCCGACGGCCCGCTCGCTCGCCGCGGCGCTGCGTGAGAGCGGCACGGAGGTGGTTCGGCAGGCTCACCCCACCGCCGAGGGTCTCGCCGGAGCCGGAATACGCGGCGCGCGCGTGCTCTATGCGTGCGCCGACGACACGCACGACTGCGCGATCAACGTCGCCACGGCGTACGCGGCCGCGAACGCACGCGGCCCGGGATCCGGCCTGACGGTGTACGCCCAGGTCAGCGATCCTGTGCTGGGGACTGCCCTGCGCGCCCGGCAGCTGGCCGTCGGCAGCGGCGCCGATCTGCCGGTGACCATCTTCAACCCGGAACATCTGGCCGCCCGGGCGGTCGTGTGCCGCGATCCGGTTCCTGCCGGTCCGGTCGTGGTCGTCGGGCTGGGCGCTTTCGGGCGACAGGTCGTCGTGGAGCTCGCCCGGTCCTGGGGGCGAGGCGGGAAGCCGGGTCGGATCCCGGTCACGCTGGTCGGCCCGGACGCCGCTGAGGCGGTGGCCGAACTCGACCGGGCGTGGCCGGTGGTGCATGAGTACGGCGCACCGGCGGCCGTCACCACCCTGTCGGAGGTCGCCGTCGTGCCGCACCGGGTGTATCTCTGTCACCCGGACGAGGAATCGGCGCTGCGCACGGCGTTGAGCGCGGTCGCCCTGTGGAGCGGCCCCCGGCACTCGGTGGTCGTCCGCCTGGACCACATCGCCGGGCAGGCCGCCGCGTTGCGGGCCGGCCGGTCGCGACTGCTCGACGACCTCGGCGGACGGCTGTCGTTCGTCAGCGTCGGGGAGCTGGCCGGCCGTTCCGCCGGCCTCGGTGAGGATCTGCCGGAACAACTGGCCAGGGGCATCCACGACCGGTATCTGCGGGACCAGGCCGGCAAGGGTGAGCCGCTGAGATCACGCTCCGGCCTGGTCCCGTGGGAGGAACTGCCGGACACCTACCGGGCTGCGAACCGCGACCAGGCCGGTCGGATCGGCGCGGAACTGGAGGCCATCGGCAGCACGATTGCCCCCTGGACGGCCGAGGCGCCGACGTTCCGGTACACCGCCGACGAGGTGGACCGCCTCGCCGAGCAGGAGCACGAGCTGTGGAGCCGTCAGCGACGGGCCGGCGGATGGACGTACGGTCCCGTGCGCGAAAACGCGGCGAAGCGCCACCCGTCGCTTGTGCCCTGGCCGGCCCTCGGGGAGCTCGAACGGGACAAGGACCGCGATGCCGTGCGGCGCCTGCCGGACCTGCTCCGGGACGTCGGCTTGACGATCGTGCGCCTCGGCCCCGAGGCGGGCGAGTCCATCGTGGTCGACGCCGGCCATCGTGGACGAGCTGATCGCGACGGACCGGCTTCCCGGTTCCCATCTGGTTCCGACCGTACGCGGTGAGCTGCTGTCCCGTCAGTGAGCCTCGGCCAGTTCACGCGTGGGCGGGGTGGATTCCTCGGCGAGGGCGGTCAGTTCGTCGAGGACCTCGGAGAGTCGCTGGGCGTGGTCGTGGACGGTGGTGGCCATGCGCAGGTCGGCCACGCTGCGGTGGTCGTTGTGCTCGGTGAGCACCTCGCTGTAGCCCAGAATGCTGGTGAGCCGGTGCCGGAGTTCGAGGCTGACCGACTGGAGGTGGTGCTCGCCGACCGGATCGGGCTTCGTCCGGTGCCCGGAGCCGTGGTCGGCACACCACGTGTCGCCCGGCCGGTTACGGCGCCTGAGCCGCAGGGAGACCCCGAACGCGAGGAAGCCGGCGGCGATGCCTGCCCACAACAGCGACGAATGCGGGTCGGTGGCGGTGGCGTGCAGAGCCCGGTAGGCCCGTCCCGCGTACGGGATGGCGTAGGTGACCCGGTACAGCGCGGACCGGTTGAGGTCGATGGCCCACGGATCGGGACCCGGGTTGGCGTCGCCGCGGGTGATCATGGTCCGGGTGCCGTCCACGGTACGCAGCTCGACAACGCGATGCATGACCATGACGCTGCCGGTGACGGTGGGCGGATTGAACACCATGACGTCGCCGACGCGTACGTCATGGGCAGCCACCGGCGTGGCGACGACCAGCGCGTTGGTGGCGATGGTGGGACTCATGGAGCCGGACAGCACGGGCATGACCTTCACGCCGAGCGCCGTCAGGGCGGCGGATCCGGCCACGAACGCCACCGCGATGAGGAGAACCGTGGAGAACAGAATTCCGTGCAGGCGTGCGCCGCCGCTGCTGCTTCGCCGACCGGACCGGCTCATTCCTGTTCCTCTCAGGCGTGCGTTCGGTCGCGGCCGCCGACGGGCAGCGTCGCAGCCGGGACGGTGAGGGCCAGCCAGCCGGAGAAGGCGAGGCTGGCGACGTAGACCTGCAGATGTTGCTGGTGCCCGGCAGGCACGGCGACGCCGGCAGCGGGGCCGAGGTGCACCACCGGGGGCGGGCTCAGCGCGGTGTTGGCCGTCAGGACGGTGGCGCCCTGACTGCAGGTCCCGAGCAGCTGATTCCACGGCACGCTGCACGCCGTGACGGTCAGACGCGCTGTGCCCGGCACGACCGCCGATTTGCTGACGACCCCGGCGAAGATCGCCGGCGTGCTGCCGGTGTTCGTCAGCGTCACGTATTCGGTGTCGAGGAACTGGAGCAGGTTGAACGACATCGTGAACGTCGAAGCGGTGGGACCGGTGAAGGCGTACTGCGCCCGGGCCATACCGATGGCGGCGGTGCGCGGGGCCGCCGTCGCCGACCAGGCTGCCGCGGCCGGCAGCGGCTGCGCGAGTAACGCCGCCACGCCGAGAACGGCGGTCAGCACCCAGGACCCGAGCCGTGACGGTCGGGCGCCCTCGCAGACCGGTGTCTTGATCGTCGCCATCGCGTGGTCTCAGCCGGCGGTGCGGTTGCGGTTGCCGGCGACCGCGGAGGTGCCGGTGATCGCCGCGGTGATCCGGCCGGTGCTGCCCTGGAAGGTGCTCTGGTCGGCGGCGGCGTCCAGGACGAACGTGTACCGCAAGTGCTCGGTGCCGCCGGCGGGGATGTCACCGAGCGGCACGGTGCCCGCCGTTGCCACGTCGCGGACCGTCACCACCGGGTCGGCGGTGCCGGCGCAACTGCCGTCGTTGGCCCACGCGACGGTGCAGGAGTCCACCGCGACGCGCAGGCCACCGGCGCCGGTCAGCGTGCCGGTGCCGCTGATCGCGGCGGAGAACGACTCGGTCAGCGCGCCGGTGTTGACGAGGTTCGCGTACCGGTGGAGATAGTCGCCGGGCAGCAGGTCGGCCACGCTGCTGGTGAAGGTGGTGCCGTTGGTGTCGGTGTGCGTCATCGCGACGTCGGCCGCGGTGCTCACGCCGGTCTGCACGGACGCCGTGCTGACCCAGGTCGCGAACACCCCGGTGCCGGTCAGCCCCGCGGCGGCTGTGCCGAGCGCGGCAACGGCGAGCCAGCCGCCCAACCGCCGAGGTCTGCGGAGATCGTCACACCGCTTGCACATACCGCCCCCTTGCGAAGCATCGATGCACCGGCAGAACGCCGGCAGCCACATGGATCAGGATCGGCTCGTGCCGTGCCGCGGCTGAGCGGTGCACCAATCGGCTACCCGAAGGCAACCTCACCACGACCGACGGCAGCGCGGGAACGACGGGCCGGCGATCCGGTGCCGTCCGGTGCCGCTCCACTCAGGACGGACCGTCAGCAGCACAGCCGTCGGCGTCGTCCGGAGTCGGTCGGCGTTCGCCCGGTGCGGGGCTGGGCGACGGTTGACTTCGAGGCGTACCTGATCCTCGTCGAAAGGACTTCACCATGATCTCCCGCCTCAGGAGCCGTGTGCTCGGCGCGACCGTGGCCGCCGGTGTGGCCGGTGTGGCGCTGCTCGTGCCCGCCGCGGCGCAAGCGGCGACCAGCAGCGCGGTCGTCTATCACGCCAGTGGCCGCGTCGCGGGCTACGTGTTCTACAACGCCGGCACCCACAACATGGCGAAGGGGCGCAATTCCTTCACCGTGGTGGACTCGTTCTGCGGTGACGGCTGGGCGGTCGGTGTGCAGTGGCGGTCCGTCGCCGCCGGCGAGGTGATCGCCCAGGGCATCCTCACCGCTCCGGACTGCAAGGAGGCGTCGTTCTCGGTGCACTCGTACGGCCGGGGATACAGCACGCCGATCTCGTACACACCGCTGAAGGCCTCGGTCAACGACGGCGGCATGACCCGGGAAGCGACGGTGGAGGACGTGATCTCCTGACGCGCCTAGCTTGCCGTGCAGCGTCCGTCGCGGGATGGACGGGTGGTCCACTGGAAGCTTTCGCCCTGGCGTTGCCGGCAGCCGGTGAGCCGGTAGTCGTCCTCGACGAGGGTGTAGGTGGCCTCGACCAGGCCGCCGGACTCCGCGTCGGCGAGGCCCTGGGTGGACTGGGTGATGATCTCCGCCGTGCCGTTCTTGTCGCGGTCCTCGGCGAAGGCGACCGAGTCGCCGCGGAATCGGGGGGTGGACAGCGATTTGCGGTCGTCGACGTCGCCGTTGCGCCACTGGAGCACGGTCAGGGTCTGGCCGCGGGGTTCGGCGGCCAGCGGCAGGAAGAGCCGGTCGGGTCCGTCCACGGTGAAGCGTTCGTAGCCGTTGACGTGGCCGAGGCGCTGGTCGGGGGCGCGCCACAGGAGGTCGCCGGTCGCGGAGGTGACGATCAGTTCATAGTTGGGGTCGGCGCTGTCCGTGCGGTCCCAGGCGAGCAGGGCCGCCACGCCGCCTGGGACACCGAAGTCGTTGACCCGGGCCAGCAGCCGGCACGGTTGCGCGCGGCAGGACGGGACCGCGGCGATCAGCTGGGCGTCGTCGACCGCGGAGGACGGGGGTCCGGCGGCCGTCGGGGTCGGCGCGGGGACCAGGGACTCGATCGGGTCGGCGGGCGGAGTGGCCGGCGTGGGTTGTGCCGCGCCGGGGCCGAGGCAGCCGCCGGTCATGATCACCACGGCCAGGCCGGTGAGGACGGCGCCGAGCCGGAGCCGGCGAACCCGGGTGCGGGCTGGCTTGATCATGGCGTACTCGATCCGGTCGAGACGACGTCGACGTAGGTGGTGCTGGTGAAGATCGACCGCAGCTGGGTGACCACCGTGGCCGGGACGGCGCCCGTGCCGCCCAGGACCACGACCCGGGACGGGTTGAGGCGGGCCACCTCGATCGCCACCTGCGGCGACAGCGACGTGCCGGTCAGGATCAGCGGGCCGCCCGCCACGCCGGCCGCGGCGCCGGCGGCCAGCGCGTCGGGGAAGCTCAGCTCGGCGGCGATGAACACCGTCGAGGGGCTGTCCGGTGCGTACCCGTCCCGGGACACGTTGATCGCCGTCTCGTAGCGGTTGAGGCCCGAGGCGCGAGTCGTCGGGGCGAACGACGCCAGCTCGCTCTCGACGGCTTCGGAGACCACGCCCGTACCGCCGAGCACGACGATCCGGGCGGGCCGCAGCCGGGCCAGCTCGTCCGCGGTGGCCGCCGGCAGCGCCGCGGCCTCGGTGAGCAGGACGGGCCCACCGAGCGCGGCGCCCGCAGCCGATCCGGCCAGCCCGTCGGGGAAGCTCACTCCGTTGCCGACGTACGCCACCGGCACCCCGCTGGGGAAGGCGGCGGCGGACACGGCGGCGGCGGTGGCGTACCGATCGGATCCCGCGACCCGGTCCACCCGGCCGCTGGTGGTGTAGGTGCGCAGCTGCTCCAGGACCGCGTCGGAGACCGTCTCGGGCCGGCCCACCAGCACGATCCGGCCCGGCCGGAGCCGGGACAGCGCCGCCGCCGTCGGGCTCGGCAGGGCGGTGGATCGGGTGAGCAGCATCGGCCCCTGATCGTGCGCGGCCGCCGGGCCACCGACCATCGCGTCGGGGAAGTCCTCGCCGGTCGCCACGTAGGCGACGGGCACGCCGGCGGCGAACGTGTCGGTGGCCAGGTAGGCGGCCGTTGCGTACCGGTCGGCGCCGTTCATCCGGCGGAAGGCGGCCGAGCTGGCCATGTTGAGCATGGTGGCGAGCAGGTTCGTGGTCATCCGCTGCACCGTCGGGTGCGCGTACGTCGGCTCGATGAGGCCCTTGGGCCAGTTGAACGTGCCGGAGTTGAAGACCCAGATGCCGTTGCCCGCCTGGTACACCGTGCCCTGGTGGACGTGCGTCGTGCCGGTGCACCCGCAGTTGCGGGTCTGGTACGGCGACTCCGCCAGCTGATAGAACGCGCGCGGGCTGGGCGGGGTCGGGAAACCGGCGACGATCCGGTCCGCCTCGACGCCGACCATTCGGGGGATCTTCGTACCCTGGACCACGCCGGTGCCCCGATGGATCGGGGCGGCCGAGTCGTGCACCACCCAGTCGGCGTCCGGGCCGACGGTGGCGATGTACATGCTGCCGAGCAGCCGTTGTTCGGCCCGGCCCAGATTGCGCCAGCGGATCGTGGCCAACGTCCCCTTCACCGGGTCCGTGGCCTCCGCCCGGTAGACGACCATGGTCCGGTTCGCCTGGCCGGTCCAGCCGGCGGGTTCCATCCGGGTCTGCCAGTAGATGTTGTTCGCGGTGAGGAACGCCAGGCGGGTGCCGACCTGATGACTCGCCTCGATCCGGTCGTACATGGCCTTGGACCAGTACTCGTCATGACTGGGGGAGACGAACACCGTGTTGGGGCGCGGATTCACCGTTCCGTTGTGGACGTCGATGTTGTCCGCGTACGCGACGTCGTAGCCGTTCTGCTCGAACCAGGCGGCGGTGTGGATCGCCTCGGCGAAGAACAGGCCGGCACCGTTGGCAAGGGCGTACGGGCGGTTGTAGGAGACCTTGACCGCCCGGACGCCGTCCGAGCCGACCACCTTCGGCCCGTACCCGCCGTACAGGCTCTTGCCCGTGCGCCCGTCGTCGGGCCACACGTTGTAGGCCTGGTAAGTCGTGGAGGTCTGGGCGATCAGGATCCGTGCGCTCCGGGCGTCGTCACGGACCACGAACGGCACCAGGCTCTGGTAGCCCTCGGCGTTGATGATCTTGGCCAGGTACATGCCGCTGACCCAGTCCGACGGCACCGTCAGCGTCGGTCCCGCGGTCCAGCGGCACTCGATGAGACCGAATTGGACGTACTGGTCGCCGGGCGGCATGCAGCTGCCCTGGGGACTCCCGTCGATCAGGCCGGTGTCGGCGGCGAGCCGGCCGAGGTGGCCGCCGTACCAGCCCATCCGCCAGTATTCCACCCGGTACTGCTGCGCCGGGTTCACCGTGACGTGGAAGGTGATCGTCGCGCCCTTGTTCACGCTGGGCCGGTCGGCGTACGCGTCGACCTGCAGGGCGGTGTCGTCGGCCGCCTTGGTGACCTGCCAGCCGGTCGAACCGGGCTTGCGGTTCTCCCGCACCACCGAGTTGGTGAACGTCAGCGGGTCGACGGCGGCCAGAGCCGGCGTCACCGGGAGCACCGCTGCTGTCGCGGCCGTCAGGGTTGCCACGGCGCCGGCGAGGCAGCTCCGTAGGCCGCTCCGCAAGCCATGTCGCCGAGACCTGGCGCCGGGTCGCGCAACGGACATCGTCGGCCTCCAACGGATGACCTCGGAGTTGGCTGGACGGAATCTGGCATCAACGCTAATCCATGCGGCTCGTCCAGGATAGACCTCCGCGGGACGACGACCGGTCATTGATTGTGGTCAGGACTTTCGGCCTGCAACATCATTTCGGTCAGCGGGCGAGAATGACGGGGGAAATCGGGATATTCCTATGCGCAATTCCATGGCGGGAAATCCCCGGCCCGTCGGGTGACTGGCGGTCACAGGTCTTTGGCCATGGTGCGGCCGGTTTCGGTGAAGCCCAGCTGCTCGTAGAGGGCCCGGGCGCCGGTGTTGTGGGCGAAGACGTGCAGACCGATTCTGGCGAGCGCGTTGGCGTGGCACCAGTGCTCGGCGGCCAGCATGATCGCGCGGCCGTAGCCCCGGCGGCGTACCTCGGGTTCGACGGCGATGTTGTAGATGAATGCGGTGTCGTGGGTGACTTTGACCCAGAGAAAACCGACCCGGCGGTCGCCGTCGTAGGCGTACCAGAAATGGTGGTCAGGGGTGGCGTACTCGTCGGGAAGCAGCCGCGCGTAAGTGTCGGCGGCGTTGCGGGCCGCCTCCTGCGCCGACTGGCCAGACGCGGCGACGCTCTGCGCGTAGTGCGCCTCGGCCTCGGCCCGCCACGGCTGGTACTGATCCTCGGTCATCGGCTCCAGCCGCAGGTCCGTCATGACCGACAAACCTAACGAGTCAGCAGCGGTGCCCGCCGGCCGCGGCAGACGACCAGCCGGGTGTCGCGGACCGCGGTGATGTCGGTGGTCGGGTCGCCGTCGACGAGGAGCAGATCAGCCTGCAGCCCGGCGCGGAGCCGGCCGGTGCGGTCGGCCAGCCCGCACGCCCGGGCGGCGCCGCCGGTGGCCGAGGCGAGCGCGGTCACCGGCGGCACCCCGGCGGCGACCATCTCCACGACGGCGGTGGGGAGCAGGCCGTGCCGCTTGACCGGGTTGATGCCGGAGTCGACGCCGCTGACGAACGACACGCCGGCCGCCTGCAGCTCGCCGACCTGGGCGAGGCGCTGCTCGAGGGTGACGCCGACGCGTGCGGCCAGGGCCAGCAACGACGCCGGCAGGGACGCCATCGCCTCCAGGTCGTGGCCCAGGGTCGGGCAGACCGTGATGCCGGCGGCGGCGATCGCGGCCGCGAGCCGGGGCGGGGTGCGGATGCCCTGTCCGGTGAGGAAACTGCAGTGTTCGATGCCGTCGACCCCGGCGGCGGCGCACTGCTCGACGGCGGTGAGGGCGTGGGCGTGCGCGGTGACCGGCAGGCCGAGCCGGTGCGCCTCCTCGACCGCGGCGCACAGCTCCTCCAGGCTGAACTGGCAGGCCCGGATGTCGGTGCCGGGGGTCATCACCCCGCCGCTGGCCATGATCTTCACCAGGTCGGCGCCGCGCTCGGCCCGCTCGCGGACCGCCCGGCGCAGCCCGTCGATCCCGGACGCCTCGCCGCCCATCGTGGCGCAGTGCCCGCCCGGGCTGGTGATCGGTGGGCCGGCGGCGACGACGGTCGGGCCGGTGGGACGGTCGCGGTGCCGGTCGACCACGGCCCACCGGTGGTCGCCGAGGTCGCGTACGGCGGTGACGCCGGCCGCGAGCTGCGCCGCGAGTGCCGCTTCGACGGTCCGGTCGAGGTCGTCCGCGCTCAGGCTGGGCAGCCGGTCGAGCGCGTCGGGCCCGTCGTTGCCGCACAGGTGGCTGTGCGCGTCGATGAGCCCCGGCAGCAAGGTGGTGCCGGGCAGCCAGGTCATCGGGCAGCCATCCGGAACCGCCGCGGCGGCGGGCTGCACGCCGATGATCACACCGTCCCGGACGAGCACCAGCGCGCCGCCCGGCATCACCCGCTCGCCGTCGAACGCCACTTCCGCGCGATACGCCTCCATGTCCCCACGGTACTACGGTTGCAGTCTCCTGCACTACTATCGTAGTGTTCGGGTATGTCGACCCGACGCGAACAACTGCTGGACGCCGCGATCACCGTCCTCGGCGAACGCGGCATCCACGCGCTGACCCACCGCGCCGTCGACAACCAGGCCGGGCTGCCGGCCGGCTCGGCCTCCAACCTCTTCCGCACCCGCGACGCGCTGCTCGACGCGGTGATGGACCGGTTCGTCGACCGCGAGCGGGCGCTGTGGGAGGAGCTGGCGATGCGGATGTATCCGACGACGCCGCAGGAGCTGGCCGAGGTGCTCGTCGCCGCGGCCAGGACCGCGACCGGCCCGCAGCGCACGCTGACCCTGGCCCGCTACGCGATCCTCGTCGAAGCCGGCATCCGCCCGGCCATGCGCGCCCACCTGCTCGCCGGCGGAGCCCGGGTCAACGCCTGGTTCATGACCTGGCTGCGGGTCGCCGGTTCGACCGACCCCGAGCGCGACGCGCCGATCATCATGAACCACTACACCGGCGTCGTCCTGCACGAGCTGGCCATCCCGGACCCGGCGTTCGACCCGACCGACCAGATCACCACGCTGGTCACCACCGTGATCCGCCCACTGTCGACGGAGGTGCCGTCATGACTCCCGACCAGATCTGGCAGGCCATCGACGCGCAACGCGCCCGGCTCTGCGACCTTCTCACCGATCTCGGCGACGACCAGTGGCGCCGGCCCTCGCTCTGCGCCGGCTGGACCGTCCGCGACGTCGCCGCCCACCTCACGCTTCAGCAGCTCGGCCCCGGCGCCGTGCTCGGCCGGCTGGGACAGTGGCGGGGCAGCCTCGACCGCACCACCGCGCACGTCGCCCGGCGGCGCGCGACCGCCCTGACCACCGAGCAGCTCATCGCCGGGATCCGGGCCACCATCGGCTCGCGGCGGCACATCTTCGGCGTCACGTACCGGGAGACCCTCTGCGACATCCTCGTGCACAGCCAGGACATCGCCATCCCGCTCGGCCGCCACCTCGACCTGCCGGCCGGCGCCGCCGCCGTCGCGGCCGACCGGACGCTGTCGATGCGCTGGCCACCGCCGCTGCCCGCGGCGAAGAAGATGGCCGGTCTCCGGCTCACCGCCACCGACATCTCCTGGTCGGCCGGCCACGGCCCGACCGTCCGCGGCCCCATGGCCGCCCTGCTCCTGGTCTGCTGCGGCCGCACGGCCGTCCTGCCCCAGCTCTCCGGCGACGGCGTCGCCGAACTCACCACCCGCCTCGCCCCGCAGACAGCTGCCGGACGACAGTAACGGAGGAGCCCGCCATGACCCACACCGTCAGCATCGACATCGCCGCGCCGGTCCAGCTGTACGACACGTTCCACGCCGCGCTCCTCAAGCACACCGGCGGGCAGGTGGACGGGCTGCTCGCACACGTCGCCTGGCCGACCGGGACCGGGTTCCGGCTGCTCGAGGTCTGGACCTCGAAGGAATCACGCGAGCGCGCCGGCCGGGACGTCATCGCCCAGGTCTGGGCCACGCTCGCGCCCGCCGGCTCGGAGCCGCCCGCCGACCTGCCCGAGGAGCACGTCCAGGAGCTCGACACGCGCGGCATCGTCATCCCGTCCGCCGGCATCGCCGTGTAGCGGGCGCTCGTGGCCCGGCGGGTCAGGCGCCGATGAGGTGCAGGGCCGCCGGGCGTACCCGGACCGTCACCGGACCCGCCGGCAGCTTCTCGCCGTCCGCGTAGAACGGGATCGGGCGGTCCGTGGCGATGGTGACCTCCCGGATCGGGCGGCTGGTGATGCCCGGCATGCCCACGTGCGCGCCGCGGCGCATGGCGGTCAGCACCGGTACGAGGCGCCGCCGGCTCATCTCGCCGATCGTCACCAGCTCCAGCAGGCCGTCGTCCAGCAGCGCCGCCGGGGCGATCTTGAGGGCGCCGCCGTACCAGGCGCAGTTGGCGGCCACCACCGTGTTGCCGCGCACCCGTTCCGGCACCCCGTCGACGCGCAGGTCGTAGGTGACCGGATGCCAGCGGGCGAGGACGAGCACGGCCGCGATCTGGTACGCGATCGGCCGGCGGGGCAGGCGCCAGCGGTTGGCCGCGTCGTTGGCCACCGAGTCCAGGCCCGCGCAGACGCTGCCGAGCACCACCCGGTCACCGGCCATCGCCACGTCGATCGGCCGGCTCGGGCGCTCGCGCAGGGCCGCGGCGAACGTCGCCGGGTCGTCGCGGGGGAGCGGCACGGCGCGGGCGAGGTCGTTGCCCCGGCCGGCCGGGACCAGGCCCAGCTCCGCGGTCGTTCCCGTGAGCCCGGCCGCCACCGCGCCGGCCAGGCCGTCGCCGCCGGCCGCGAGCACCGTGTCGCCCCGGCCGGCTGCCGCGGCGGCGAGCTCCGTCGCGTGCGGCAGACTCCGGCTGTACGTGACCCGCACCCGGGCGCCGCTCTCCCGCAGGGCCCGGGCCAGGCTGATCATCGTCGCCGCGGCCGTGCCCGAGCCGGCGGCGGGGTTGACCACGGCAGTGAACGCGTCGCGGATCACGGCAGCAGGATCCCGGGATTGAGGATGCCGGCCGGGTCGAGGGCCCGTTTGACCGCGTGCAGCACCGCGGCGCCGACCGGACCGATCTCCTGGGCGTACCAGGGCCGGTGGTCCCGGCCGATGCCGTGATGGTGGGTGATCGTCGCGCCGGATGCGACGATCGCCGCGCCGGCGCTGGTCTTGGCCGCCCGCCACTGCGCGACCGGATCCTCGGCCTGGGCGGCCACGACGGTGAAGTACAGCGAGGCGCCGGTCTCGTAGACGTGCGAGATGTGGCACATGACGATCGGCGGGGTGCCGGCGTCGCCCAGCGCCCCGAGCAGCGCGTCCCGGACCGCGGTGTAGGTCTGCGGCAGGCGGTCCCAGAAGGTGGCGGTCTCCAGCGTCTCGGCGAGGGCGCCGGCGTCCAGCAGCGCGTCGCGCAGGTACGGCGCCCGGAACCGGCCGGCCTCCCACACCTTGCCCGGCTCCTCGCCGAGCGGTTCGCCGCCGTACTCGGTGAGCCGATCGGCGGGGTCCGCGTCGCCGAGGTGCCCCACGATGGCGAGGCAGCCGCCGCCGGCGTCCGCACTCGCGCCCGTCGCCGCGTTGACAGCGGTCTCCGCCTCGTCGGAGAGCCGGAGCACGGCCGGCAACGGGCCGTCCTGGGCGAGCGCGCGCACCGCCCGCATCCCCGCGTCGAACGACGGGAAGGCCCAGCCCGCGTACCGCACCTCCCGGGCCGGCCGGATCCGCAGGGTGAGCTCGGTGATCACGCCGAACGCCCCCTCGGAACCCAGCAGCAGCTGGCGCAGGTCGGGGCCCGCGGCGGACTGCGGCGCCCGGCCGAGCTCGAGCGTGCCGGCGCCGGTGGCGGCACGCAGGGCGACCACCATCTGGTCGAAGCGCCCGTACCCGGCCGAGGCCTGGCCGCTGGAGCGGGTGGCGGCGAACCCGCCCAGGGTCGCGTACTGGAACGACTGCGGGAAGTGGCCGAGGGTGAAGCCGGCTTCGGCGAGCATCTGCTCGGCGCGGGGACCGGTGACGCCCGCCTCGAAGGTCGCCGTCCGGGAGGTCCGGTCCAGGCGGACCAGGCGGACCAGGCGGCTCAGGTCGAGGGCGACCACGCCGGCGTAGCCGTCGCGGAGCGCGCGCAGACCGCCGACCACCGAGGTGCGGCCGCCGTGCGGCACGACCGCCACCCGGTGGTCCGCCGCGATCCGCAGGACCTCGAGCACCTCGTCGTGCGAGGCGGGCCGGGCCACCCCGTCGGGGGCGTCCGGCACGGCGCCGGACCGGGACGTGAGCAGGTCCACCGTGGACATGCCGGTCGCGTGGCGCAGGCGGGCGCCGGCCGAGACGTCCAGGCCGGGGAAGTCGGGCAGCGGCGCCGGGGCGGGCAGCTCCGGCCCGGTGACCGGACGGGGTCCGGTCACCCCGAGCGCGGTGGAGAGCAGATCGCGGACGCCGGACGGCAGGGTGACGGCGTCGGCGGGATCGCCCCAGCGGAAGAGGGTCATGCGTTACACTGTGACACATGACGTCAGTTCGTAACAGTGCTGAGGACGCCCTCCTCGACGCCGCCCGCGCCTGCGTGCTGGCCGTCGGGCTGCGGCGCACGACGCTGACCGACGTGGCGCGCCGCGCCGGCGTGTCCCGGATGACGATGTACCGGCGCTGGCCGGACATGGCCACGCTGATGGCGGATCTGATGACCCGCGAGTGGAGTGCGCTGGCGATCACGGCGGAGACCGAGGCGGTGGGCGGGACCGCGCGCGAGCGCATCGTCGACGGCCTGGTCCGCGGCGCCCGCGCCCTGCGTGGGCACGCGATGTTCCGCCGGGTGGTGGAGCTCGACCCCGAGGTGCTGCTGCCGTACCTGGTCGACCGGCGGGGCAGCGTGCAGGACGCCATCCTCGACCACCTCATCGCCTCGATCGAGGCCGGCCGCGGCGACGGGTCGCTGCGCCGGCAGGATCCGGTGCTGCTGGGACGCGCGGCGGTCCTGGCCGTGCACGGGTTTGTCGTCTCCGCCTCGACCATGACCGGCCCGGAGGGCGACATCGGCGAGGACGCCCTCGACGACGAGCTGCGCCTGCTCCTCGACCGGTTCCTCCGGCCGTGAGCGCCACCTCGCTCAGCGCGGCACGCCGCCGGCGCGAACTGGCCGAGCTCGCCGCCGGGCGCACGGTCGACCTGCTCGTCGTCGGCCTCGGTGTGACCGGCGCCGGCGTCGCCCTGGACGCGGCGTCGCGAGGGCTGTCGGTGGCCGCGGTCGACGCCGTCGACCTCGCCTTCGGCACCTCCCGGTGGAGCTCCAAGCTGGTGCACGGCGGGCTGCGCTACCTGGCCGGCGGGCACGTGGCGCTGGCGTACGAGAGCGCCACCGAGCGCGACGTGCTGCTGCGGCGCACCGCACCGCACCTGGTCAGCGCGCTGCCGTTCGTCCTGCCCCTGACGCCGTTCGTCCGCGCGCCGCGGGCCCTGCTCATGCGCGCCGGGTTCGCCGCGGGTGACGCCCTGCGCGCCGCGGCCGGCACCCCGCGCGCCGCCCTGCCCCGCTCCCGGCGCATCTCCGCCGTCGAGGTCCGGCGGCTGGCGCCGGCCGTGCGCCGGACCGGGCTGCGCGGCGGGCTGGTGCAGTGGGACGGTCAGCTCGTCGACGACGCCCGGCTGGTCGTCGCCCTGGCCCGCACGGCGGCCGGCTTCGGCGCCCGCATCCTGACCCGGTGCGCCGTCGAGGAGCTGCACGGCCGGGGCGCCGCGGTCCGGGACGCGCTCACCGGCGAACGCCACGAGATCCGCGCCCGGGCGGTCGTCAACGCCACCGGTGTCTGGGCCGGCGAGCTGGACCCGACCGTCCACCTGCGACCGTCCCGCGGCACCCACCTGGTGCTGCGCGCCGCCGCGCTGGGCCACCCCACGGCCGCGCTGACCATCCCGGTGCCCGGCGAGACGAACCGGTTCGTCTTCGCCCTTCCCCAGCCCGGCGGCCTCGTCTACGCCGGGCTCACCGACGAGCCGGTCGACGGCCCGGCCAGCGAGGTGCCCGAACCCAGCCCGGCCGAGGTGGGCTTCCTGCTCGACGTCCTCGGCACCGCGCTGGAGGTGTCGGTGACCGACGCCGACGTCGTGGGCATGTTCGCGGGCCTGCGGCCGTTGCTCGCCGGCGGCGCGGACCGCACCGCCGACCTGTCCCGCCGGCACGCCGTGCTGACCTCGCCCGGCGGCGTCACCACGATCGTCGGCGGCAAGCTCACCACGTACCGGAAGATGGCCGCCGACGCGGTCGACGCCGCGGTGGTCCTCGCGGGGTTGACCGCCGGGCCGTGCCGCACCGCGCGCACGCCCCTGGTCGGCGCCGCGTCCCCCGACCGGCTGGGCCGCCTGGCCGTGCCCGCCCGGCTGATCGCCCGCTACGGCGCCGAGGCCCCCGCGGTGTACGCGCTCGGCGCGGCCGACCCGCAGCTGCGGCAACCGGTCGCCCCGGGTGTTGAGGTCACCGGCGCGGAGCTGCTCTTCGCGGTCCGCCACGAGGGCGCGCTGACCGAGGACGACCTGCTGGACCGGCGTACCCGGATCGGCCTGGTGCCCGCGGACCGGGAACGCGCCGGGCCGGCCGCGCGCACCGCCCTCGCCGCGGCCTGAAGCGGCCCTTCGCTTAAGAATGTTCACAATTGACGCCCGGTGCGGACCGGCGACCCCCGTCAGGTGAGGGAACAGCCGGGAATCCGTCCCGTCGTCGACGCCGGATTCCCGGAGTCCAGGCAGGTGCCGCCACGCCGTGTGTAGGCCTGGCCTGCGTGGACGGCCCGGTGGCAGGCGTGGGGACGCGGATCCCGCACGGCGGCCGGGTCCACTTCGGCAACGCTTTTAAATAGGTCGAGACATTGACGACATGGATTGGAAACATCTACCGTCCTGACACGAGAGAGCGCTCTCACGGCCATCCGAAAGCGGCACCACAGTGGAGGCGACATGCAGAAATCCGTCCGAAGTGCGATAGCCGGGAGCACCGGCAGGGCGTTCGTGCTGGCCGTCATCGCCTCCGTCACCGCGGGGCTCGCGGCGGTGGCCGTCGCCACCACCGCCGACGCGGCCACGGTCGGCGCGGGCAGCTACACCGAGACCCTGCCCGCCGGCGCCGCGCTACCCGCCGGCTGCGGCACGCTGTCCACCAACCCCCGGCAGTTCCTGACCGCCGGCGCGCCGGCCGGCCCCGTGCCGACCAACGACTGGTGGTCGTCGCTGGTCTTCAAGAAGTTCGACTGCAGCTACAGCGAGAACCTGCACGCCCACCCGATCAGCTACGACACCGGCTCGGGTGGGCTGGGCTTCTCCTACAACACCACGCCGCAGATCAGCGGCTCGGCCACCGGCGTCGGTGAGTACCACTACGTCTACGCCGAGGACTTCACCGCCGGCGTCACCGGCATGAACGCGCCGAGGGTGCTCGTCGACGACTGGAGCGACTGGACGGTCACCCCGTACTGGAGCGACGGCACCCGCACCATGAAGGCCACCATCGGGCACGGGCTGCCGTTCGCCTACTTCCAGATCACCGGCGGCGACGCCCAGATCACCGCGAAGAGCACCCCGACCGTCTGGTCCAACAGCGGCACGCGGATCGGCTACTCCGTCGGGGGCAAGGACTACGTGGCGTACGCGCCCACCGGAGCCACCTGGTCGGTCAGCGGCACCGTGATCAGCTCCAGCCTGGCCGGCAAGGGCTACTTCTCCGTCGCCGCGCTGCCCACCAGGCCGGACACCACCACCGCGGACAAGCTCACCCTGGCCGGCACCTACGGCCAGTACGCGCACAACCACGTCACCGGCACCAGGTTGTCCTACTCCTACGACCAGGCGGCCAGCCGCGTGTCGACCACCTACTCGTACACCACCACCGCGCGCGAGGGCAGCGGCACCGGCACGGTCATCGCCCTGTACCCGCACCAGTGGCGGGCGCTGAGCGGGGCCACCCCGATCGCGCAGACCTACGTGAGCGCCCGCGGGGCGATGAAGACGCTGGTCGGCCGGTCCTCGTACACCACCTCGGCGGTCTTCTCGGGCGTGCTGCCCGAGGTGCCGGCGGTGGCCGACAGCAGCGGCGCCGACCTCACCACCCTCAACGGATACCTGGACGCGGTGCGGTCCGACCCGATGGACGTGCGCGGCAACGACACCTACTGGACCGGCAAGGGCCTCGGCCGCGCCGCCCGGATCGCCGAGATCGCCGACCAGCTCGGCCGCACCGACGTACGCGACGTCGCCCTCACCGCCATCCGTGAACGGCTCACCGACTGGTTCACTGCGTCGCAGGACAAGTCCCAGCGGGTGTTCTACTACGACCGCAACTGGGGCACCCTGATCGGCTACCCCGCCTCGTACGGCTCCGACCAGGAACTCAACGACCACCACTTCCACTACGGCTACTTCATCGCCGCGGCGGCCACGCTGGCCAAGTTCGACCCGCAGTGGGCCTCGACCGGGCGCTACGGCGGCATGGTCGACCTGCTCATCCGCGACGCCAACAACTACGACCGCGCCGACACCCGGTTCCCCTACCTGCGCGACTTCGACATCTACGCCGGCCACGACTGGGCGGCCGGGCACGGCGCGTTCTTCGCCGGCAACAACCAGGAGTCCTCGTCCGAGGGCATGAACTACGCCAACGCGCTGATCCAGTGGGGTCAGGCGACCGGCAACACCGCGGTCCGCGACGCCGGCATCTTCATCTGGACCACCCAGTCCGCCGCGATCAACGAGTACTGGTTCGACATCCACAACGAGAACTTCCCCGAGGCGTTCGGTCACGCCACCGTGGGCATGGTGTGGGGCGACGGCGGCGCGTACTCGACCTGGTTCACCGCGGCGCCGGAGATGATCCAGGGCATCAACATGCTGCCGATCACCGGCGGGCACTTCTACCTCGGCACCGACCCGGCGTACGTGCGCGCCAACTACGCCGAGGTGGTCCGCAACGCCGGCCGCGAACCGGCCGTCTGGCAGGACATCCTCTGGTCGTTCCTGGCGCTCGGCGACGGCGACGCGGCGCTGACCAAGTTCCGGGCGAACGCCGGCTACACCCCGGAGGAGGGCGAGAGCAGGGCGCACACCTTCCACTGGATCCGCAACCTGGCCGCCCTCGGCACGACCGACACCTCGGTCACCGCCGACCACCCCCTGGCCCGGGTGTTCGTCAAGAACGGCGTCAAGACGTACGTGGCGTCCAACATCACCGCAAAGCCGCTGACGGTGACGTTCTCCGACGGCCGTACCCTGACCGCGGCCGCCGGCCGGACCGCCACCGCCGGCGGGTTCACCTGGAGCGGCGGCGACGCCACCGGCGGCGGCGTCAACCCGACCCCGACCGGCACCACGCCCACACCGACCGAGCCGACCGGCAGCCCCACGCCGACGCCGACGGTCACCACGGACCCGACGCCGACCCCGACCACCCCGGGTGGCGCGATCCGCTTCCTGCAGAGCGGGGGAGCCCTGGCCGGTACGGCCGGAACCGCCGGGACGCTGAGCGTGCCGAAGGCCGGGCACATCCCGGACGACCAGCCGCACGACCCGGTGACCTTCACCGCCACCGGGCTCACCCTGACCCACCGGGCGGGCGTGCCGACCGCCTTCGACCTGGCGGTGGACGCCGGCACCACGGTCGGCAACGCCACCCAGGTGCGGGTCTCGTACGACCTGACCGGCGACGGCAGCTTCGACCGGGTCGAGACCTACCGCTACTTCGCCCTCGACCCGGTCGCCGGCTGGGAGCGGTACCGGGAGACCGCGGGCCTGGCCGCGGCCACCGGCACCCTGGGCAACCTGGCGAACGGCACGGTGCGGGTGGAGATCTGGAGCCCGATCGGCTCCGGGCCGTCCACCGTCTCGCTCGGCAGCCTGTCCACGGTGCAGCTGCCGTACCAGTGAGCTGACGAACGAGCAGCGCCGCGTGGCCCGGGCCACGCGGCGCTGCCCGTTGTGGGCGTACCGCTCAGCGACGCATGGCCTTGCGCCGGACCACGCCGATGGCCGCGGTGCCGAGGAACAGGATGATCCCGATGATGGCCAGCCACAGCAGGCCTTTGATCGCGAAGCCGACCACCGCCAGGATGAGCCAGAGCACGAGCAGAACGATGAGCAGGACAAGCACGTCGATCCCCTCCTGACGGGAGGCCCTCATCGAGGGCGGTTCTCCTCCAGCGTGTACCGGGTGGGGCTCAGCGGGCAGGGTCGAAAGGCCCGGCCCGGCGCAGATGGGTCGGAAGCCTCTGGTCGTCGCGGGTGCGGGCGGCGACGGTGGAACGATGCGGGAGAGCCGAAGTGTCATCGCCGAGCAGAGCGCCGGCCCTCGGATCTCGCCGGTGTATCGGATGGTCATGGCCGCGGCGTGGCCGATCGTCCGCTGGTGGGGCCGCCTGGAGGTGGTCGGGGCGCACCAGCTGCCGACCGAGGGCGCGACGATCGTCGTGGCCAATCATGACAGCGCCTGGGACCCGGTGGTGATCGCCGCCGCGGTGCGCCGCCGCCGGCAGATCCATGCGCTGGCCAAGGCATCGTTGTGGGAGCATCCGCTGCTCGGCCGGGTCCTCGACGGGATGGGGCAGATCCCCGTGGAGCGCGGCCGTGCGGACGCGGCCGCGATGGCCGCCGCCGGGCAGCATCTGGCCGCGGGCGGCTGCGTCGGGATCTTCCCCGAGGGCACCGTCTCGCGGGGCCGGCACCTGCGCGCCCGCAGCGGCGCCGGCCGGTTGGCCCGGGCCGTGCCGCAGGCGCGCATCGTCTGCGCCGCGGTCACCGGGACCGTGGACATCACCCGGTTCCCGCGACGCCCCCGGTTGCGGGTGACGTTCTTCGACCCCGCGCTCCCGGCGGCGACGGAATCCGCGCAGGAGCTGTCCACGCGGCTGACCGCCGAGATCCGCCGGCGAGCACCGGTGGTGGAATCGGTACGACCATGAGCAACCGGCGCCGTCCCGGACAGACCCGACAGCTCCAGGGTCGAAGGTCGTGAATACCGGGGACTTCGGCCGGGCCGGACCGGGCCGGGCGTCGGTCACAATAGATCTCATGGGACCGGAACCGAAGCAGCATCCCGCCGAGGTGCCGCCCGGCTACCCTCGCGAGTTCGAACGCGAGCTCCGGCTGTCGGACGGCCGGGCGATCTGGCTGCGTCCCCTCGTTCCCGACGACAGCGAGCAGCTCGCCCACGCCATCCGCACCGCCGACCCGGAGACCGTCTACCGCCGTTTCCTGGGTGCGGCGCCGCGGGTCACGCCGGCACTGCTCGAGCATCTGTGCACGGTCGACTACCGGAAGCGGTTCGCCCTGGTCGCCGCGGACGCGGCGACCGGGGTGGGTGTCGGCATCGCCAGATATGAAGCAGTGACAGCGGACAGCGCCGAGGTCGCTGTCGCGGTCGACCCGGCCTGGCGCCGGGCCGGACTGGCCACCGCGCTGGTCGAGATGCTCGCCGAGGCCGCGCTCGGCCGGGGCATCACCAGCTTCAGCGCCTCCTACCTCGCCGAGAACCGTCCCGTGCGTGCCCTGCTCGGTCTCGCCGGCGACGGGAAACAGGCCATTCACGCGGGCCTCGCCGAGGCGGCCGTCGCCCTGGACCGCGCCAGCGTGACGGCCGCCGTCCAGCGCCTCACCCGAGATGGCGCACCCGGCGCCGCCCAAGGCCCGGCGGCGCCGGGACCGTGAGGGCGCCTGCCGGCCGGTCGGTCACGGACGGCGCCGCGACGATGACACCGTCGCGCACCGCGGTCGCCCCCGGGTGCTGACCCGGGCCGCACCGCGAAGGTGCATCCGCCCGATCGGTTCCGAGCTGAGGATGCCGAGCAGCCCGGTCGCCTCCATGACCCGCCGGACCAGGGGCTGGGGTCCGGTGATCCGCAACCGGCCGCCGGCGCGGGCGGCGACGCGCCTCGCGACGACGAGGACACCGAGCCCGCGGCAGTCCAGGAACGTGACCCCGGCGAGGTCGACCTCGATGTGCTGCGGGCGCCCGGCGAGAATGACGCCGAGCAGGTCGGCGAACAGCTCCTCGGCGGTGGAGAGATCGATCTCGCCGATCACGGCGATCCGGACCGCACGTTCCGACAGCCACCTCGGCTCGACGCGCAGCGGCGCTGGTGGGGTCAGTGGTGACGGGGTGCTGGACATAGGTCCTCCTGACCGACAATCTCCACGGCGTCCGTGGCGAGCGGGCAGGGTCCGGACCCGTGGTGGAATGCTGGCGGACCGATCGGTCGAGCGCGAGCGCGAGCTACGGCGTCCCTCGCCATTGTCCGCGACCCGGACGCCGTTGGGCAGGGCCGAACGTCCCCTGTCCAGCCGCGAGCCGGTGTGCCCGACCCGGTGACCCCCGCCGGTAGGTCCAACGGCCCCTGCGCCGGGCCGCATCGGCGCGCAGGATGGAGGGGCGTCAGGCGACCGGCAAGCCACCCGCCGTCGTGTGCTCGGGAGGCCAAGATCGCCACCGGACACCGGTTCCGGACCGAGGAGGGCACGTGGACCAGCTCAGCATCGCGGTCATGGCACGCTCACACAAGGAGCACGAGCGGCGCCTGCCGATCCATCCGCGGCACTTCGCGCGGATCGATCCCGACCTGCGCGGCAGCATCTTTCTCGAACGCGGCTACGGCGAGAGCTTCGGCGTGCCCGACGAGCAGCTGGCGCCGTACGTGGCCGGGCTGCTGCCCCGGGCCCGGCTGATCGCCGACTGCGACGTCGTCCTGCTGCCCAAACCGGTGCCGCGTGACCTCGCCGAGCTGCGGGAGGGCCAGATCCTGTGGGGCTGGCCGCACTGTGTGCAGGGCGCGGAGATCACCCAGCTCGCCATCGACCGGCGCCTGACGCTGATCGCCTTCGAAGCCATGAACCACTGGTCGCACGACGGCGAGTTCAACCTGCACGTCTTCCACAAGAACAACGAGCTCGCCGGCTACTGCTCGGTGCTGCACGCGCTGGAACTCATCGGGACCACCGGCGACTACGGCCGCCACCTGCGGGCCGCCGTCATCGGCTTCGGCGCCACCGGCCGGGGCGCGGTCACCGCCCTCAACGCGCACGGCGTGCTCGACGTCGACGTGCTCACGCACCGCGGCACCACAGCCGTCGCCTCACCGATCCACTCCACCCGCATCATGCACTTCGACCGCGACCTCCGCGATCCCCGTCGAGGCACCGTCCTCACCGAGAGCGGCCCGGTGCCGATGGCGGAACATCTGGCCGCCCACGACATCGTCGTCAACTGCGTGCTGCAGAACACCGACTCGCCGCTGACCTTCCTCACCGGCGACGACCTGGCCGCGCTCACCCCCGGCGCCCTCATCGTGGACGTCTCCTGCGACGAGGGGATGGGCTTCAGCTGGGCGCGGCCGACCTCGTTCGCGCATCCGATGCTGACCGTGGGCGACAACATCAGCTACTACGCCGTCGACCACAGCCCGTCCTACCTCTGGAACTCGGCAAGCTGGGAGATCAGCGAAGCGCTGCTGCCCTACCTGCCGACCGTGCTCGGCGGCCCCAAGGCCTGGGACGAGGACGAGACCATCCGGCGGGCCATCGAGATCCAGGACGGCATCATCCAGAACCCGCGCATCCTGTCCTACCAGCATCGCTCGCCCGACTACCCCTATCCCGCCGGCTGAGGGCCGCCGCCGCGATCGGCTCACGGGACCGGCGCCATCGCGGGCACGGCGGCGAGGAAGTCCCGGGCCAGGGCGGCGTCGCCGGTGACCCCGACGGCGATCCGCCCCGGATCGCGCCGGTCGCCGGCCAGCCGGCAGAACTCGACGACGTCGAGGGTCAGCACCGCGGCCGGGCGGGCCGACGCCACCGCCGGCGCCGCCGGGTCGAGCGGCACCGTCCACGTGCCACCGCCGGCGCCGGTGAGGTGCAATCGCAGGTGCCGGTCGTGCGGTGCCGCGATCCGCCGCGAGACGACGCGGGGCAGCACCCGGGCGGCGAGATCCGCCATCGGATGCACATGCTCGGGCAACGGCGGCACGGCCGGGCGGCCGGTCGCCGCGGCGATGTCCTCGCCGTGGATCCACGTCTCGTACGCCCGGGCGGTCATCGCGTCCGCCAGCGGCAGGGCCCGGCCCAGCGACACCGTCGCGGTGCCGGCCGGCGGACATTCCCCAAGGGAACGGCAGAGCGCATCGGCCTGTGAGCGCCAGGACCGCAGGGTCTGCTCCGGCGACCGGCCCTGCTCGAAGCGCAGGACGGCCTCCGTGCGCGCGAGCAGCGTCTGGCCCGGCTCCACCGGCGGCTGGACGGGCAGTCCGAGACCGGCGGCGACCAGACCGTCGACGGCGGACAGGTGCGCGAGCAGGTCCCGCACGGTCAGCTGCTCGTACGCGGCGATCCGCTGCCAGTCCCCGGGAGCGAGGCCGGACAGCATCAGCTCCAGCGCCGCGACCTGGGCGGCGTACGGCGCCGCGTACTCCGGGGTCCTGATCGCCGCCGGTCGCCGGCCCGTCGCGGCCGCACGCAGCCGGGCGAGCGACCCGGCCGGCGGCCGGAGGTACGTGCCGCCGAGGTCGGCAGCCGCCTCCCGCAGCTCGCGTGACTCCCGCGCACAGGCGGGGCAGGTGCCCAGGTGAGCCTCGACGAGCTCGCGCTCCGCGGGGGAACACGCGTTCAGGGCCCACGCCCCGATGAGGTGGACGACCGTCTCGTGGTGCTGCGTGCCGGTCACGGCTTCTCCCCGTCGTGAGCGTGGACGCCGCGCAGTGCCACGCCCAGCCGGCGCAGCCCCTCGCGCAGCCGGGACTTCGCGGTGCCCTCCGGCACGCCCAGCTCGATCGCGACCTCACGGTAGGTGCGGCCCTCCAGGTACGCCAGGCTGATCGCGCGGCTCAGGTACTCGGGCAGGGAGCGCAGCGCGGTGGTGAGCCGTTCGGCCGCGTCGGAGTCCGAGACCTGGTCGCCGACCGGGTCACCGCGGCTGACCGTCCCGGCGTACAGGCGGGCGTCCAGGGCGGTCCGGCGGTGCGCCTCCTCGCGGCGCACCAGGTCGACCGCACGGCGGTGGGCCATCATCGCCAGCCAGCCGCGCAGGCTGCCCTTGGCCGGGTCGAAGCCGTGCGGGCGCTGCCAGAGGGCCAGGAACACCTCCTGGGTGACGTCCTCCGCCGCCCGGGCGTCCCGGGTGACGCGGGCGGCGATGCTGTAGACCAGGGAGCTGAACCGTTCGTACAGGTCGATGAAGGCGGACTCGTCGCCGAACACCAGCCGGTCCCGCAGCTGCGCGTCGTCGCCGGCCGCGCCGGTTGAACACTGCCGCAACAAGGCGTTCACCTCAGCCTCGGCGTCCTCGGTCGCTGACGCATGTCTTCTGCAGCAGGGCGCGGGCCGTCTCCACGTCCCGCAGGTACCGCGGCTCGGCGGTCCTGCTGTCCAGCCGGATGCGCAGATAGCCCAGCGACAGGACCACGGCCTCGATCGGCTCGCGCACCTCCGGGGTGGCGGCCGGCCCGAGCGCGACGAGCCGGTCCTGCACCCGGCGCAGCTCGGCGCGGTCGGCCACCGACAGCGCCGCGACGTCGTCGCGGTGGGTGAGCCGGGCGAGCGAGCGGACGGCCTCGGCAGCGTCGCGGCAGGCGCCCGGCGCGAACCGGTCCACCGCCGGCAGCACGAGCCGCGGCTGCGGGGGTGCGGCCGGCCGCTGGGCCAGGGCGACGGCTCCGACCAGGACGGTCGCCGCCGACAGGACGGCCGTGACGATGATGGGACGCTTCACGATCAGCTCCTTGCTGGGGCGCCGCCGTGGCGGCGCCCCAGGTCGTCCGGTCAGTTCTGGTTCACCGCGACCACGTTGGGCAGCGCGACGTAGGGGAACGTCCCGCGGAACGGGACCGCGTTGGCGTCGACCGCGTCGCCGAGCCCGTCGACCGCCGCGGGGTGGTTCGGCAGCAGCACACCCTCGGCCACCCGCAGGGTGACGTCGGTGACGTCGTCGGCCAGCCGGCGGCCGTTCGGGAACCCGGCGTTGTCACCGTCGAGCACGCCGAGGCGCTTCGGCGTCGCGGCCGGCGGGATCGACATGTTCAGCCGCAGCTGCTCGCCGGCCACGAACTTGGCCGGGTCGACGTCGCGGTTGAGCCGCTGCGAGTTGAGATCGATCCCGATCTTGCCGCAGGCCTTGCACAGGCCGGTCAGGAACACCTCGGTGAGGTCGTCGCGGGGGGTGGCCGGCGCGGGGATCCGGTAGATGTCCCGGATCCGGTTCGGCACCTCCGGGTTGCTGACGAACTGCGCGAACTTGGCGTCGTTGCGTGGCGCGGTCGCGTTGAACTCGTCCTTGCGGCCGACCGGGATGACCACCTCGTTCACCAGCGGCATGCCCAGCCGCGACACCTGCTGCCAGCCGCCGTACCGGTTGCGGTTGTTCTGGGTGTCGACCACCTCGATGCGCTGGCGCGACGTGGTGGACCAGACGCCGACGACCGGGTTGCGGGTGGCGTCGCCCTTGAGCGCCAGCGCGCTCTTGGGCACCTGGATGGCCAGCGTGTTGGTGTTGTAGCCGCGCACGGTGTCCTGGCCCACCTCGGAGAGGTCCCCGCCGTAGAACAGGTCGAAGATGCGCAGGTCGAGGAAGAACGGGTCGTCCGCCTGCCCGGCGAAGGTGCGCCCGCCGCCCGGCAGGCCGGTGATCGCCGCGTTGGACAGCGCCGCGTAGTTCGGCATCGACGCCGGGCCGACCCGCGAGGGCGCGACGCGGCCGTTGTTCACCAGCGTGGTGCTGCCGGACGCGGTGATCGCCTCCAGCTTGTAGGTCTGCAGGTAGTTCAGGTCCGGGTCGTCCAGCGACGTCACCACGTCGGTGTTGTAGAGGAACGTGTTCCGGCTGCGGTAGTTGTCGGTGAAGGTCCACCGGTAGATCAGGTCGGGCCGGCCGTCACCGTCGTTGTCGATGTTGATGTCGTACGCCGCGTCGGTGGCGAACGGGTAGAAGTTCGGCCCGCCGTTGGGCTCCTCGAACGGCACCCAGTTGGCGATCATCGTGACGGTGCTCGGCGCGTCCGGGCTGACGAAGGCGTACACGTCGGTGTTGTCCAGCTGGGGCTCGCCGGCGACCAGCGGGGCCTCCCGGTGACTGGACGCCTGGGTGACCGTCGGCGCCAGCGACGCTACGCAGGCCGTGGCCGCCAGGGCCGCCACGACGCCGATCACCGGTCTGCGGCTTGGGCGTTGGAGCATGTGATCCTCCTCCGGAGCCGGTACGGCCCGGGCGGGCCGCGGTGGCTGTCGGAGGTCGTTCGCGGCCCACCCGCCACCCGGATGAGTCGAGTCGGCTAGGCGACTGGGCGCCATCCGGACCGCTGCCCGGTGCGAATGCCTCCATCGACGACATCCGCCGAAGCAAGGAGGCGTTCATGCGCCGCGTGGTCATGCTCATCGCTGTCTCGGTCCTGGGCGTCGCGCTGGTGGTGGCGGCCGGCGCGCTGCTCGTACCGGTGGGGGACCGCTCACCGGTGAGCCGGAGCGCCGCCCGTGACACCGACCCGATCGCCGCCGCCCACCGCCGGCTCCAGCGGCTGCCGGACGACTGGAAGACCTGGGCCGAGCTCGGCCTGGCGTACGTGCAACGGGCCCGGACCACCGGGAACCAGGCCGACTACCCGCGCGCCGAGCAGGCACTCGACCGGTCGCTGGCGATCCGGCGGGAGGGCAACGCGCTCGCGCTGACCGGCCGGGGCGCGCTCGCCGCCGCCCGCCACGACTTCCCGGCCGCGTTGCGGCACGGCCGGGCCGCGCTCGCGGTGGACCCCTACCGGGCGGCCGCCCTCGGTGTCGTCGCCGACGCCCTCACCGAGCTGGGCCGCTACCCCGAGGCGTTCGCGACCGTCCAGCGGATGGTGAACCTGCGGCCGGATGCCGCGTCGTACGCCCGGGCCTCGTACACCTGGGAGCTGCGCGGTGAGGTCGGGCGCGCGACCGAGGCGATGCGCCGCGCCCTGGACGCCGCACCGAACCCGGCCGATCAGGCGTTCGCGCGGCTGCACCTGGGCGAGCTGGCCTTCGGCACCGGCGACCTGGACACCGCGACGACCCACTTCACCGAGGGACTGCGGCTCGTGCCCGGTCACCCGCCGCTGCGGGCGGGCCTGGCCCGGGTACGCGCGGCGCGCGGCGACACCGCCGGGGCCGTCGCGGAGTACCGTGCCGTCCTGACCACGGTGCTGGAGCCGGCGTACGTCGCCGAGGTCGGCGACCTGCTCACCGCGAGCGGGCAGCCGCAGGCCGGGGCCCAGGAGCACGCCCGGGCCCGGGCGGCGTGGGCCGCGGAGGCGAAGAACGGCCACCCGCCGGAGGCCGACCCCGCGCTGTTCGCCGCCGACCACCGGGACCCGGCCGCGCCGGCCGCCGCGCGCCGCCTCTACGCCCGGCAGCCCGGCATCGCCGGCGCCGACGCGATGGGCTGGGCCCTGTACGCCGCGGGCCGGCCGGCCGAGGCGCTCCGGTACGCCGACCGCGCGCTCAGGCTGGGCACCCGCAGCGCGCTGATGCACTACCACCGCGGCATGATCCTGGCCGGGCTCGGCCAGGTGCCGGCTGCCCGGGCGGAGCTGGCGAACGCGCTCCGGATCAACCCGCACTTCTCCACCCGGCATGCCCCGCTCGCGCGCGCGACGCTGGCCTCGCTCCACTGAGGGCGGACCGGCCGGCGGCGAGGAGATGGTTAGATTCCAGCATGGCTAGTTGGGTTGACGTGGAGAAGGAAGTCCCGGAGTTCGCCGCGCGGGTGCGCCGGCTGTTCGACGCGCACAAGCACAAAGTGCTGGCCACGCTCCGCAAGGACGGCGCGCCCCGGGTCAGCGGGATCGAGGCCCAGTTCACCGACGGCGAGATCGTGATGGGGATGATGGGCGGCTCGCTCAAGGCCCGGGATCTGCGCCGGGACCCGCGGATGGCGCTGAGCAGCGCCGGCGAGGACGTCCCCGCCGTGCCCAGCGACTGGGTCGGTGACGCCAAGATCAGCGGCCGCGTGGTCGAGGTGCCCGACCCGGCCCGGCCCGGCGAGCCGTCGAACGTCTTCCGGATCGACGCCACCGAGGTGGTGCACACCTACATCTCGCCGACGGCGGGGCTCGTGGTCGAGTCGTGGCACGAGGGACGCGGCCTGGAGCTGCGGGCGCTGGGCTGACGGGTGCCCCGCCGGCGTCCGCTGGTGACCCGGCGACCGCGCTACTGCCAACCCTCGTGGCGCGTGGCGGGGTGGTGTTCCTCGCGCGGGGGCGTGATTGCGGCGTTGTCGTACTGGGTGGAGAGCACCAGCGACGAGCGCAGCTGACCGTGCCGGCCCAGCCGTTCCAGCAGGCCCTCGAGGTGTTCCAGGGAGACGGCTCGCACCTTCAGCAACGAGCAGTGCGTGCCGCTGAGTTTGTGGACCTCGCTCACCTCGGGATACTGCGACGCCGATCCGTTCTGCAGCAGGCAGTGCCCCGAGTTGCAGCGCAGCTCGACGAAGGCGAGGAACGGGTGACCGGTGCGCCGGGCGTCGACCTGCGCCCGGTAGCCGGTGATCACCCCGGTCTCCTCGAGCCGGCGCACCCGTTCGGCGACCGCCGGCGAGGAGAGGTTGACCCGTCGCCCCAGCTCCTTGAAGGACAGTCGGGCGTCCGCCTGGAGCTCGGTGATGAGCTGCCAGTCCAGGGCATCCAACACCCTTTCCGATCGAATGGTCATATCGACAAACTACCTTCCGGTGCGCGGACTCATGGGGCGCGGAGCCGTCGATAGGCCATTCATCAACGATGAAGTCCTTTCTACGCTTGACTGATGGAGATCACCCTCGACGCGGACGCATCGGCCATCCGGCGACGCGCGATGCCGCTGCTGTTCGCCGCCGTGGCGCTGACCAACACCGCCATGGTGGCCGCGACCACGGTCAGCACGCTGATCGTCGCGGACACCGCCGGACTGGGCGCCGGCGGCCTTGCCAACGCCGCCGGCGTGCTGGGATCGGCGGTCGGCGCCTTCGGCCTGGGCGCGCTGACCGTCCGGCGCGGCAGCCGCCGGGCCCTGCTGACCGTCTACCTGCTGGGTGCCGCGGGCTGCGGGCTCGCCCTGGCCGGCGCGGCCACCACGGTGCTGCCCGCGCTGCTGATCGGCATGGTCGCGGTCGGCGTCGGCAACGGCGGCGCGCAGGTCTGCCGGTACCTCGCCGCGGAGCTGTATCCCGAGCACCGCAAGGCGTACGGCCTGTCGGTCATCGTGTGGGCGGGCACGGTCGGCGCGCTCGCCGGGCCGGCCCTCATCGCGCCCGCCGGACGCCTCGCGCAGAGCTGGGGGCTGCCCGATCTGTCCGGCGCGCTGCTGGCCGCCGCAGTGCTGACGGTGGCGGCGGTCGTCGTCACGCTCGCGCTGCCCGTCGCCACCGGCGCGGCGGCCCGCGGTGGCCGGCCCCGGCTGTCCTGGCCGGCGCTCGCGGCCGCGCTGCGTCAGCCGGCGGTGCGTACCCCGCTGGTCGCCATGCTGGCCGCGCACCTGGCGATGGTCACCATCATGACGATGACCCCGCTGCAGCTGCACGCGCACCACCAGGGGCTGGGCGCCATCGGGTGGGTGCTGGGCGCGCACATGGTGGGGATGTTCGCGCTGGCCCCGTTGTCCGGCCGGATCGCCGACCGGTGGGGCGGCCGGTTCACCATCGCGGTCGGCATCGCGCTGCTGGTGGCCGCGGCGCTGCTGGTGCTCTCCGCTCCCGGCGCGTACACCCTGGGCCTGCCCGCGGCGCTGTTCCTGCTCGGCTACGGCTGGAACCTGGTCTTCGTCGGCAGCAGCGGCCTGCTCAGCCGCGACCTGGGCGCCGACCGGCGGGCGGAGGTGCAGGGCGGCGTCGACGCGGTGGTCTTCGCCGCGTCCATCGCGGTCAGTCTCGCCGCCGGCGCGGCCTTCGCCGCGGGCGGCTTCCGGGTGGTGGCCGTCCTGGGGGGACTGATCGCGGTCGGGCCGCTGCCGTTGCTGGCCCGGCAGGTGCGGTGGTCGCTGCCCCGGCGGTGAACGGCTTCCTGCTGTTACCTTCCCGCCCGGCGAGGCCAGCAGGTCGCCGCGTACCGCCTGCCCTGAGCATCGCCGCCGGGTCCGGCTACGCGAGCTGGTCGCGGCGCCGGGTCAGGTAGGCGGTCTCGGCGGTGTTGCCGGCCAGCTCGATGGCCCTGCCGTACGCCGTGCGCGCCTGCTCGCTGTGGCCCGATCGGCGCAGCAGTTCGGCCCGGGTCGCATGGTAGGCGTGATAGCCGGACAGCTTGTCGCCGAGCCGGTCGACCACGGCGAGCGCCACCTCCGGCCCGTCGAGTTCGGCGACCGCCACGGCCCGGTTGAGCGCGACGATCGGCGAGGCGTCGAGCCGGACGAGCTGGTCGTAGAGGGCGACGATCTGCGACCAGTCGGTGTCGCGGACGTCCCGGGCAGAGGTGTGCACGGCGTTGATCGCGGCGAGGATCTGGAAGCGGCCCGGCGCCACCCCGGCGGCCAGGCGCTCGCGCACCAGCCGGTGACCCTCGGTGACCAGGGCGGTGTCCCACGCCCCGCGGTCCTGCTCGGCGAGCGCGACCAGTTCGCCGGTCGCCGAGACCCGGGCGGCGCGCCGGGCCTCGGTGAGCAGCATCAGCGCCAGCAGGCCGGCCACCTCACCGTCCTCGGGCAGCAGCGCCCGGATCAGGCGGGTGAGCCGGATCGCCTCGGCGGTCAGGTCCTGCCGGACGGGATCGCTGTCGGGCCCGGTCGCCAGGTAGCCCTCGTTGAAGACGAGGAACAGCACGGCCAGCACGCCGGAGACGCGTACCGGCAGATCCGCCGCGGCCGGCACCCGGTAGGGGATGCGTGCCGCCTTGATCTTGGCTTTGGCCCGGGTGATCCGCTGCCCCATCGCGGTCTCCTGCACCAGGAAGGCCCGCGCGATCTCGGACACGGTCAGGCCACCGACCATGCGCAGGGTCAGCGCGACCCGGGTCTCCATCGCGAGCGCCGGGTGACAGCAGATGAAGATGAGCCGGAGCCGCTCGTCGTCGATCGCGCCGAGCGGCTCGGGCGGGCCGGTGTCGGACACCATCCGGGCCTCCCGCTGCTTGTCGTCGCGCTTGTGCTCGCGCCGGATCCGGTCGATGGCCTTGCGGGTGGCGGTGGTGGTCAGCCAGGCGCCGGGGTTGGGCGGCACGCCGTCCGCCGGCCAGCGCTCGACGGCGGTCGCGAACGCCTCGGCCGCGGCCTCCTCGGCGCAGTCGAGGTCACCGAAACGCCGGGTCAGGCCGGCGACCACCCGGGCCCACTCGGCGTGGTGGGCCCGGGTGATCGCCGCGCGGACGTCGGCCACGCTCACCGGAACGGCCGCACCTCGACCTTGCGGTTGCAGGCCCTTGATCCCTCGGCCGCGAGCTTGAGTGCCACGTCGAGGTCGGCGGCCTCGATGATCCAGAAGCCGGCGACGTGCTCCTTGGTCTCCACGAAGGGTCCGTCGGTGACCAGCGCCTCGCCGCCGCGGTTGTCGATGACGGTGGCCGTGCCGGGCGCTGCGAGGCCGCCGGCGAAGACCCAGTTGCCCTCGGCGCGGAGCCGGTCGTTGTAGTCGTCGATGGCCGCCATCTCCTCCGGGGTGGCCAGGCCGGACGACTCGTCGAAGATCACGGAGACCAGGTACTGCATCGGACGATCAACTCCTGTGGTTCGGGGCGCCCCTGCCGGGCGGCCGCTCACTCCTGCTACGAACGCCCCGGCCCGGATCCGACACCACCACCCGGGTCTTCTCCGCCGGGCCGGCGCAGCGGCGACTTGTCGCCGGCCAGCCAGAGATGCCCGTACGGGTCGAAGAACCCGCCCTGCCGATGGGTGCCCACGGCGTCTCGTGGTCGCGCACCGGGTCGTGGCAGTCCGCACCGGCGGCCACCGCGCCGGCGACGATCATGAGAGAGATGGCGGTCACGTCCCGCAGATTACCCGCGGTCAGGTGTCGAAGGTGACGACGAGGGCGGACAGGACCGCGATCATGCCGAGGAACGCGACCGGGCCGCCGGCCCACGCCGCGGCACGGGCCACCCGCGGGCCGGCTCCGGCGTCGCCGAGGTCACCACGGACGTGCCGATAGCCACCCGCCCCGGGCAGGGCGAGGACCAGCAGCGGCGTGTAGAGCAGGCAGCCCGGCACCACCGCGAAGGCCGCGTGCCAGGCCGCGTCGAAGTGCCGGGCCAGGGCGAAACCGGCGAGGCAGCACAGGCCGAACGCCAGCAGCCCGCCCAGTTGCAGGCCGGCCGCGACGGCTGCCGCCCGGGACGGCCGGCCGTGGGCGGCGCCGACCACGACGGCGTACACCCGCTTGGCGGCCAGGTGCGCGACGACAAGGGCCCAGCACAGCAGGCCGAGGAACCCGAAGATCACGCATTCCATGATCCTCGGCGGGCGCCCGGAAGCGGCGGCGGGGTCAGCCGGCGGCGCCGTGGAGCGTCACGGTGTGCGGGCTGTCGGGGGCGTTCGTGCTGATGCTCAGGGCCGCGGCGTACGGGCCCGGCGCGGGCGGGGCGAAGGTGATGTCGACGGCCTCGGACTCGCCCTGCATGAGGACGGTCCGCGGGCCGCCGGTGGCCGAGAAGGCGGTGTCGCCGTCGATGGTCACGGCGGCGACGATGAGCGGGCCGGCGCCGAGGTTGGTCAGGCGCAGGGTCTGCTGAGCGGCCGTGCCCGCCGGCTGGACGCCGAAGGCGAGGGCGGCCGTGCTGAGCGCCGCCCGGGGCTGGACGCCGGTGCCGGTGAGGACCGCGGTGTGGACGATGCCGAGCCCGTCGGTGACCGTCACGGCTCCGCCGCGGACGCCCGGCGCGGTGGGCTGGAAGATGACCGAGACGCGGCAGAAGCCACCCTGCGGCCCGAGGACGGAACCGCACGTGTGGCTGTACCGGAAGTCGCCGGTCACGGAGATCGCCGTCAGGGTCAGCGCCGCGCCCCCGGCGTTGATGAGCAGCACGTCCTGGCGGGCGCTGAAGCTGCCGACGGGTTGCGCCCCGAAGTCGAGCCGGGCGGGGTCGAAGGTCACGGTGCCGCCGAGCCCCGTACCGGTGAGGGGGACCGCCGTGGCGGCGCCGTCCCGCTCGATGGCCAGCGCGGCGGAACGTGGCCCGTCCGTCGTGGGCCGGAAGGCGACCTCGATCGTGCACGTGCCGCCCGGAGGTTGCGGGCCGGCGCCGCAGGTGTGCCGGACGGTGAAGTCGTCCGGGGCCGGGCCGACGATGGCGACGCCGGTGACGGTGACGGGCGCCGTACCGTTGTTGGTCAGGGTGATGAGCTGCGGCGGGCCGGACTCGCCGACCGGGCGCGGGGTGAAGTGCACCGCGGTGGGGTCGACGGTCACGGCGGGTGGTGCCGTCGCGGTGCCGGTCAGTTCGGCCGACCGGGGGCTGCCCGCGGCGTCGTCGGTGAAGGCGACGCTCGCCCGCCGGACCCCGGTGCCGCCGGTCGCGGCGGGCCGGAAGGCGATGTCGACCCCGGCGGTGTCCTCCGGCCCGAGCGTGGCGCCGGCGGCGTTGTCGGTGACGATCGGGAAGTCCGCGGCGTCCGGGCCGGTGATGCTGACCCCGGTGATGTGCAGGTCCGCGGCGCCGTCGTTGGTCACCGAGACGCCACGGGTCAGCCCGCGGGTGCCGAGGGGCTGGGCGCCGAAGTCCAGGGCGATGGGGGCCACGACCGCGATGGGTGCGGCCACCCCGGTGCCCTCCAGGGCCAGGCCGGCCGGACCGTCGGCCGTGCCGCCGTCGACGATGACGCTGCCGGCGACCAGGCCGGAGGTGCGCGGCCGGAACGCCACCTCGATGTCGGTGGGTGGCGCCCGGCGCGACGGCGGCGCCGGGCACGGGGGTCAGGACGGTCCAGTCGGCGCTGGCGAGGATACCGCGGAGGCGCAGCGGGCCGGAGCCGGTGTTGGTGATCGTGAACGTCTGCGGGGCGCTCCGGGTGCGGATCCGCTGCGGGCCGAAGATCAGGGTGGCCGGCGCCAATGCCATCCGGGCGCCGACCCCGGCGCCCTCCAGGGTGATCGCCGGCCGCCGCTCGAACCGGGACGGTGCGGGAGAGCTGACCGCGTGGACCGTGAGGATGGCTTGCTGCGGCCCGACATTCGCCGGGACGAAGGTGACGGGTATCTGGACGGTCCGCCCGGCCGGTATCCGGGAGTCCACGAGGACCGCCGGCACGGCGAACGCGGCGGCCGCCGGCCCGTCGATGACAAGCTCCGCGAGCACGCCGTCCACAGTGCCCAGATTGCGGACCGTGAGCATCCGGACGGCGGTGCCGCCGACGTCGACGTCGCCGAACCGGATGCGGTCACCCGGTCGGGGCGCCGACGTGAGCTCGACCTCGAAGCCGGCCACCTCCGCGCGCAGCTGGACGACGAGGTGGCCCAGGTCTTCCGCGTTGGTCCGCAGGGACAGGGCGCCGGCGTGCGGACCGGCCTCGGTGGGGCTGAACCGCAGCTCCACCTCCGCATACTCGTCGAAGGTGGCGTCCTGGCCGCGGAACGTCGCCTCGAGGTTCTTCGGCCGGCCCCGGATGCCGAGCGTGGGGGAGTCCGGCCCGGCCTCGGTGCGGAAGTCACCGGTGACGTGCAGGTCGGACAGCCGCAACGGGCCTGTTCCCACGTTGCGGCAGCGCAGCAGGGCGCGCCGGGTGGTGCCGACGTCCAGCGCGCCGAGATTCCACACCAGAGTGGGAACTGCCGCCGGGTCGGCGCCGCCGGGCAGGTCGGGCGGATCAACGGTGGTCAGCGGTTGTCCGAGGTAGACGGCGGCAATGGGGTAGCGCTCGGCGACCCGGACGAACCGGCCCACCGACGGCGTGCCGGCCGCGTTCAGCAGGAACAGCAGGTAGTAGCCGGGCGGGGCGACGTTACCGTCGGGTGGCATGCGGACGGTCAGCGAGCCGCTGTCGCGGCTGACGATGGCGGCGACCACGAGCCGCTGGTCCGGATTGAACGCGTGCGTGGCCGACCCGCTCCGGACCAGGTGGACCGCCCGGACCGTGTCCGCGTCCGGCGTCCGCACGCGGAACAGCTGCCCGTGGCCGGCACCGGCCAGGACCCGGCCGATGACCGGCCGGGGAGCGGGAACGGTCGCCCCGGTGCCGTCGATGGTGAACAGGTACGGCGGGGAGAACGTCTCGATGCGCAGTTCCCGGGCGTCGCCCCGGCCCGGGTCGTCCCTGCGTACGCCGCCGTGATTGCGGTCGCTGTCGTGGTTGGAGCCGGCGACCCAGACCCGGCCGTCCGGCAGCAGCAGGGCGACGGAGTGGTAGACCCGGGCGATCCGGTCGGGTGAGGCGGCCAGGTCCTGCCACGTGTCCGTCGTCGGGTCGTACCGCTCGGCGTGGTGCACGGCGCCGGCGTCGGCACCACCGCCGAAGATCGGCAGCCGCTCCGAGGTCGCCCCGCCGACGAACAGCACGGTCCCGTCGGGCAGCAGCACCCCGTTGGCGTAGGCACGCACCGCGGGCCGAGCGCCGCTGCCCGGGCGCCGGCCGGCATCCCGCCACCCGAGGTGGGGATTGCCCGGATCGAAGAAGTACGGCTGCCGCTGACCGAAGATCATGACCCGGGCCTGGTACCCCGGCGGGGCCAGCGGCAGCAGCACGGACGCGAACGCCGAGCGCGCGTAGATGTTGACCGGCACGGAGGGATCGGTGCCGAACAGCGGCGGCGGCCCGAGGTCGCGGACAAAACGCGCCGAGACGAGGTCGCGGGTGCGGCGGTCATCGTCGACCCGCAGCGGCGTCGAACTGAACATGCTGCCCATCGGGAGCTGGTGCAGGCGCGGGTAGTAGACCATCGGGCGGACCTCAACGCCGAGCAGCCGCTGGAGCCCGCCGGTGTCCTCCAGCGGCGGCACGGTCGCCGCCGGCGCGGACCACGCACCCGCGACCGGATCGAAGATCTCCACCGCGGTGACCTCGTGCGGCCCGTTGTCGTCGCCGTGGCCGCTGAGCACCAGCACCCGCCCGTCGGCCATCGTCACGCAGGTGGGATACCAGCGCCCGCCGGCCATCGGCGGGGCCGGCCGCCAGCGTTCGGCGCGCCAGTCGAAGATCATGGCGGAGCTGCTGCCGGTGAAGTGCCCGACCTGGGCGTGCTGGGCGGCGGCCTCGCCCTCGTAGTGCTCGGTCCCGCCGGCCACGAAGACGTCGCCGTCGGGCAGCAGGCAGTGCCCGCAGCAGAACAGGTCGTCGGTCAGCGGGCCGCCGGCCGGGCGCACGCTGTTGTCGGCCGGATCCCAGATGCGCGTCGCGTTGATCCGCGCGGCGGGATCCACCGGCGCCTCGTCGTGCTCGGATCCGCTGAAGTAGAGGACCTTGCCGCTCGGCAGCAGCGCGGCGTGCACCGCAAGCACCTCGGCATTCCCGGTCACCAGGTCCCACGAGCCGATGGCGTGGGTCACCGCCGCCTCCTCACTGACAGGAGTCGGATGGGGAGCTCACTGGAGAGTATCGACGGTCGGCTACCCGACAGCGGCCCGCCCGGCGGCATCCGGTCACTGCTCGTCGGAGCGGTCCTCCCGGTAGTCGGCGCCGCCGGCGGACTCGCCGGTCAGTGGGCGGGCGCCGCCCTCCGGCGGGCCGGCGGCCGACTGGCTGCCCGCGGCCAGCTCCGGAAACTTCGCGTCGAAGGCCGGGCGCTCCGAGCGGATCCGCGGCATCTTGTCGAAGTTGCGCAGCGGCGGCGGGCTCGACGTCGCCCACTCCAGCGAGTTGCCGTGGCCCCAGGGGTCGTCGACGGTGACGACCGGGCCGGCCCGGTAGGAGTGCCACACGTTGTAGAGGAACGGCAGGGTGGCTGCGCCCAGGATGAACGAGCCGATGGTGGACACGGTGTTCAGGAAGGTGAAGCCGTCGCCGGGCAGGTAGTCCGCATACCGCCGGGGCATGCCCTCGCCGCCGAGCCAGTGCTGCACCAGGAAGGTGGTGTGGAAGCCGATGAAGGTCAGCCAGAAGTGAATCTTGCCGAGGCGGTCGTCGAGCATCCGGCCGAACATCTTCGGGAACCAGAAGTAGACGCCGGCGAAGACGGCGAACACGATCGTGCCGAACAGTACGTAGTGGAAGTGCGCGACGACGAAGTAGCTGTCGTGCACGTGGAAGTCGATCGGCGGGGCGGCGAGCAGCACCCCGGTCAGCCCGCCCAGCAGGAACGTGACCATGAAACCGACCGCGAACAGCATGGGTGACTCGAGGCTGACCTGGCCGCGCCACATCGTGCCGATCCACACGAAGAACTTCATCCCGGTGGGCACCGCGATCATGTAGCTGAGGAAGCTGAAGAACGGCAGCAGCACCTGGCCGGTGGCGAACATGTGGTGCGCCCACACGCTCATCGACAGCGCGCCGATCAGCAGGGTCGCCCCGACCAGGCCCTTGTAGCCGAACAGCGGTTTGCGGCTGAAGACCGGGACGACCTCGGTGATGATGCCGAAGAACGGCAGCGCGATGATGTAGACCTCGGGGTGGCCGAAGAACCAGAAGAGGTGCTGCCAGAGCAGCGGGCCGCCGGTGTCGGGGTTGTACACCTGCGCGCCGAGCACCCGGTCGGCGGCCAGCGCGAACAGCGCGGCGGCCAGGAACGGGAAGACCATGATCACCAGCAGGCTGGTGACCAGGATGTTCCACGTCATGATCGGCATCCGGAACATCGTCATGCCGGGCGCGCGCAGGGTCAGGATGGTGGTGATCATGTTGACCCCGCCGAGGATGGTGCCCACACCGGACAGGGCCAGGCCGACCACCCACATGTTGCCGCCGATGCCGGGCGAGTGCTCCGCGGTGCTCAGCGGGGCGTAGGCCGTCCAGCCGAAGTCCGCGGCGCCGCCCGGCACGACGAACGCGCCGACGGCGATCACGCCGCCGAACAGGTACAGCCAGTAGGCGAACGCGTTCAGCCGGGGGAACGCCACGTCCGGGGCGCCGATCTGGATCGGCACCACGAAGTTGGCGAACGCGAACACGATCGGCGTCGCGAAGAACAGCAGCATGATCGTGCCGTGCATGGTGAACAGCTGGTTGTACTGCTCGGGAGACAGCACCTGCATGCCCGGCCGGGCCAGCTCGGCGCGCATGAGCATGGCCATGAACCCGCCGATCACGAAGAACACGAAGGCGGTGACCATGTACATGATCCCGATCTGCTTCGCGTCCGTGGTCCGCAGGATCCGCGCCAGCGCCGAGCCCCGGACCGGGCGTCGGACGGGCCAGGGGCGGGTGACGATCGGCTTCGGTACGACCGTGGTCATGGCGTCCTCCGGTGAGCTGTGCGTAGCTCCGCGACCGAGCACCGACGCTACGCCGATCGGGCCGGATGCGCAGCATCCGGATCCGTGGCCGGCGGCGGGGACGCCCGCGCCCGGCCCGCGAGGGTGTTCGTCCGCCGCGGATGCGCCGGCGGGCGGACGGCGGCATAGGCTGCAGGCGTGGTCGACACCGGGCGGATGGAGGACGACGAGCGGCTGCGGCGCATCGAGGCGGTGACCGACACGGCTCTCTCCTCCCTCGGCGTCGCCGACCTGCTCGACGAGCTGCTCGACCGCGTCCGCGACCTGCTCCACGTCGACACCGCGACGATCCTCATCCTGGACGCGCACGCCCGCCAGCTCACCGTGACCGCGGCGAGAGGCCTGGAGGACGAGGTACGGGAGGGGTTCCGGGTCTCGGTCGGCCGCGGCTTCGTGGGCCGGGTGGCGCAGACCCGGGCGCCCGTGATCATCGCCGAGATCGGCCCGGCCGACGTGGTGAGCCGGCCGCTGCGGAGGAAGGGCATCAAGTCCCTGCTCGGCGTGCCGATGCTGGTCGGCAACGACCTGGTCGGCGTCCTGCACGTGGGCAGCTGCACGCCGCGCGCGTTCACCCCCGACGATGTGCACCTGCTGCAGCTGGTCGCCGACCGCGCCGGCCACGTCGGCCGGCTGCGCTCCGACAAGCTCGACCAGGCGGCCGCCGTCGCCCTGCAGCGCAGCCTGCTGCCGGTCCAGCTGCCCGGCGTGCCCGGCGTCGAGCTGGCGGCCCGCTACGTCCCCGGCCACGACTTCGGCGTCGGCGGCGACTGGTACGACGTCTTCACGCTGCCCTCGGGCTGGCTGGGCGTGGTGATCGGCGACGTCTCCGGTCACGGCCTCGACGCCGCCGTGGTGATGGGCCGGGTCCGCAGCGCCCTGCGCGCGTACGCCCTGGTCTGCGACGACCCGGCACAGGTGCTGACGCTGCTGGACCGCAAGGTCCACCACTTCGAGACCGGCAACCTGACCACGGCGCTGTACGCGATGCTCTCGCCCGACCGCAGCACGATCCACATCGCGCTGGCCGGCCACCTGCCGCCCGTGCTCGCGGTGCCGGGCCGGCACGCCGCGGTGCCCGAGATGCCGGTCGGGCCGCCGCTGGGCGTCGGCAAGGCGACGGCGGTCCGGTGCACGACGGTCCTCGACTTCCCGCCCGGCGCCGTGCTGGTCAGCTACACCGATGGCCTGGTGGAACAGCGCGGGGAGATCATCGACGTGGGGATCAAGCGGCTGACGGAGGCTGTGCGGCCGGACGCCGCGTCCACCGTGTGCGCCACCGTCATGGCCGGGGTCGGCACGGAACAGCCGACGGACGACATCGCCCTGCTGGTCCTGCGCCGGCTGCCGTAAGCGGTTGAGGTGATCTTCTCCGCCGAGGCACCCTGGGCCGGTGACCGCACCGGAGAGCGAGCCGGACGAACGCGTCTCGACGCCCCGCGGTGAGCTGGTCCTGCGCTCCCGCGGCGGGCACCACGAGATCGTCAGCAACGGCGTGTTCCTGATGGACACCCGGGCGGGGGAGTCGGAGCGGCTGCTCGTCCGGGCCGCGCTCGAGCGGGTGCCGGCGGGTGCCCGGCTGCTCCTCGGCGGGCTGGGAGTCGGCTTCTCGCTGGCCGAGGCCGTGCGGTCGGCCCGGCTGTCCGAGATCGTGGTCGTGGAGATCGAGCCGGCGATCGTCGGCTGGCATCGCACCGTGCTGCGGGCGTACAGCGGTGGGGCGCTGGATGATCCGCGGGTGCGGGTGGTCACGGCCGATCTGCTCGGCTGGCTGGCCCGGACGCGGGAGCGCTTCGACGCGATCTGCCTCGACATCGACAACGGTCCGGACTGGACGGTGTTCGAGGGCAACAACCTGCTGTACGAGGACCGGGGTGTCGGCCTGGTGCGCTCGCGCCTGCGTCCGGGCGGGGTGCTGGCGGTGTGGAGCGCGACCGAGTCGGCACGGTACGCCGAGCTGCTCGCCGCCCGGGTGGGTCCGGTCCGTACCGTGCGGGTCCCGGTCGGCCGCGGTGAGCCCGACGTCGTCTATCTGAGCGGGACGAGCCCGGTCGATCCGCGGGGATCGACCGGGCTCGCGGAGAACGGCGGGATCAGGCCAGGTCGAACCGGTCGAGCTCCATGACCTTGGTCCAGGCGGCGACGAAGTCGGTGACGAACTTGTCCCGGGCGTCCTGGCTCGCGTAGACCTCGGCGAGGGCCCGCAGCTGGGAGTTGGAGCCGAAGACGAGGTCGACCGCGGTGGCGGTCCACTTCACCTCGTCGGTGGCCACGTCGCGGATCTCGTACACGTGCTCGTCCTGCTCCGACGTCTTCCACCGCGTGCCCGGGGAGAGCAGGTTGGCGAAGAAGTCGTTGGTGAGCACGCCGGGCCGGTCGGTGAGAACCCCGTGCGGGCTGCCGCCGACGTTGGCGCCCAGCGAGCGCAGGCCGCCGAGCAGGACGGTCATCTGGGGCGCGGTCAGGTTGAGCAGGTACGCGCGGTCGAGCAGCAGCGTCTCCGGCTGGGTCTTCTCGCCGGGGCGCAGGTAGTTGCGGAACCCGTCGGCGCGAGGCTCCAGGACCCGGAACGACTCCACATCGGTCTGCTCCTGAGTGGCGTCGGTGCGGCCGGGGTGGAACGGCACGGTCACCTTGACGCCGGCGTCCAGCGCGGCCTTCTCGACGGCGGCCGAGCCGGCCAGCACGATCAGGTCGGCCAGCGAGATCTTCGCGCCGCCGCCCTGGTTGAAGTCGCGCTGGATGCCCTCGAGGGTGCCCAGCACCGACGCGAGCTGCTCGGGCTGGTTGACCTCCCAGCCGCGCTGGGGTTCGAGCCGGATCCGGGCGCCGTTGGCGCCGCCGCGCTTGTCGGTGTGCCGGAAGCTCGCCGCCGAGGCCCAGGCGGTGGAGACCAGCTGGGCGACGGTCAGGCCGGATTCCAGCACCTTCGCCTTGAGGGCGGCGACGTCGGCCTCGCTGACCAGCTCGTGGTCGACGGCCGGCACCGGGTCCTGCCACAGCTGCGGCTCGGCGACCCACGGGCCGAGGAAGCGGCTGACCGGGCCCATGTCGCGGTGCAGCAGCTTGTACCAGGCCTTGGCGAAGGCCAGCGCGAACTCCTCGGGGTGCTCCAGGAAGCGCCGGGAGATCTTCTCGTACGTGGGGTCGAAGCGCAGCGACAGGTCGGTGGTGAGCATCGTCGGCTTGTGCTTCTTGGCCGGGTCGTGGGCGTCCGGGATGATCGCCTCGGCGTCCTTGGCGACCCACTGCTTGGCGCCGCCGGGGCTGGTGGTCAGCTCCCACTCGTAGCCGAAGAGGATCTCGAAGAACCGGTTGCTCCACTGCGTCGGCTTGTCGGTCCAGGTCACCTCGAGGCCGCTGGTGATCGTGTCCGCGCCCTTGCCGCTGCCGTACGTGCTCAGCCAGCCCAGGCCCTGGTTCTCCAGCGGGGCGGCCTCGGGCTCCGGGCCCACGTGGTTGTCGGCCGGGCCGGCGCCGTGGGTCTTGCCGAAGGTGTGGCCGCCGGCGATGAGCGCGACGGTCTCCTCGTCGTTCATCGCCATCCGGCCGAAGGTCTCCCGGATGAAGTAGGCCGCCGCCCGGAAGTCCGCACTGCCGCGCGGGCCCTCGGGGTTGACGTAGATGAGGCCCATCTCGGTCGCGCCGACGTTCTCCGCCATCGCGTCGTCGGCGACGTAGCGCTCGTCGCCGAGCCAGGTGTCCTCCGGGCCCCAGATGATCTCCTCGGGCTCCCAGACGTCCTCGCGGCCGAAGCCGAAGCCGAAGGTCTTGAAGCCCATCGACTCCAGCGCGACGTTGCCGGCGAGCACGAGCAGGTCGGCCCAGGAGACCGACTGACCGTACTTCTGCTTGACCGGCCAGAGCAGCCGGCGGGCCTTGTCGAGGTTGGCGTTGTCGGGCCAGCTGTTCAGCGGCGCGAAACGCTGCCCGCCGTCACCGGCGCCGCCGCGGCCGTCGTGGATCCGGTACGTGCCCGCGGCGTGCCAGCTCATCCGGATCATCAGGCCGCCGTAGTGGCCGAAGTCGGCGGGCCACCAGTCCTGCGAGGTGGTGAGCACCTCGGTGATGTCCCGCTTGAGGGCCTCGACGTCGAGCTTGGCGAACTCCGCGGCGTAGCTGAAGTTCTCGCCCAGCGGGCTGACCTTGGACGAGTGCGTGTGCAGCACCGACAGGTCGATCTGGTTGGGCCACCAGTCCCGGTTGGTGTGCGGGCGACCGCCGGTCTTCGGAGTCGGCGAGTCGATCGCCGGGTTCTCGCTCTCGCTGCCGTTCGCGGTCACCGAGTCGTGCGCGACCGGGCAGCCCTCCGCCACCATCTTGTCCACGCCCTGCGCGCCGGCGGGGGTGTTGTCCTGCGTGTCGCTCATCTGTTTCCTTCCGAACTGGCGGATTTCTGGGAAAGGCGATCGGTCGCGCAGTCGGAGCAGGTGCCCCAATAGACGACCTCCGCCTCGTCGACCACAAAACCGCGGTCGTCCGAGGCGGTGAGGCAGGGAGCGTGACCGACCACGCACTCGACGTCGGCGATCGCACCGCACGAGCGGCACACGACGTGATGATGGTTGTCCCCCACCCGGGACTCGTAACGAGCGGTCGCGCCGGCGGGCTGGATGCGCCGCACCAGGTCGGTCTCGGTGAGGACGCGCAGAACGTCGTAGACCGCCTGGTGGGAGACGGTGGGATGGTCGGCCCGGACCAGCGCGATCACCGTATCGGTGTCGACGTGCGGATGGTCACGTAACGCGGCGAGCACCGCCAGCCGGGGGCGGGTCACGCGCAACGAGACCGCCCGCAGCTGGGTCTCGAAGTCCGCCGTCACCGGATCAACATAGGCCCGTTTCTGGAATAGTTCAAGTTTTCACCGGGTCCGGCGGCGGCCTTCTCGACGTCGGCCGCGCTGCTCGTCACTGTCCCGGGTCCGGTTCGTGCGCGCGGCCGGCCGGCCTGCTCCGTCGGCACACCTCCGACCACTGCGCCGCACACGCCCGAAAGCGACGGTAGAGAAACGGTAGAAATGCTTGGCATCATGCGCCCGAAACACGTATGCAATAGCTGGCCCGGTTTCGGTCCGAGCCTTTTCTGTGTGCTGCGCCGATAGAGATGCGCCCCGGTGGTCGCGGGCTTGAGAGAAGGCGATGGCGAGTGCGGACAATGCCACGGATCTGCCGTTCCCGAGCGGCCGGGACGATCTCGTAGTGTCGCCCGACCGTCCCCGCGTCGACCTGGCGATACCCCGTGAGCTGGGTATACACGGCGCTGTCCCGATCTCGGGCAGCGACGACGACCTGCCGACCTACGTGGAGCGGGAATTCGACTCCCAGTTGCGGATCGCGCTCGCCACGAATCTGCCGTCGCGCGGGAGTTTTGTCGTCATGGTGGGCGGTTCGTCGACCGGGAAAACGCGTTCGCTGTATGAAGCGGTCTACGGACTCGTGCCGGAATGGGACCTGGTGCAGCCGGCCGATGCCGCCGAGCTGCTCGACGTGAAGAATGCGCCGCCGCGGCAGACCGTCTTCTGGCTCGACGAATTGCAGCAGTATCTGGGCGGCCAGCCGCCGCTGACCTCCGAATGCGTCCGGGCGCTGGTGCGGCACGGCAACCTGGTGGTCGGGACGCTGTGGCCGGATCAGTACGCCAGATGGACCGCCGGGCGCGAGGACGTGCATCTGCTGGTGAAGAGCGCCTTCGTCATTCCCGTACCGGACACACTCAACGCCGCGGAGCTGTCGAAGGCGGAGGCCATCGCGGAGCAGGACCCCCGGATCCGCGACGCCCTGGACGCGCGTGAGGTCGGGTTCACCCAGGTCCTGGCCGGCGGGCCGCGGCTGGTGATGTGCTGGGAGCAGCCGGCCACCCCGTACGCGAAGGCGATGATCACCGCCGCGGCGGACGCGCACCGGCTGGGCGTGCAGTCGCCGTTGAGCGAGGACCTGCTGACCGGGGCCATGTTCGGCTATCTGCGGGCACACCAGCGGGTGCGGTCGACCGACTACTGGTTGGCCGAGGCGTTGCCGCACGCCACCGAGCCGCTCTACGGCGACGTGTCACCGCTGTTCGCCGTGGACGACGGCCGGGCGGGCACCCTGGCCGGCTACACGATCGCGGACTACCTGGCCCAGCACGTCCGGCGCAAGCGCCGCACCGAGCCTGTGCCGCACCACGCCTGGCACGCCCTGGTGACGAACCTGCGCCGGCCCGAGGACCTGCGGCGCCTCGCGGCCGGCGCCGCCGCGCGGCTCCGCTACTGCTACGCCGAGGGTGCGCTGGCTCGGCTCGTCGACGAGTTCGACGACGGCCGGGCCGCCGCCGAGCTGGCCGACCTGCTGGTCCGGCAGGACCGGCTGAAGCGGGCCGTCGAGGTGCTGCGCCATCGTCTGGCGGCCGACCCCCAGGATCGCCTCGCCAGCCGGAAGCTGACTCACGTCCAGGATCTCTGGCAGCGGGTGGCGGACGTCCGGCCACCGTCCGGCGCCCGGGACCGCGGCATACCCGCGGTGGTCGCCGAGATCCTGGCCGACGGCGGCGTCTGCGACGGCCTGCGCCGGGAGGCCGACGCCGGTGACGCGCTGGCGGCCGAGCGGCTCGTCGAGCTGCTGGCCGAGCGCGGCTGCCTCCGGGAGATCCGCGACCGTGCGGAGCGGGGCGACGTCCCGGCCGCGGAGGCGCTGGCCGATCTCTACGCCGCCTGGGGCGAGGTGGACCTGCTGCGGGCCCGCGCCGAGTCGGGGGACCGCGCCGCCGAGCTGCGCCTGTCGAAGCTGCACCGCGTCCCGGCCCGCCGCACGGACGCGGCGTACGAGATCAACGAGCTGCGGGCGGCGGTCGACGAGGGCACGCCCGAGGCCGCGCTGCAGCTGTGCACCCTGCTGTTCGAGCTGCGCGACGAGCGGAACCTCCGGGCCGAGGTGAACGCCGGCACCGCCGGTGCGGCCGAGCGGCTGATCGCCCTGTACACCGCGCAGGAACACCAGTCGCTGATCCGGCTGCGGGCCTTCGGGCTGGACGCGGACGGGCGGGTCGTCACCCCCCAACCCAACCCCTAGACGTACGTGGAAAGGAAACCTGATGGCTGCCGAGCTGACCTCCGCGGACTACGCGTTCTTGATCATCTTGAAGGCGGAGGGCCGGGAGATCTCCAACACCGAGATGAACAAGCTGTACGAGATCCGGCTGGTGAGCCCGGCCTACGAGAAGCTCAACGCGGCCGGGTACGTCTCCTCCGAGACCAAGCGCCGTCCGTACCGGCACGTCATCACCGAGAAGGGCGCCCAGGAACTCGCCGACCCGCTGGCCATCGACGAGGACCACGCCGAGGAGGGGGAGAAGCGCACGGCCAGGGAGAAGCAGCTCTGGGCCGCCGTGGTCGCGCAGCAGAACCAGATCGTGCGCCTGCTGGCCAGGAGCAGCACCGCCGCCGTGCCCGGTCCGCCGGCCAACCTCGACGGCCGCATCCGGGCCGCCTACACGATTCTGGCCGACGAGCCGGGGGACTATGTCGACCTCACCGAGCTGCGGCCGCTGCTCGGCGACGTCACGAAGGCCGACGTCGACAAGGCGCTGGTGCGGCTGCACGACGCGCCCGACGTGCGGCTCGAACCGGAGCCGTTCGGGCACCGGATCGGCGCCGCGGAGCGGAGCGCCGCCGTCCACATCGGCGGTGAGGACCGGCACAAGCTGGCGATCGGCCGGCGATGACCGAGGAGGAACGGACGGCACTCGCCGCGCTCCGGCTCAGCTGGGTGCAGGCGCCGGACGACGTCTGGCGACGCTCGCCCTTCCACGTCGAGGGGCTGCACCGGGCCGTGATCCGGGACGTGCAGGACGGCATCGCCGAGGCCGAGGCCAGCGCCGACGCCAGCCCGATCGGCCTGGTGCTCGAGGGCCGCCACGGCACCGGCAAGACCCACCTGCTGGGCTGGGTCCGTGAGCAGGTGCAGCAGCAGGGCGGCTACTTCTTCCTGATCAGCCTGCTGGACGGCCGCGACTTCTGGGACGGTCTGCTGGTGTTCCTGCTCGACGGCATGGCACGGGAGGTGCCCAACGGCGAGACCCAGCTGCGGTTGCTGCTGCGCCGCCTGGCCTCCCGGGTCGGTGCGCCGCGGGCCGACCGGCGGGCGGTGATCGGCGAGACCAGGCTGACCCGGCCCGCGCTGGATTCCTTCGTCCGCGGGTTGCGGGAGTACGACAGCTATGTCGCGCATCAGTGCCGGGACACGCTGCGGGCACTGGCCCTGCGTGCCGCCGACGACGAGGAGCATCAGGACGTCGCCGACAACTTCTTCGCCGGTGGCGAGGAGGCGATCACCGGGGAGCGGCAGGCGTGGGGCATCCGGCCGATCCCGAAGACGGCACAGGAGATGGTCCGTGAGGTGTCGTGGTTGCTGGCCCTGACCGGTCCGACGGTGATCGCGTTCGACCAGATCGACACGGCCGTGGCGCAGTCCGCCCTGCAGGAGGACCTGGCGAAGGCGGCGCCCGGCGAGGTGGATCTGCGGCAGGCCATGGTGGTGGCGGGACTCGCCAACGGCCTGACCGACCTGCGTGACACCACCCGTCGTACGGTGACCGTGGTGGCCACGCTCTCGACGACCTGGAACCTGATCGAGCGGCGGGCGCCCTCGTCGTTCGCGGCCCGGTTCCGCCGCTGCCTGGCGCTGCAGGGCATGCAGGACCCGGACCTCGCGCGGCAGCTGATCGAGAAGCGGTTCGCGGACCGCTTCGCCAAGGTCGGCTTCGCCCCGGACTATCCGACCTGGCCCATCCGGGCGCAGGTCTTCGCGGAGACCGGCGGCTACACGCCCCGGAGGCTGCTCGTCGCCATCGACCGGCACGTCCGGTCCTGCCTCATCGACGGCGAGGTGCGTGAGCTCAGCCGGCTCAGCGACGTGCCCAGCGAGGAGCAGGTGACCAAGGCGCCGGTGACGACGGCGCCGGCGATCTCCGGCGACGAACTGGCCCGGATCGAGGCCCGGTTCGAGGAGCTGAAACGCAACGCCGACGTCACCTCACCGCTCGAGCACGACACCGAGGACGGCTCGTTCCCGGCCCTGCTCGCCGCCGGCCTGCAGGCCTGGATCGCCGAGCGGGGCGACGGCGGCGAGCGGTTCAGCATCGACCCGCCGCCGAGCTCCAAGCCGGATCTGCACGCGCGCCTGCGCCGTGACCTCGACGAGCGGTCCGAGGAGGAGCGGGAGCGCTCGCCGGACGAGAGGCGTACCGAGGATCAGATGCACTGGTCCTTCCGGGCGATCAGCGACACCCACCACGGGGTGGCCGCGCTGCACCGGATCCGCCGGGCCCGCACCGCCGCGGGCCTCACCCCCGAGGTGGCCAAGCGGAAGCTGTTCCTGCTGCGGAACGGCCCCTGGAGCCAGTCCGCGAAGACCCAGGAGGTGGTCCGGCAACTCGAGAGCGACGGCGGCGTGACGCTCGGGGTCGACGACACCGACCTGCGAATCCTCGCCGCGCTGCACGGGCTGCGGGACGAGAACCCGGCGCAGCTGCACGCCTGGCTGGTCCGCTACCGGCCCACCGAGCAGATCACGTTCTTCAAGGAGGCCCTGGCGGACGCGGACGACTGGACCGGGGGGCGGACGACGCCGGACCGCGTGCCGCAGGTCCCGGCGACGGCCGGATTCACCATCGGTCACGGCATCGACGACGACGCACCCGCGCCGCTCTCGCTGGAGGCGTTGCGCAAGCACGCGGCGATCTTCGCCGCGTCGGGCTCCGGCAAGACGGTGCTGCTGCGCCGGCTCGTGGAGGAATGCGCGCTGCTGGGCGTGTCGGCGATCGTCCTGGATCCCAACAACGACCTCGCCCGGCTCGGTGATCCCTGGCCGCGGCCACCGGCCGGCTGGCGCCCGGGCGACGCCGACCGGGCGGCCCGGTACCTGGCGGACACCGAGGTGCTCACCTGGACGCCGCGGCGGGAGTCCGGCCGGCCGCTCAGCTTCCAGCCGCTGCCGGACTTCCGCGACGTCCGCGACGATCCCGACGAGTTCACCGCGGCGGTGGAGGCCGCGGTGACCGCCCTGGCCCCCCGCGCCAACCTGGTGGGCCGCACCCCCCGGGTGAACCTCGGCACGGCCGTGCTGCGCAAGGCGGTCGAGCACTTCGGCCGGCAGGGCGGCCACGACATTCGCGGGCTCATCGCGCTGCTGTCCGACCTGCCCGAGGGGGTCAGCGGCCTCGACGGCGCGGCGAAGCTCGCCGCGGGCCTCGCGCAGACGCTGACCGCCGCGATGGACAACGACCCGATGTTCGGCGGCGGCGGCACGCCCGCGGATCCCGGCACGCTGCTGACCCCGTCGCCCGGCAAGCGTGCCAGGATCTCCGTCATCAGCCTCATCGGCCTGCCGGCGGACGGCGCCCGGCAGGGTTTTGTCAACCAGCTGCAGATGGGGCTGTTCGCGTGGATCAAGAAGAATCCGGCCCGGGGCCGCCCGCTGCTGGGTCTGCTGGTCATGGACGAGGCGCAGGACTTCGCGCCCTCGGGGGCGATGACCGCGTGCACCCAGAGCACGCTGGCCCTGGCGTCGCAGGCGCGCAAGTACGGCCTCGGCCTGATCTTCGCCACCCAGGCGCCGAAGAACCTGCACAACCGCATCCCCGGCAACGCGGCGACGCACTTCTTCGGGCGGCTGAGCGTGCCCATCCAGATCGACGCCGCCCGGGAGATGGCCCGGGTGAAGGGCGGGGACGTGCCGGACATCGGCAACCTGACCGCGGGGGAGTTCTACGTCGCGCTCGAGGGCGAGGTGCCGCACAAGGCGCGGACGCCGATGTGCCTGACCCACCACCCGAGCAGCCCGCTGACCGACGAGGAGGTCATGGCCCGCGCGCGGGCCTGACGGCGTCAGAGGTACGGGCGCAGCAGCGCGGCCAGGTCGGCGCGGCCGATCTCGTCCAGGGCGCCCGGCAGGTCGGCCAGCCGGCGCCGGTTCTGCAGCCAGGCCCACAGTTCCCGCGGTTCGTCGCCGGGGCGGAACCGGCGCGTCTCGTACGAGGGCACCCCGACGACGTCGGCCAGGTCCTGCCAGTCGTAGGTGAGCCGGCGTACCGTCTCGAGTTTGACGGCCCCGGGCACCCCCTCGGCCGGCGGGACCGGATCGGGCGCCGCGGTCGCGGCCGGCAGCAACGTGGCCAGCAGGGCGAAGAGCACCTCGGCCGAGGCCCGGGCGGCGAAGGCCTTGAACCGGTCGTCCTTGTCGAGGTTCGCATGGTCCATCACGCCCTTGGCGACCAGCCAGTGCGGCACCTGCCGTTCGTGCGCGACCGTGGCGACGGTCGCCGCCTCCATCTCCAGGGCCAGGATCCGGCGCTGGGTGATCTCGAGCCGGTCCCAGATCTCCGGGTCGGCCATGACGGCGCTGCCGCTGGCCATCGGCCCGGCGAAGACGGCGAACGGCAGCCGGTCCGGCCCGTCGACGTCGATGTACAGGGCGCGCCGGATGCGGTCCCGCCCGCGGTGCGTCAGCTCCAGGCTGCCGTCCCGCCAGGTGATGAGGCCGTCGGACGCCAGCCGGTCCAGCCGGGTGCGCCAGGTCGAGCCCGGGAAGTAGCGCGGCCGGGCGGGATGGGTACGGGGATCCTGGCCCCGGTGGAGCCGCTCCAGATACCAGACCGTCGCCTCCTCCTCGGTGGCGACGCCGTGGCTCGGCAGGTCCGCCGGGGTGAAGTCCTCGACCGCCCGTACCCACCGGGTGTCCTGCGGGAACTGCTGGTGATCGGCGTGGAAGGCGGTGCCGTGGTGCTTGCCCTCGTCCCACTCGTACGCCGGGGCGGCGACGATCACGTCACCCGGGGCGGTGTCACCGGGATTGCCGGCGCAGACGCCGCACATCGCCAGGCAGGTGGGCTTGAGCCGGTCGGTCAGTGTCGTGGTGAGGGGGCCGGTGGCTCGCGCGCCCATCCCGCTCGGGCGGGCCAGCGCCACCGAGATCGTCTGCCCGGTCCCGGTGCGGTACCGACCGGTGGCGTACGGCGCCGGACCGCCGACCCCGTGCTCCCGCCACTCGGCTGTCCCGGGGACCGCCCTGGCGGCCTCGTACTCCTCCTTCAGCGCGGTGATGATCAGGGCGTCGACCTCGCCCCGGCTGACGGGGTCGCCGTCGTCACGCATGCGGGCTCCTCGGTCCTCGGCCGTGCGGCGGTCCGGAGCCTAAACCGGCGGTGACCCGATCGGGGGACGCCGACAGGGTGACGGTGGGGAAACGGTAGAAATTCCGGCGAGCATGGGCACGGGTGCCCGGGGCCGGCGCGGCGGTGGCGGCTGCCGGTCGGCGCCGGGCACCCCAGGGCACCACCTCACCGGGGGCGGCGGCTACAGGGGCCGGCCGCGAACACAGGATCTCGCGGCCGGAGCCGGTGCCCGGTAGGAGTCCGGTAGATCGATTTATGACGATGTATCCGCTCGCCCCGGACGTACGGCGATCGACCTGTCGTCGGGGTTAATGTGACCTTGACATGAAGGGTTGATGGCATGAACGAACGTCGACGGAACCGGCCGCCGGTCGTTGTGCTCACCGCTTTGGACGTCGAGTACGACGCCGTCCGGGACCTGCTCGCCGACCTGCGCCAGCCCCCGCCGGTGTCCGGCACCCGCTTCGAGATCGGCGCGATCGGCGGCGGTGGCGAGGTGGTGCTGGCCCTCACCGGGCAGGGCAACCACGCGTCCGCGGTCATCGCCGAGCGGGCCATCCGGGAGTTCCGGCCGCTGGCGGTGTTCTTCGTCGGGGTGGCCGGGAGCCTGCGGCCGGGACTGGCGCTGGGCGACGTCGTGGTGGCCACCCACGTGTACGCCTATCACGGTGCCGCCGCCCGTGCCGACGGGCTCAAGTCCCGGCCCCGGGTCTGGGAGATCGACCACGGCATCGACCAGGCCGCCCGGCAGATCGCCCGGCGCGTCGAGCGGGCCCGGAACCTGCGGGCGGGGGCGCAGGGGCCGCGGGTGCACTTCGGGCCGGTGGCGTCCGGGGAGGTGCTGCACGACGCCCGGGTGTCCGAGCCGCTGCGCTGGATCCGGGAGCACTACGACGACGCGGTCGCCATCGAGATGGAGGCCGCCGGGGTGGCCAAGGCGGGACAGCTCGGCGCCGCGCCGGTGGCCGTCATCCGGGCGATCAGCGACCGGGCCGACGGGACGAAGTCCGCCACCGACGGCCGGCGCTGGCAGGCGCGGGCCGTGCGCAACGCGGCCGTCTTCGCGACCGCGCTGGCGGCGGACCTCATCGCCCATCATCCAGCGGGCGCCGAGGAGGACGAGGAGAACCCGGGTGCGCCGGGGATCCACGTCGAGACGACCGGTGGCAGTCACGGCGCGGTCGCCGGGATCATCAACGGCGGGGTCAGCAACGGTGCCCGCCCCGCTCGCGCCGATCACGAGCAGGGGAGCTGGTGGTGAGCGCCGAGAGTGGCGGCACCACCGTCACGGCGCACGGCGGGAACCACGGCGCGGTGGCCGGCACCATCCACGGTGGCGTCCACAACAACTACTACCAGGTCCCGCACGACGCCTCGCCGCAGGAGAAGTTCGGCTTCGCGCTGCGCTACCTCGCGTCCGGGCAGGCCACCACCGCCCGCAAGCTGCTGACCGAGGTCACCGTGCACCTCCGCCGGTCCCGCAAGGTCTGGTTCTACTGGCTGCTGGCGTTCTTCAGCGGCCGGACGCTGTCGGAGCTGTCCCGCGAGGACTGGGTGGAGCTGCGGGCGGTGCTGCGTGAGATCGACGGGCTGCCGCAGGACCGGTGGTCGCCGGGCATCAACGTCATCCGCCGCCTGGTCGCCGCCAGCCAGGACCACGCGGAGCCCGGGACCGGCGCCGCGGAGATCCTGCTCGACATCGACCACCTCGACGCCGTGCTGCGCAACGAGGTCCTCCGCCACCTGGAACGGGTGCTGCAGGGCTCGCTCAAGGACGACCTGTGGGACCGGGACGTCCAGCAGGCGCGGGTCCGTCAGGGTGCCGAGCGCCGGCAGGAGCGGGTGTGGAAGTTCTTCGAGCCCAATCCGGCCCGCCCGCGGACCAGGCCGGTCCGGCCGTCCGACGTGCCCCCGGCGAGCGTCGCCTTCGCCGTGGCGATGAGCGCGGTCGGCGCCGGCGCCGTGGGCACCGTCGGCTGGCTCGCCCTGCAGCGCGACGACACCTCGGCGGTCATCGCGCTCGTGGTCGCCCTCGTCGCGGCCGGCGTCGCCCTGATCAACGGCGCCGAGTGGCGGTACCGCGCCGACGCGCTGCGGGCGGAGACGCGGCGGTGGCGGTCGCAGCGGTTCCCCAGCGACGCCGCCCGGCCGGGCGGCTTCACCCACCGGGTGGACCGGCTCTACATGCGCTACGCCGACCGGTACGCGCCGAACGGCCCGGACCGGGCCGGCTGGCTCGTCGACGCGTACGGGCCGATGAGCAAGCTGCGGGACGAGGTGTGCGAGGTCTACCGCGAGCACCGCGTCGAGCCGGAGGCCGTCAAGTGGCTGATCCGCTTCCAGGTACGGGAGCTGCGGCGGCAGTGGGACGCCGGAACCCTGCTCGACCACCGGTGGCGTTGGCGGGTCCTGCCGCCGGTGAAGGCCGGCGCCGGCGCGGGCACCGTGGTGGCGATGCTCGGCATCGTCTGGGCCGTGCAGTCCGCCGCCCGGCAGAACCTGCTCCAGACCGCCGGCGCCGTCGTGGCGATCGCGGCCGCCGTCTGGGTCGCGGTGGTCGTCGGGCTGCGCGTGGTGGCCGAGAACAAGCGGGTCGTGGCCGAGGAGGAAGAACGGCAGCAGCGGGAGACCTCGTACTGGTTCGAGCACCAGCGGTGGGAGCAGCGGCTCGCCGACCGGCCGGACGACATCGAGATGGCGCAGTGGCTCGACTGCGACCGCCGGATCCTGCTGGAGCACGCGCTGGCCGCATACCAGCTCAAGTGGAGCGACATCAGCGCGTACGCGTCGATGGAGGCGCGCGGCGAGGGCAGCAAGCGGGCGCGGGCGAAGAACGGCCCGTGGCGCTACTCGCGGTACAAGCTGCTGGTTTTCCTGCTGACCGCGGACGGGGTCCGGCAGATCACCGTCGAGCTGAACCTCGCGCGGGCCACGTTCCACCACTGGGAGCGCACCAACTACCGCTACGACGCGGTGGCCGCGGTGCGGGTGACCCTGCGCGACGACGGCGCCCGGGAGTTCCAGCTCTTCCTGGTCAACGGCGCCGACATCGAGGTCGCCGTGACCGAGCCCGGGCAGGCCGGCGCGGACGAGGACTCGCGCATCCTGGCCGACGGCGCCGAGGACGCGACCGGACTGCGCAACACACTGTTCGTCCTCGAGGGCGTCGCCGCCGAGGGCCGCAGCTGGTGGGCCGGGCCCGCGTACCGGCGGGCGAGCTGATGGGCCGCCGGCCGGCGCCGGTCAGCCGGGGGCGGGGCGGCCCAGCACCCGGTCCTGCTCGGGCACCTCCCCGGCGTCGTAGAGCTGCTGGACGCGGGCCCAGGCGGCGTCGGCGACCACGGCCGGGCCCTGGGCCGTCAGCGCCGCGGCCAGCCGCGCCTGCGCCTGGATCTCCAGGTAGGCGGCGTCGACGGCGGCGAAGCAGCGGGCCGCCCGGCCGAGCTCGGCGACCTGGTCGGCGGGCCGGCCCCGGTCGCGGCACAGCTCCGCCAGGGAGAGCCGGACCCGGCCCTCCAGCAGCGCGTCGGCGTGCTCGTGGGCCAGCGTCGCGGCGCGGCGCAGGTGCTCCTCCGCGCGGACCGGGTCGTGCCGGTGCCGGGCCAGCTCACCGAGGCCGTGCTCCGCGTACGCCGAGCCCAGCCCGCTGTCGCTGCCGACCATCGCCGCCACGGCGGCGAACGAGCGTTCCGCGCCGGCCGGGTCGCCGGCGGCCAGCCGCGCGCAGCCGGTCCAGTACCGGGTCTGCGCGATCAGCCGCGGCTTGCCCAGCCGGTCGGCGATCTCCTGGGCCCGGGCCAGCGCGGCGATGGCCGGCCCGTGGTCGCCGCGGTCGAGGTGGACCTGGCCGATGAACCGCAACGTCTGGCACCGGCCCACGGTGTCGCCGGCGGCCTCGTATCCGGGCAGCGCCGCGCCGAACAGCGCGAGGGCCTCGGTGGAGCGGCCGCGGCGGCGGACCGCGTTGGCCAGCGTGCGGCGGGCGATCGCCAGGCCGTGCTCGTCCTTCTCGGCGTCCAGCAGCCGCACGGCCCGGGTCAGCTCGGCGATGCCGGAGACGCCGGGCCGGCGGCCGCCGGCGACCAGGGCCGGCTGGCCGAGGCAGGTCAGCACGATGCCCTCGCCGCGGCGGTCACCGGCGGTGCGGCAGGCCCGCAGCGCCGTGGTGTGCGTGGCGTACCAGTCGTCGTGCAGGCTCAGGATCGTGTAGAACTCGTGCGCCGAGACGGCGAGGTCCCAGCACAGCGCGGTGAGCCCGAGCCGGGCGGCAAGCTCCACCGCCACCCGCACGGTGAGCCGCTCCGCCTGGAACCAGGCGATCGGGTCGGCGTCGACCTCGGCGTACGCGTCGTCCGGCAGGTACGCGTCCGGCACGTCGCTGTGCACGACCTCGAAATCGCCGCCGTACAGCCGGGCGTGCGCGCGGCGGGTCAGGTCCAGCAGGGCCGCGCACACCCGGCGGAGCAGCTCGTCGCGCTCACCCGGGTCCGGGTGCTCGGCGAGGGCCCGGCGGTGGGCGTACTCCCGGGTCAGGTCGTGGAACCGGAATCGGCGTGGCACCGGGGCCGCGGTGGTCTCCACCATGGACGCCGCGGCCAGCTCGGCCAGCGCGGCGCGGCCGCGCTCGGGGTCGTCGCTGAGCGCGGCGGCGGTCCAGGTGCCGAAGGTCGGCAGCGGCAGCAGCCCGAGGTCGACGAAGAGCCGCCGGTGTGCCGCCGCGAGCGGGGCCAGCCCGGTCTCGAGCGTGCGCGCGAGGCTGTCGGCGCCGAACGCGTACGCCGCGGGCCCGTGGGTGCGCAGCCGCCGGGCCAGCTCGGCGGTGGGGTGCGGATCGTCGTGCACGCGCAGCGCGGCGGCGATCCGCAGGGCCAGCGGCAACCCGCCGCACAGCCGGACCACCTCGCGCACCGCCGCGCGCTCGCCGCTCAGGTCGATCCGCGAGGCCGCCACCACGGACTCGAACAGCACCGCGGCATCCGGCTCGGCCAGCGGCTCCAGCGTGCCGACGTGGTGTGCGCCGGGCACGTCGGGCAGGTGGCGGCGGGCGGTGACGAGCACCTTGCAGCCCGCGCCGGCCGGGATCAGCGGCACGACCTGGGCGCCCTCGGCCGCGTCGTCGAGCACCACGAGCATCCGCCGGTCGGCCAGCAGGCTGCGGTAGAGCGCGGCCCGCTCGGCCAGCGACTCCGGCACGACCGGCACGTCCAGCGAGCGGAGGAACTGCGCCAGGATCTCGGCGGGGCCGGCCGGGTCCGCCGAGGCGCCGCGCAGCTCCGCCCAGAGCTGGCCGTCGGGATATTCCGCGCGGCGCTGGTGCGCCGCCCGCAGCGCGAGCGCGGTCTTGCCGATGCCACCCGGACCGGGCACGACCATGACCCGGTACGGCGTGCCCGCGCCGAGCAGCCAGTTCAGCTCGGCCACCAGCGGGTCGCGGCCGACGAACCCGGGCGGCGCCGCGGGCAGCTGCTGGGGCACCGTGGTGACGCTGCGGGCGGGCCGTTCGTCCAGCGGGAACGACCGCGCCACCACCTCGTCGTTGCCGGCGCCGATCGCGTAGGCCAGCGTGCGCAGCTCGGCGTCGATGTCGCCGAGGGCCGCGTCCAGCGCCCGGGTGTACCGCTCGTACGCCTCGACGGCCTCCGCCCGGTGCCCGCTGTGGTACAGCACGATCATCAGGAGCTTCTGCAGCTGGTGGTCGGTCGGGAACTCGGCCGCGAGGCGCTGCAGGTCGTCGAGGACGGCGCCGAACTCGCGCCGCCGGGCCCGCAGCGTGAAGAACCGGACCGCGATCCGTTTGCGGCGCAGCTGGAGCGCGAGGACCAGCGGATCGAGCATCGGCGCGGCCACGTTGGACAGCGGCCGCGGCCCGCGCCACAGCTGGAGTGCCCGGCCCAGCAGCTCCGCCTCGTCCTCGGTGCGGCCGGGGTCGGCGGCGGTCGCGGCGAGCCGCTCGAAGGCGATCAGATCGAGGTCGTCGGGGCCGGCGCGTAGCTCGTAGCCGAAACGGGCGTGGGTGACGAGGTCGTCGGCCCGGCCGATCGGCCGCAGCAGGGCCCGCAGCGCCGACACCGCCTTGTGCAGCTGGGCCTCCGCGACGTCGGCCGTGCCCCAGCCCATCCGCAGCAGGTCGGCGTGCGACAGCCGCTTGTTCGGCTGGATCAGCAGCGCGGCGAGCACGGCGAGCTGCCGTGCGGGCGGCAGCCGCACCGGCCGCCCGGTGCGTGGATCGCGTACCTCCAGCTCGCCCAGGACCCCGTAGATCACCTTCTGTGGACCTCCGCCCCTCACACCGCGTCGATCCCCGCTGTCCGACCGTAGAAGGCGCCGGTGCCCGCCGCCAGCGCCGAACGGGCCGCGTCGAACTTTAAGTAGTCATTCGGAAGCTCTTCGGTAGTCGGCCGTGACTGAATTGCGCCACGTCAGTGCGGGATGACCGAAAGCGTTGGGGGGACCGCGCATGATCGATGCACGCCACGCCGGCCCGGCCCGGATCGTGGACACCGAACGGCGCCCACTGCGTCCGATCGGGACCACCGCGTCCGAGGTCGCCCGGCGGACCGGTGAGCTGCTGACCGGCCTGTTGCGGCTGCCGGGCGTCCGGCTCTATCAGGGTGTCCGGCTCAACGGCCAGCCGCCGCTGCCGTACGCGCTCAGCGCCGGCCCCCGCGTCGTGCTGGTGGACGCGGTGGCCTGGCCGCCCGGCTCGTACGCGACCAGCGCCGCGGGCGCCGTCTTCTGCGGCGGCGTCTACATCGGTCAGTCGGCCGGCCCGCTGCTCGGCGCGGTACGCCGGTTGCGCCGCCTGCAACCCCGCGGGCACCGGGCGAGCGCCGTGGTCGTGGTGCACCCGAGCATCGCCGGCCGGCTGGACCTGCCCGCGGCCACCGGCTCGGAGGTGTCCTGGATCCCGGCGGGCGACGCGGTGACCGCGATCCGCTGCCTGCTGCGGTCCGGCGGCACCCGCCGGACCGCGCCGCGGATCGTCGAGGCGCTCACCGCGGCCAGCGGCGGCACCCCTATCGCGTGAGCTCCTCCTGGGGGCGGTCGTAGGGCCGTCCCGCCGCCCACACCTGGTCGAACTCGGCGACGAAGTGCCGGAACCAGCGGACGTCGCGGTCGGCGTACAGCGGCAGCGCGGGCTCGGGGGTGCCGCAGCGGTGCGAGTAGATGTCGACGCGCAGCTGGCCGTGCGGGGTGTCCGCGTCGATCGCGAGCAGGCCGAACGCCGGCACGAAGTCCAGCAGCCGCACCTCGATGCGGCCGGGGCCGGCCGCCGCGTGCTCGGCCAGGTCGTCCAGCAGGTCCAGGGTGGGCCGCAGCCGGTGCTCGAAGATCATCGGTCGGTCCGCGATGGTGCTGCGCCGGGCCGCCTCGGCGACGGTCTCCGCCCGCGGCGCGATCAGGGCGATGCGGACGGTGGCGCCGGCGTCCAGCCGCCGGCGCAGGACGGCGTGATGGTTGCGCAGCGTCCGGGCCAGCGTGACGCCCAGGGCGCGGACGTCGTCGGCCGCGTCCAGATCGAGGTCCACACCGGACGTGGAGGCGGTCAGCAGCCGGTCGGCGCCGGCGCGCTCGCTGAGATTCCGGCCGAGCTCGGCGACGGTACGGGTCAGCGCCCCCAGCGACGAGCGGCCGTGCAGAGTGCTCGCCGCGAGCAGGCCCAGCGTGGTGAGCGTGGCGCCGCCGGTGACCGCGGGGCCGACCACGTCGAAGGCGCCGAGCACACCGACGGCGAGGGCCAGGGCGACGGTCAGGACCAGATCCAGCGCGCGATACATCATGCGTCCACCTCAAGACCGAGAGTGTCGGGGAGTCCACTCACCGTAACAGACTTATTGTCTACTTGACGCAAACCCTGGACCCAGTTATTGTGAGTTTGACAGTAAGGCGGAGAGCCGGCGCCGAGGCGGACGACCGGCCCGGGCTCCACCGCCGCACTGGGCGGCCGGCGATCGTGCCGGCCCGCCGGGGACCGGCCGCGCGGGGCGCCGCGTGGAGGCCGGCAAGCCTCCGGCTCCCACGCCCGTCCGGGCGGGGGAGAACGCGACGCCGGGTCCTCTCGCCCTCATTCACGACTTTCCCACGAGGTTCCGGAAAGGAATCACCATGCGTTCAACCCTGCGCCGCGCCGTGACCCTGCTCGTCACGGCGGCCGCCATCAGCCTGGGCGCGGCCACCGTCGCGTCCGCCCCCGCCTCCGCCGAGCCGGTCTGCCAGGCCGGCACCAACTGGGACGGGGTCCTCAAGGTCTGCCGCTGATCACGGCCTGACCCGGCTGCCGGTGCCCCGCCCGGGGCGCCGGCACCGGCGTCTGTGGGGCCGGCTCAGCGCGAGCCGGCCCGCATGATCGGCGGATTGAGCGTGACGGCCGGCCCGGCCCGGTAGAGCGCCGCGGGGCGGCCGGTCGCGGGGGACCGCTTGGTGTCGGTGGGCTCGACGAAACCCTCGGTGTTGATGACCTTCCGGCTGAAGTTGCGCGGGTCCAGCGGCTCGCCCCAGACCACCTCGTAGACCGAGCGCAGGTCACCGATGGTGAACTCGGGCGGGCAGAACCTCGTCGCCAGCGTGGTCAGCTCCAGCCGCTGCCGGGCGCGCTCGACGGCGTCGTCGAGGATCCGGTCGTGGTCGAAGGCCAGGCTGCCGCGCACCTTGTCGACCGGGACCCAGGCGGCGCTGCGGGCGTCCGACCCGGCGGTCGGGATCGGCAGGTCGGGCATGATCGCCAGGTACGCCACGCTGACCACCCGGCCGCGCGGGTCGCGGTCGGGGTCGCCGTACACCGCGAACTGCTCCAGGTGCATGTTCCTGCCGTCGAGGCCGGTCTCCTCGTGGAGCTCCCGGGCCGCGGCGGCGTCGATGCTCTCGTCGGTGTGGACGAAGCCGCCGGGCAGGGCGGGCTGGCCGATGAAGGGCTTGTTGCCGCGGGTGATGACAAGCGCCTGCAGGGCACCCTCGCGGACGGTGAGCACGGCGAGGTCCGCCGCGATGCGGAGCTGAGCGTGGTCCCGGGTGGTCACCCGAGGAGCATAGCTTGATGTTGTTCTGACATGAACCGGCCCGCGCTCGTGACCGGTGGCCCGTGCGTCACCAACCACCGGCGAAGAAGGCCGCGAGCGCCGGCGCCGGGTCCGCCGCGGTGGCCGTGTTCGCCAGCGCGATCACCATCAGGATCAGCGACGTCACCGCCGTGAGCACGCCGAACGACGCCCGGCTGCGCCTGGTCGCCCGGTCGGCCGCGGTCGCCCTGCTGAACCGCCGCCAGGCCGCCACGCTCAGCACGACCAGGCTCGCCGCGACGATCGCGGCGATCAGGGCCATCGCCACGTGGTACCGCGCGAAGTCGTCGATCATCACCGCGAGCGCCGGCGGGGTCCGGCCGCCCGGCGCCGGGGCTGCTGCGATCCGTTGCCTGACCTGATCCAGCGTGCCGGTCAGCTCGGCGTCGGCGGTGTTCCCGGTGAGCATCGGCAGCAGCGAGGCGAAGGGTGCCACCGCCCCCTGGACGTTGGCCATCACCGTCACCAGCGCGAGCAGCCCGAGCGCCGTGACCAGGGCGCCGGCCGACGCGAGGGCGGCCCTGCCCCGCCGGCCGATCGCGTCGGCCCGCTGGTACGCCTGCCGGAGCAGGACACCGAGCGCGACGAGCACGACCAGCAGCAGCGCGGCGATCCCGGCCTTGACCACGTGGTAGCGGAACCAGTAGTCGACCACCTGCTCCAGGCGCGGGGAGAAGGCCGGCGCCCCGGAGTGCCAGTACTCGACGAAGGCCGCGCGGAGCGCCTCGGTGAGATCGCGCTCGTCGCCGATGCCGGCGCTCGACCGGGCCCCCGCCAGGGTGGGCGGGGCGAGGACGAAGGCGACGGCGAGGAGCACAGCGACGGCGGCGAGGCTACCCAGCTTCCGGCCCGGGATGGTCAGCACCGCTCGCACGGTAGCCCACGCTGTCATCCACCGGCCGCCTCGCGACGGACGGGCGCGTGGACTTCCCGAGTCGGATCGAGGACGCGGCGCTGACCGGGCGGCGCCGCGGCAGGGCGGGACGGCGGGCCTACCGGGTGACCTTGAACAGCTCGTTCAGCTGGTTGTTGAGCTCGGTGAGGCTGGACACCGGCGACGAGCCGATGTAGACGCCGTCCAGCCGCGGCCGCATCAGCGCCAGGATGTCGGCGGCGTTGGTGGTGACCGGGAACAGGAAGGTCGTCTTGTCGCGTACCTGGTCGGTGAACGCCGTGACGTCCAGGTCGCGCTCGGCCTTGTTGTAGGCGATGGCCAGCTCGGTGCCCTTGGGCCGGGCCGGGAACACCACCCCGGACTCGCCGATGATGTTCTGGCACTGCTCGCCGGAGAGGAACTTGACCCACTTCGCGGCGTCGACCGGCTGCTTGCTCAGCGTGGTGATGGAGTCGGCCAGCCCGTTGAACATCGAGGCGCGCTTGCCGGTGGGGCCGATCGGGGTCGGCGCGATGCCGATGTCGAGCTTCTTGCCGGCGGAGTCGGTGAGCTTGCTGAACGTCGAGATCATCCAGGAGCCGCTCAGGCCGGTCGCCGCGATGCCGGACTGGATCTGCTTGTCCGTGCCGATCGCGTTGGCGCCGCCGATCGCCGCGAAGCTGGGCATGTACCCCTTCTGCGCCAGGCCGAAGTACCACCGCAGGGTGTCCTGGAAGACCGGCTGGTCGAGGTTGAAGCGGGTGCCCCACGGGTTCTTGTCGAGCGCCTGCCAGCCGGCGCTGCCGGTGAAGGCGGACCACTGGGTCTGGCCCCAGCCGCCCCCGCCGGCGCCCTCGGAGGCCAGCCCGTACGTCTTGACGTGGCTCTTGTCGAAGCCGGGCTCGTCGCCGCGGACGCCGTTGACGTCGACGGTCAGGTGCGCGATCGCCTTCTCGAAGGTGCCGCCGTCCACCGGGTTCCAGGACAGGGTCTCCAGGGTGGCCGGTTCGATGCCGGCGGCCCGCAGCGCGGCGCGGTCGTAGAACATCGCGATCGTGTCCCAGTCCTTCGGCGTGCCGTACCGCTTGCCGTCCTGGCCCTTCCAGAGCTCGGCCAGGCCCGCCTGGTAGTCGGCGTCCCGGACGTCGGCGGTGGGCGCCAGGTCGTCCAGCGGGCGCAGCACCTTGAGGTCGACGAACTGGGCGTACTTCGACAGGTGGTCGGTGAAGACGTCGGGCGCGGTGTCGGCGATGAAGCCGGCGGTGAGCTTGGACCAGTAGTCGTCCCAGCCGTACTGCGAGATGCGGATCCGCAGCCCCGGGTTCTGCTGCTGGAACGCGTCCGCGCACTTCTGGTACCCGGGCTGCTGCCCGGAGTCCCAGAGCCAGTACTCGATGGTGCCCGTGGTGCCGCCGGTGCCGGCGCCGCCGCAGGCGGTCAGGAGGGTCAGGGCGAGGGCGGCCGCGGTGGCGCGCAGGTTCCTGGACATCACTTGATCCCGCTGAAGCCGATGGAGTTGACGATGCGCCGGGCGAAGAGCATGAAGAGGATCAGCATGGGCAGCGCGGCGACCAGCGTGGCCGCCATCAGCCCGGACCAGTCCGGCCCGGTCTGCGGGGTCTGCGACTTGAAGACCCCGAGCGCGACCGTGAGCACCCTCGAGTTGTCGGTGTAGCTGACCATGAGCGGCCAGAAGTACTCGTTCCACGAGGTGATGTAGGTCAGGATCGCCAGCGTGGTGATCGGCGCCCAGGACATCGGGATGATCAGGCGGAAGAAGACCCGGACCTTGGAGGCGCCCTCGACCAGCGCGGCCTCCTCGACCTCGCGGGAGATGCCGAGGAAGAACTGGCGCAGGAAGAAGACCGCGAACGGCGTCATCAGCATCGACGGCAGGGCGATGCCGAGCAGCGTGTCGACCAGGCCGAGCTGCTTGATCAGGACGAAGTTCGGCAGCAGCGTGAAGATCGCCGGAATCATGAGCCCGGCCAGGAAGAACGCGAAGACCTTCTCCCGGTGCCGCCACTGCAGGCGGGCGAAGGCGTACGCGGCCATCGCGGAGAAGAACACCTGGCCGGCGGTGATCAGGGTGGACACCACCACGGAATTGAACAGGTACCGCCAGAAGTTGATCGGCTGCCCGGCCCCGCCGGCGTCGATCGCCTCCTGGCCGGTCTGGATGCCGAAGACCCGCTCGAAGCCGCCCGCCGAGGGCTGCACCGGCAGCAGGCTGTCGGTGCCGGAGTAGAGCGCGTTGTTGCTGGACAGCGCGGTGCGCAGCATCCAGTAGAACGGGAACAGGCTGACCAGGATGACCAGCATCAGGAAGAGCCAGGCGAGCAGCCGGCCGACGCTGAACCGGCGCGGCACCGGCGCCTCGGCCGGCCGGACTGCGGTGTCGGCTCCGGTCGTGGCGACCGGGGGAGTGGTAACGGTGGCCATGTCCCCTCCTCAGTTCAGGTCGGACTGCTCGGCGCGGGTGAGCCGGTACTGGATGAAGGTGATGACGACCAGCACGACGAGCAGGGCCACCGACATCGCGGAGGCGTAGCCGAACTGGAAACGCCCGAACGCGACGTCGTAGATGTAGTACTGCAGCACCCGGGACGAGTCGACCGGCCCGCCGCGGGTGGTCACCGCGACCGTGTCGAACACCTGGAACGAGCCGACCACGGTGATGATCAGGACCAGCGCCAGGATCGGGCGCAGCAGCGGGACGGTGATGCTGCGGAACATCCGGATCTCGCTCGCGCCGTCCACCCGGCCGGCCTCGTACATGGTCTCCGGGATGGTCTGCAGGCCGGCGAAGATGAGCAGCGCGGTGTAGCCGACGTGGCGCCAGGCGTTGATCAGCGCGATGGTCGGGATGACCCAGGCGTCCGAGGACAGGAAGGCGATCCGGTCCACGCCGATGACCTCCAGCGCGGTGTTGCCGATGCCCAGCTGGTAGTCCAGGATCCACAGGAAGATCAGCGCGGCGACCACGTTGGAGACCAGGTACGGCGTGAGCACGATCCCGCGCAGCCAGGTGCTCTTGGTGAGCCGCTGCATCATCACGGCGATGACCAGGGCGAGCACGGTCTGGATGCCGATGTTGAGGATGACGTAGTAGACGGTCACCCGCATCGAGTTCCAGAACACCGGGTCCTGCGCCATCCGGACGTAGTTGTCCAGCCCGTTGAACTCCGGCGGGGTGAGCAGGTTGAACCGGGTGAAGCTGAGATAGATGCCCCGGGCGGTCGGCCAGAGCAGGAAGACCACGAAGCCGATGAACGCGGGCAGGATGAACAGGAGAGCCAGCCCGGTGTCGTCCCGGCGGCGGTTCCTGCGGCTGTGGGCGGGGCCGGTGCGGTCCCGAGCGGTCGGCACTGTGGTCGTCATCGGTCACTCCTTCGCCGGGACTGCTGCCGGGCAGTCGTCGGTCGCCCCGATGGCTCCGGGCGGCCGGCGGCAGGGTGCGCCGGGCCGGATCGCTCCGTCAGGCCGGCGCTGCGGACCACCACCTGGCCGAGGTGGGTCCGAGGAGAGGTGCTCCCGGACGGGCCTCCGGGTGCTAAACAATTAGCGTGAGTGTCCTGCGCGTTCCGAGCGCATGTCAAGGCACTCGTAATGGTCCGGAAATCCCGCCGTGATCCACCGGAAATTGATCAGGCGGGCCGGGAATCGGAGCTGATGCCGGTGGGAAAGCGGGGGCGGGTCACCCTGCGGGACGTCGCCGCGCGGGCGGGCGTGTCCGCCACCACCGCGTCCTTCGTGCTGTCCGGGCGGCGGGACATGCGCATCTCGGCGGGCACCGAGGAGCGGGTCTTCCAGGCCGCCCGGACGCTGGACTACCGGCGCCACCTGGTGCCGCGGACGACGGTGCCGGCCGGGGCGCCGACCGTCGGGCTCATCTGCGACGTGATCGCCACCGAGTCGTTCGCCGGGGAACTGCTGCGCGGGTGCATCGCCGCCGCCACCGACCGGGGCCACCTGGTGCTGATGGCCGACACCGAGGGCGTCGGCAACCTGGAGGCCTCGGCGGTCCAGGCGCTGCTGTCCCGCGGCGTCGACCGGTTCATCTACGCGACCATGGCGACCTCGGTCCGGTCCGTGCCCGAGCCGCTGCGCGACCGGCGGCTGGTGCTGGCCAACTGCGTGGACCCCACGCTGGCCGTGCCGGCGGTCGTACCGGATGACGGCAGGGGCGGGCGCACCGCCGCGAAGGCGCTGGCCGACGCCGGGCACACCACCGGCATCTGGCTGGTGGGGGAGGTGCCCGCGCACGCCGTCGCCGGCCGGCGGCGGCGGGCCGGCGTCGAGGAGGGCCTGCGCGCCGCCGGGCTCCGGCTGGCCGGCCGGGTGCCGTGCGCCTGGTGGCCGCAGGCGGCCCGCGCCGCCCTCACCGACCTGTTCCGTGCGGGCTGGTGGGACACCGCGCGGCCGACCGCGGTGATCACCATGAACGACCGGACGGCGATGGGCGTTTATCAGGCCGTCGCGGCGGCCGGGCTGACCGTTCCGGACGACCTTTCGGTGATCTCCTTCGACAACTCCGATATTGCCCGCTGGCTCGACCCGGAATTGTCGAGCATCAATCTGCCGTACTTTGATCTCGGCCGCCGGGCGGTGGAACTGCTGCTGGCCGGCGACGCCGAGCCGCGGGTGCGGGAGCTGCCGATGCGGCTGCGGTCGCGGGCCTCGGTGGCGGCGCCGGCGCGCACCACCGGGCCGGCCGGCCGCCGGCCACGGCCCGCGATGCGCGCGGAGCAGCCGCTGACAGACCTCGGATGACACCGGCCCGCGGGCCGTCCGGCGGCTGACATTTGTCATGGGCCACCGGCGCGTTCCGCATCTGCGCCGATGAGGATCGGCACTTCACCGCGGCACGGCGGGTCCCGAGACTCGAACCATGAGAAACCCGACGTCTGATGTCGCCGTCGAGGCGCATGACCTGAGCCGCCGCTACGGCGGTGCGGGCGGATTCGAGGCCGTCCGCGCGGTGTCGTTCGCGGTGCCGCGCGGACAGCTGTGGGCGCTGCTCGGCACCAACGGCGCGGGCAAGACCTCCACGATGGAGATGATCGAGGGCCTCGCCCGGCCCAGTTCCGGCACGGTGCGGGTGCTCGGCCACGATCCGTACGCCCAGCGCGCGGCGGTGCGGCCGCGGACCGGGGTGATGCTGCAGGAGGGTGGTTTCCCGGCCGACCTCACCGTCGCCGAGACCGTGCGCATGTGGGCCGGCACGCTGCGCGCCGCCCGCCCGGTCGAGGAGGCGCTCGACGCGGTCGCGCTGGCTCCGGCCGTACGGGTCAAGCAGCTCTCCGGCGGCGAACGCCGGCGCCTCGACCTGGCCCTGGCCATCCTCGGACGCCCGGAGGTGCTGTTCCTCGACGAGCCGACCACCGGGCTCGACCCGCACGGCCGCCGCGACACCCACGCCCTGATCCGGCGCCTGCGCGACGAGGGCGTCACCGTGCTCCTCACCACCCACTACCTCGAGGAGGCGCAGGACCTGGCGGACCGGCTCGCCGTGCTGCACCGGGGCGGGATCGTCGCGGCCGGCTCGGTGACCGACATCGTCGCCGCCCATCCGGCCCGGATCGGCTTCGTCCTGCGGCCGCCGGAACAGGCCGAACGGCTTCCCGAGCTGCCCGGCAACTGCCGCCTGGAGGTCGGCGCGGACGGCCGGGTCGTCGTGCGCACCGATCGCCTGCAGGCCTGCCTGACCGTGCTGCTGCAGTGGGCCACCCGGCTCGGCGTCGACCTGCACCAGCTGGATGCCCGGTCGGCCTCGTTGCAGGAGGCCTTCCTGGCCATCACCGCGTCCGAACCGATCCGGGAGGCTGTGTCATGACGCTCACCGACCACGCTCGCCTGTGGAGCGACGGCGCGGGTGGCCGGGTCCGTTCCCTGGCCCGCGCCGAGCTGCTGCTGCTCTGGCGCAACCGCATGACGCTGCTGCACGTGCTGTTCACCCCGGTGGCCTTCGTCGCGTTGCTCGCCTCGGCGAACACCGGGGACGGCGCGCTGGCGCTGACCGCGCTCTTCGGGTTCCTGCTGCTGAGCACGGTCTACCACCCGCTGGTCAGCACCTACGTGGCCCGCCGGGAGTCGCTGGTGCTCAAGCGGCTGCGCGTCGGCGAGCTGACCGACGGCGAGATCCTGGCCGGCGCCGCGGTCCCGGTGGTGCTCGTCGGGCTCGCGCAGGCGGTGCTGGCCGTCGGGGCCGGCGCGCTCCTGCTCGGGCTGCCCACCCCGGTGAACCCGCCGCTGCTGCTGCTCGGCATGGCCGGCGGGCTGGTGTTGTTCACGGTGCTGGCCGCCGCCTCGGCGGCCTTCACGGCGACCGTGGAGCTGGCCCAGATCACCACCCTGCCCGTGCTGCTCGCCTGCATGCTGGGCTCGGGGCTGATGCTGCCGCGGGAGTCGCTGCCCGGGCCGGTGGCGGCGGTCGCGGAGTACCTGCCGCTGACGCCGGTCGTCGAGCTGCTGCGCCTAGGCTGGCTGGGCACCGCCGATGACGGCGCGCCGGCGGACTTCGCGGGCACGACCGGTGCCGCCGGCCTGCCCGTGGTGATCCTCGCTGCCTGGGTGATGCTCGCGGTTGGCGCGGTGCGCCGCCGGTTCCGCTGGGAGCCACGCTCATAACCACGGAAGGGCGATGCCGGATGGACGTGACGGCCTGGTGGCGTACCCGTGGCCAGGCGGCCCGCCTTGATCTCTACCTGCGCGGGTCGTTCTACCTCAGCGCGGTGCTGCTGCCGTTGCTGGTCGCCGTGGGGGTGCTGCCGGAGCTCGGCGGGCCGGTCGCCGCGGGCGCGGTGCTGGGGCTGCTCGCCGTGCACACCGCCGCGTGTCTGGCGCTCACCCACGCCGGGACGAACCACTACCTGGGCGAGGGGCCCCGGCCGGTCCGGCTGACGGCGGCCACCGGCGTGCTGACGGTGGCGGGCGGGGTGGCGGTCCTGCTCGCCTATCCGGAGCCGACGCCCGGTCACCCCGACGGTCCCGCGAACGCCCTGCTGCTCGTGCTCTCGGTGGCGTTCGTGGCCGCGTTGTCGACCACGGTCGCGCCACGGGTGGCGCTGGCCGCCGGCGCCGTGGTCTGCGCCGGCGGCTTCGCGGTGTCCTGGGCGCAGGGTGCGGCGCAACCGTGGGCGACGGCCCTGGCGATGGGCGCCCTGATCGTGTTCGTGGTGCCCGCGTACCGGGTCTCCATCTGGATGCTCAGGACGGTGCGGGAGCTGGAACGTTCGCACCAGGTGCGGGCGAGCCTGGCCGTCGCGGAGGAGCGGCTGCGGTTCTCCCGGGACCTGCACGACGTGCTCGGCCGGACCCTGTCGGTGCTCGCGCTCAAGGCGGAGCTGGCGGCGCAGCTGTCCCGGCGCGGCCAGGCGCAGGCCGTCGACGAGATGCTGGAGGTGCGCCGGATCGCCCAGGAGTCGCTGACCGAGCTGCGGGCGGTGGCCGGCGGATACCGCGCGGCCGACCTGGACGTGGAGCTCGCCGGCGCCCGCTCGCTGCTCGGCTCGGCGGGCATCGCCTGCCGGGTCAGCGGGGACGGCGCCGGCCTGTCCCCGCTGGTGCAGGGGATGCTCGGCTGGGCCGTACGCGAGGGGACGACCAACGTGCTGCGGCACAGCGAGGCCGGCGACTGCACCATCACCCTGCACACCGACGACGGCGGTACGGTGACGCTGATGATGGAGAACGACGGTGTCGCCGGGCCACCGCAGCCCGGCACCGACCGGGTGCGGTACGGCGGCGGGCTGACCGGGCTCACCGAACGGATCGCCGGACAGGGCGGCGTCGTGGTCGCCGAGCGGCCCGGACCGGACCGGTTCCGGCTCACCGCGCGGCTGCCGGCGAGCACCCCGCCGGCCCATCCGTGACCCCGAACCGGCCGGAGCCGATCCGGATCCTGCTCGCCGACGACGAGCACCTGATCCGCGGCGCGCTGGCCGCGCTGCTGGCGCTCGAGGACGACCTCGCGGTGATCGCCCAGGCCGCGACCGGCGCGGAGGCCCTCGCGATGGCCCGCGCCCTGCGACCCGAGGTGGCCGTCATCGACCTGCAACTGCCCGACCTGGACGGCGTGACGGTGGCCGGCCTGATCCAGCAGGACGTGCCGGCCTGCCACACGATGATCGTCACCAGCCACGGCCTGCCCGGCCACCTCAAGCGGGCGCTCGCTGCGGGCGTCCGCGGCTTCCTGCCCAAGACCGTCTCCACCGAGACCCTCGCCGCGGTGGTCCGCACCGTCCACGGCGGCGGCCGGTACGTCGACCCGCAACTCGCCGCCGAGGCGATCAGCGCCGGCGACAGCCCGCTGACCCCGCGGGAGGCGCACGTGCTCGACCTGGCCGCCGACGGCGCCGCCGTCGAGGAGATCGCCCGGCGGGCCGCGCTGTCACCCGGGACGGTCCGCAACTACCTATCCGCGGCGGCGGGGAAGGTCGGCGCGGCGAACCGCCACGAGGCCGTCCGGATCGCCCGTGGCAAGGGCTGGATCTGAGCGCTCACCGGCGGCCGTACGGCGGTCGGTTGATGGTGAGTTTCGCCCCCGCGGGGCCGCTTGACGTGGCACTTTGCGTTGTCGCTGAGTGGTGCCACTCTGGTACCATCCGAGACATGGCGATGAACTTTCGACCCCCGGATGCGCTGGCGGAACGACTCCGCGCGCAGGCCGAGAGCGAGCACCTCAGCGTGCAGGCGCTCCTGGTGAAGATGGCGGAGGACTATCTCAGCCGCCACACGAAGAAGGCGATGATCAGCCGCGAGGTGGCGGTGGTGCGGACGAACTTCGCCGACGCGTTGCGGCGCCTGGGCGAGTGATATATCTCGATGCCGAAGATCTGGTCGACATCGCCGTGGCGGTGCTCGACACGCAGCCGGTGGTGATCCGTGACGTCGGGCTGTTGTCGATGTCGGCGCACCGGCCGCAGGCGCAGGTGTGCGGGCATGAGCCGTACCCGACCGTTGCCGACAAAGCAGCGGCCCTTCTGGTGTCGATCTGTATGAACCGTCCGCTGCAGGACGGCAACAAACGTCTGGCGCTGGCGGCGGCGTGGGTGTTCTGCGGCCTCAATACCGGGAGGCAGCCCGGCATGAGCAATGACGATGCGTACAACCTGGTGATGGGTGTGGCACAGGGCCGGCTTGATGTGCCGGAGGTCGCGGCCGCCTTGCGGGAGGCAGGCATCAACTAGATTCAGCGCATGGCCCTGCTGCACCGCGCGGAACTGACCCCGACCAAACTTGAGCTGCTGGCCGGCTGGCTGGCCGGCCGGCCCTGGTATCAGGGGCAGCCCGAGGCCGAGCTCGTGCGGGTCGCCGCCTACCGCTTCGACGACCCGGCCGGCGCGGTCGGGCTCGAGACGATGCTGGTGCGCGCCGGTGACGGTCCCGTGCTGCAGGTCCCGCTCAGCTACCGCGGCGCGCCCCTGGAGGGCGCCGCGGACTTCCTCGTCGGCACGACCGAGCACTCGGTGCTGGGTCGCCGCTGGGTCTACGACGCCTGCGGCGACCCGGTCTACGCCGCGACGCTGTCCCGGGTCATCCACGCCGGCGGCACCCAGGCGGAGGAGTTCTTCGAGGTCGACGGGCGGCGGGAGACCCGGGCGCCGGGCATGGTGGTCAGCGGCAGCGGCACCGGGGACGCCCCGGTGCCGGCCGCCGGGGCCGTGCGCCGGGTCGTCGACGAGGACCCGACCGTGATCGTGACCGACGAGGTGGAGCTGGCCGTGCTGCGCCGGCTCGGCACCCGGGAGCGGGTGACCGGCCCGGTGCTGACCGGCACCTGGGACGACCGGCTGCCCCTGCCGCTGGCCTACGCGGTGCCTCTCAGCCCGCGCTGACCCGGTCGCCGAGGCCCTGGAGCAGGCGCAGCGGCACCGCGTCGGCCATCGCCTGCATGCCGGCGTCGTTGGGGTGCAGGTGGTCGCCGCTGTCGTACCGCGCGAGGATGCGCTGCGGCTGGGCCGGGTCGCGCACCGCCCGGTCGAAGTCGATGACGCCGTCGTACTCGCCGCTGGTGCGGATCCACCGGTTGACCGCGGCGCGCTTGGCCTCGTTCGCCTCGCTGTAGTAGCCCGGGATGGTGGTGTCCTGGAACGGCGTCAGGGTGGCGCCGAGGATCCGCAGGCCGCGTTCGTGCGCGCGGGCGATCAGCTGCCGGTGGCCGGTGATCAGCTCCGCCACGGTGACCGCCTCCGCCGGCGGCGCGATCGAGGTGGGCTGGCCGATGTCGTTGATGCCGAGCAGCACGATCACCGCCCGGGCGCCGGGCTGGGCGAGCACGTCGCGGTCGAAGCGGCTCAGCGCGCTGTCGCCGAACAGCGGCCCGATGCCGGCGAACGGGGTGCCGGGCAGCGTGTTGCCGTCGTACAGCAGCCGGTTGCCGCCGATGCCCTTGTTGAGCACGCCGACCGTGCGTAGCGGGTCGTGCTCCTGCAACCGGCGGGCCAGGAAGTCGGGCCAGCGGTGGTTGGCGTCGATGGTGGTGATCGCGCCGTCGGTGATGGAGTCGCCGAACGCCACCACCGCGGCCGAGCGCGGCGCGGCGGCGACGCTGACCCCGGACAGGAAGTGCCAGGACGTCGTGGTGGTGCCGGTCAGCGTGGGGGAGCGGGTGACGTTGCCGGCGGCGAGGTAACTGGTCTGGAACGCCGAGCCGTGCACGGTCGCGGCGGCGGTGCGCTCCGGCAGGTGGATGCTCACCACCAGGTTCGTCAGCGCCGGTACGGCCAGCGACACCGGATCGCTGAGCGCGGGCGCGCCGGGCGGGATGCGGACCGAGGACCGTCCGCCGAAGGTGAGCCGCCGGTCGGTGCCCGGCACGAGCTGCGTGCCGCCGGCGTGCCGGGCGATCCGCGCCTCGCCGATCACCAGGGGCGTGCTGCCGTACTCGTTGGACAGCCGCACCCGCAGCGAGCGGCCCGCGATGCTGGTGTGCACGAGCTGGCGCAGGGTCTGGTCCTCGAACACGGTCTGCGGCTGCGGCGGGGTGGCCGCGGCGGTCACCGCCGTGGTCCAGGTGCCGGTCCAGGCGGCCGGCCGCTCGGCGGCGACGGCCGAGCCGGTCAGGGTGAGGGTCGCGGCGGCGAACGTGGCGACCGCGGCGGTGCCGAGGTTCCGGAGTCGGGTGGTGGCTGCTGTCATCGTCGACCTCCTTGTCCGGACCAGCCCAGCTCAGCGCCGCGGGCGTGTCAAGACATCGACGGGCGTCACCTTGTGGCGGGCCCGGCCAGGGCCGCCGCCAGCTGGTCCGACCACACCCGGACGACCCGGGCGCGCCGCCGGGAGTCGTCGGTGAGCACGTCGGCCAGGGCCAGCCCGCGGGCCAGGTCGAGGGTGGCCTGGATGAGCCCGCGCACGGCCGGGTCGGCGTCGTCCACCCGGAGCAGGCGGACCGCCCGGCGGTGCACGCCCCGGGCGAAGTGCCGTTCCAGCGGCACCACCGCGGCGCGCAGCTCGGGGTCGGCGGCGGCCACTGTCCACACCTGCAGCGCGGCCCGGAACAGCTCCCCGCCGATCGCGTCGACCAGCCCCCGCACCACGGCGTGCACCCGGTCGGGGCCGGCGCCGCCGGGATCGGGCAACGCGTCGAGCAGGGCCGCCCGCTCCTCGAACATGTGCTCCAGGGCGGCCAGGATCAGCGCCTCCCGGGTCGGGAAGTGGTGCTGCACCGCGCCCCGGCTGATCCCGGCCTCGGCGGCGATGAAGGCCACCGTGGACACCTCCCAGCCGTGCCCGGCCAGGCACCGGACGGTGGTCTCCAGCAGCCGCCGCCGGGTCGCCCGCGAGCGGTCCTGCCGCGGCGAGGTCACGCGGGGGTCACCACGGCGAGCGGGGTGCCCTGGCTGACCTGCTGCCCGACCGGGACCGGCAGCTCCGCCACCGTGCCGTCCGCCGCGGCCCGCACCACGTGCTCCATCTTCATCGCCTCCAGCCAGACCAGCGACTGGCCGGCCCGCACCGGCTCGCCGATCCGGACGTCCACCCGCACCACGGTGCCGGGCATCGGCGCGACCAGCGCCCCGGCCGGCAGCTGCGCCGACGGGTCGGTGAAGCGCGGCACCCGGCGCAGCTCGACCGCACCGCGCGGGCCGTCCACGACCACCCGGTCGTCGAACCGGCCGACCGTCCAGCGGCGGCGGACCCCGTCGAGGTCGAGCACCACGGCCCCGGCGGTGGCGTCCACAAGGGAGACGCCCGGCGTGCCCGCGACCTCCAGGCCGTCCCGGCCGAAGCGGTACCGCACCTCGATCTCCCGGTCCCCGGCGGCGTACGTGCGGCTGCGGTAGCCGACCGGGATGTTGCGGAAGCCACGCGCGAGGCGGGGCCCCAGCGCGGCGTCGGACAGGGCCGCCACCAGCGCGCCGAGCTCCGGATCCAGCCCTGCCCCGGCGGTCAGCGCGGCCGGCGGGTGCGCGGCGTAGAAGCCGGTGTCCGCGGTGCCGGCCAGGAACGCCGGGTGCAGCAGGCTCGCCACCAGCAGGTCGCGGTTGGTGGTCACGCCGTGCACGCGGGTGCGGCGCAGGGCGGCGGCCAGCTGCCGGGCGGCGGCCTCGCGGGTGGCCGCGTACGCGATGACCTTGGCGAGCATGCCGTCGTAGCGGGTGCCCACGACGCTGCCCGGCTCCACCCCGGAGTCGAGGCGGATGCCGTCCAGCCCGGCGCGGCCGAACCGGGCGGTCACGTCGGGGACGTCGAAGGTCACCACGGTGCCCGTCTGCGGGCGCCAGTCGTCGACCGGGCTCTCCGCGTACAGGCGGGCCTCGACGGCGTGGCCGGTCATGGCCGGCTCCGGACCGCTCAGCGGGCGGCCCGCGGCGATGTCGAGCTGGAGGCCGACCAGGTCGGTGCCGGTGACGCACTCGGTGACCGGGTGCTCGACCTGCAGGCGGGTGTTCATCTCCAGGAACCAGAACTCGCCGCGCTCGTCGGCGAGGAACTCCACCGTGCCGGCCCCGCGATAGCCGACCGCGGCCGCGGCGTCGCGCCCCGCGGCCAGCAGGCGCTTGCGCAGGTCGCCGCCGACCCGGTCGACCAGCGGCGCGGGCGCCTCCTCGATCACCTTCTGGTGCCGGCGCTGCAGCGAGCACTCGCGTTCGCCCAGCGCCCAGACCGTGCCGTGGGCGTCGGCCAGGACCTGCACCTCGACGTGGTGGCCGGCGTCGAGGTACCGCTCGCAGAAGACGGTGGGATCGCCGAACGCGGCGGCCGCCTCCCGGGACGCCGACGCCACGGCACCGGGCAGGTCGGCCAGCGCCCGGACGATCCGCATGCCGCGCCCGCCGCCGCCGGCCGACGCCTTGACCAGCACCGGCAGCTCGGCCTCGGTGACGGCGGCCGGGTCGAGCAGGTCCAGCACCGGCAGGCCGGCGGCGGCCATCCGGCGCTTGGACTCGATCTTGGAGCCCATCACCTCGATCGCCTCGGGGGACGGCCCGATCCAGGTCAGCCCCGCCTCCTGCACCGCGCGGGCGAAGGCGGCGTTCTCGGCGAGGAAGCCGTAGCCGGGGTGGATCGCGTCGGCGCCGGCCCGGTGCGCGGCCGCGATGATCAGGTCACCGCGCAGGTACGTGTCGGTGGGCGCGGAGCCGGGCAGGTGGACGGCGCTGTCCGCCTCCCGGACGTGCGGGCTGCCGGCGTCGGGATCGGCGAAGACCGCGACCGTGCCGAGGCCACGGCGCCGGCAGGTGGCGAAGATCCGGCGGGCGATCTCGCCGCGGTTGGCGACCAGGACGGAGCTGATGGTCATGGTGGCTGCCCTCACATCCGGAAGACACCGAACGCGTCGGTGCCTCGCACTTCGGCGGTGTGGATCGCGGACAGGGCGAGGCCCAGCACGTCCCGGGTGTCCCGCGGGTCGATGATGCCGTCGTCGTAGACCAGCCCGGACAGCACCGCCGGCATCGCCTCCGCGGTGATCTGCTGCTCGATCATCTGCCGCACCACCTGCGCGCCGTCCTCGTCGAACGGCCTGCCCTGGGCCAGCGCGGATGCCCGGGAGACCATGATGCTGACGTCGGCGAGCTGCTGGGCGCCCATCACCGCCGACCGGGCACTGGGCCAGCTGAAAACGAACCGCGGGTCGTACGCGCGCCCGCACATGCCGTAGTGCCCGGCGCCGTAGGAGTTGCCGAGCAGCACCGAGATGTGCGGGACCGTCGAGTTCGCCACCGCGTTGATCATCATGGCGCCGTGCTTGATGATGCCGCCCTGCTCGTACTCTGCGCCGACCATGTAGCCGGTGGTGTTGTGCAGGAACAGCAGCGGGGTGTGCGACCGGTTGGCGAGCTGGATGAACTGGGCCGCCTTCTGCGCCTCGGCGCTGAACAGCACACCCTGGGCGTTGGCCAGGATGCCGACCGGGTAGCCGTGCAGCTGCGCCCAGCCGGTCACCAGCGAGCTGCCGTAGCGCGGCTTGACCTCGTCGAAGTCGCTGTCGTCGACGATCCGGGCGATCACCTCGCGCGGGTCGAACGGCGCCTTCAGCCCGGGCGGCACGATCGCCAGCAGGTCCTCGGCCGGATACCGCGGCGGCTTGGGCGTATCGGTGACCGGGCCGGCGGTCTTGCGCCAGTTCAGCCGGGCCACGATCCGCCGGCCCAGCCGGATGGCGTCCTGCTCGTCCACCGCGTAGTGGTCGGCCAGGCCGGACACCCGGGCGTGCATGTCGGCGCCGCCCAGCGACTCGTCGTCGGACTCCTCCCCGGTGGCGGCCTTGACCAGCGGCGGCCCGGCCAGGAAGACCTTGGACCGCCGCTCGATCATCACCACGTGGTCGCTCATCCCGGGCAGGTACGCGCCGCCGGCCGTGGAGTTGCCGAAGACCAGCGCGATGGTCGGGATGCCGGCGGCCGACAGCCGGGTCAGGTTGCGGAAGACCGCGCCGCCGGGGACGAAGACCTCCTTCTGGGTGGGCAGGTCCGCACCCCCGGACTCGACCAGCGCGAGCACCGGCAGCCTGTTCTGCAACGCGATCTCGTGCATCCGCAGCGTCTTGCGCAGCGACCACGGGTTGCTGGCGCCGCCCTTGACCGTGGGGTCGTTGGCGATCAGCAGGCACTCCACCCCGCTGACCACGCCGATTCCGGCGACGACGCTGCCGCCCACGGTGAACGGCGAGCCGTAGCCCGCCAGCGCGGCCAGCTCCAGGAACGGCGAGTCCAGGTCGAGCAGCAGCTCGATCCGCTCGCGGGCGGTCAGCTTGCCGCGGGCGTGGTGCCGGGCGACCGCCTTCTCGCCGCCACCGGCCACCGCCTTGGCGGTCTCGGCGGCGATCTCGTCCAGCGCGTCCAGCATGGACTGCCGGGCGAGCCGGGCCTCCGCCCCCTCCGGCTCCAACGTGGACCGCAGGATGGTCACTGTTCCTCCCGGTCGGGCAGCAGGGCGACGGGGATCTCGACGTGCCGCGAGCGCAGCCACTCGCCGAGCCCCTTGGCCTGCGGGTCGAAGCGGGCCTGGTAGGCCACGCCGCGGCCGAGCAGCCCCTCGACGACGACGTTGACGGCCCGCAGGGCGGGCAGCCGGGTGACCCGCACCGGCAGCGCCGCCGTCTCCGGCAGCAGCTCGCGGACGGTCTCCTCGGTGATCAGCGCGGCCAGCCACGGGTAGGCCGCGTCCTCGCGGACCCACAGGCCGATGTTCGCGTTCCCGCCCTTGTCGCCGGAGCGGGCCCCGGCGAGCGTGCCGAGCGGCAGCCGCCGGGTCGGGCCCGGGACCCCGGGGACGGGCGGGCCGCCGGGATGCGGGTGCAGGGCCGCGGTGACCGGCGGCGGGTCGATCCGTTCCACGGCGCCGTCGTCGTGCACGACCTCGTGCACCGGCGCGGCCTGCGGGACGAAGCCGGCCGTGAAGACACCGTACGGGTGGGCCCGCTCCGGCGGCGTGGTGCTGAAGAAGCCCGGGTACGACGACAGCGCCAGCTCGACCGCGGTGTTGCTGAACGCGCGGCCGGCGACCTTCTCGTCGGGGTCCCGGGCGACGACGGTGAGCAGGGCGGAAGCCTGCTGCTGGGTGGGCGCGTCCGGGGCGTCCAGCCGGGCCAGCGTCCAGCCGACCTCGGCCGGCGCGGTGCCGCCGGCGGCCTCGAACTGGCGGCGGAACAGCGCGGCCTTGGCCTCGATGTCCAGCCCGGTCAGCACGACCGTCAGCTCGTTGCGGTAGCCGCCGATCGCGGTGCAGGAGACCTTGACGTCCGGCGGTGGCGGCTCGCCGCGCACGCCGGTGATCTCCACCCGGTCCGGGCCGGCCTGCCGCAGCGCCACCGTGTCCAGCCGGGTGGTGACGTCCGGGCCGGCGTAGCGGGCGTCGTCCACTTCGTACACCAGCTGGGCGGTGACCGTGCCGACGCTGACCTCGCCGCCGGTGCCCGGGTGCTTGGTGATGACGCTGGAGCCGTCGCGGCGCAGCTCGGCCAGCGGGAAGCCGGGGCGCAGCAGGTCGGCGACGCCGGTGAAGAAGCTGTAGTTGCCGCCGGTGGCCTGGGCGCCGCACTCGATCACGTGACCGGCCACCGTGGCGCCGGCGAGCGCGTCGAGGTCGTCGCGGCCCCAGCCGAAGTGCGCGATGGCCGGCCCGACCACCAGCGAGGCGTCGGTCACCCGGCCGGTGACGACCACTTCGGCGCCGGCCTGCAACGCCCGCGCGATGCCGAAGGCGCCCAGGTACGCGTGCGCGCCGAGTGGGGCGCCCAGCCCGAGGGCGCCGGCGCGCGGGGTCAGGTCGTCACCGCGTACCAGGGCGATCCTGGGGGTGAGGCCGAGCTCGCGGACGGCCGCGACCAGACCGCCCGGATTGACCCCGCCGGCGTTGCTGACGATGCGCACGCCGCGGTCCAGCGCCAGCCGCAGGCAGTCGCGCAGCTGCGCCAGGAACGTCTTCGCGTAGCCCGTGGCCGGGTCCCTGGCCCGGTCCCGGCCCAGGATTGCCATGGTCAGCTCGGCCAGGTAGTCGCCGGTGAGCACGTCCAGCTCGCCGCCGTCGAGCATCTCCCGCATGGCCGACAGGCGGTCGCCGTAGAAGCCGGAGCAGTTGCCGACCCGCAGCGTCTCGGGATCCATGGCACGGACACTGGCACAGGTTCAAAAAACAAGCAAGTGTGCTTGTTTCTGCCGGGGCGGGTTGGCTAGCGTCGGGCCCATGCGGCTCAACGAGGATCACCGTGCCTTCCGGGACAGCGTCCGCCGGTTCGTCGACACCGAGGTCAACCCGCAGGTCGACGCCTGGGAGGCGGCCGGGCGGGTGCCGCTGCACGACCTGCTGCCCAAGGCCGCGGCGCTCGGCCTGCTCGGCCTGGAATACGACGAAGCCTACGGCGGCGAGGGCGCCGACCACAGCTTCCAGCTGGTCGCCGCCGAGGAGTACGGGCGGATGCACGCCACCGGGGTCGGCATGGCCCTCGGGGTGCAGGCGATGATGGCCACGCCGTCGCTGCACGAGTTCGGATCCGCCGAGCTCAAACAGCGCTACCTGGCCCCGGCCATCGCCGGCACCGCGGTCACCGCCATCGCCGTCACCGAACCCGACACCGGCTCGGACGTCGCCCGGCTGCGCACCCGCGCGGTCCGCGACGGCGACGACTGGGTCATCACCGGCCGCAAGGTCTACATCACCAACGGGGCCCAGGCCGACTGGCTCTGCCTGCTCGCGCGCACCTCGGACGAGGGCGGCTACCGGGGCATGTCGCAGATCGTCGTGCCCACCGACGCCCCCGGCTTCCGCGTCGCCCGTACGCTCGACAAGCTCGGCAACCGCTGCTCCGACACCGCCGAGCTGGTGCTGGACGAGGTGCGGGTGCCGGTCGCCAACACCATCGGCGAGGTGGGGCGCGGCTTCCAGCAGCAGATGCGGCAGTTCGTCACCGAGCGGATGTTCGCCGCGTACACCACGGTCGGTCAGTGCCGGTACGCCCTCGACCGGACCCGGCGGTTCGCGCTGGACCGGACGGTCTTCGGCCGCCCGCTGGCCGAGCGGCAGTACGTGGCGTTCCGGCTCACCGAGCTGCAGGCGGAGGTCGAGCTGCTGCGCAGCCACAACCTGATCACCTGCGAGGCGCTGATGGCGGGCGAGGACATCACCCGCGCGGCGACGGTGGCGAAGCTCAAGGCGGGGCGGCTGGTGCGGGAGGTGGCCGACTGGTGCCTGCAGGTGCACGGCGGCATGGGCTACCTCGAGGAGACGTGGACGGCCCGGCTGTTCCGGGACACCCGGCTGACCTCGATCGGCGCCGGCGCCGACGAGGTGATGCTCCAGGTGCTCGCCCGCCTGGACGGTCTGCCCGCATAGCTGCCCTTTCACGCACCCACCGGTGGCACACCCCGGCCTACGCTGGGCCGGCCCGTGAGCCCCGGTAGGCCGCCATGACCGCACGCCGGTTCGCCCGGCCCGCTGAGCAGCAACCCGGCCCGGCCCGGCCGGTCGAGCCGGGCACCGGCATCAAGGTGCTGGGCGTGGCGGGGAGCCTGGGCATGCTGGAGGAACTGCGCAACGCGTTCGCCGGCCGCGGCCCCCAGGTTGACCTCGACGGGCCGGACCCGGGTGACTTCGACGTCGGCTACGAGATCACCGGGATCAGCGTCGGGGAGGGCTACTACATCGACGTCCGGGTGGAGCGGAACATCATCTTCCGGCGGAAGTTCTACGTGGTGCGGGCGTACCAGCTCGCCTGAGTGCGCCCCGGCTGCCCGATCGGGCAACCGGAACTGCCTCCGCGGGTGCCTGCGGGTCGGCGGCGCGGCCGGGGCCGCGGCGGCACGCTCGGGGGATGACGGGCGCACGTCAGACGGCCGAGGGTGCGCGGGCCCAGGTGAGCGACGCGCTCGCCGCCGGCCGGCAGCGGGCCGGCGGCGAGCACCGGCGCCCGCCCACCGGCCGGCAGGCCGTCCTGGCGTTGCAGCGCGCCGCGGGCAACGCGGCGGTCGGTGCCCTGCTGGCGGCGCGGCTGCGGTCGCCCGGCGAGCAGGCCCGCGCCGACGTCGATGCGGCGCTGCGGGAGATGCGGCGCGACGAGCCCGCCCTCGACACCGTGGAGAAGGGGCTGCGCGCGGCGAAGGCTGTGGGCGTACCTGTTGATCTGGAAGGTCCGCGACCGCCCGCGTCGGCGCTCGCGGTGACCACGACCGGGTTCGGCCCGGGCTCGGTGAAGCCGAAGGCGCCCGTGCCGCCGCCGAAACCGGTCCCGGCGGTCAGCCCGCTCGGCCGGGCCGCGGCGGCCGTCACCAGGGCCGGCGCCCGCGGCGGCGGTGCCGGGGTGAAGGCGGCCCCGGCCCCGGCCGTCGGCGGCGCCCCACCCGCTCCGACCGCCCTCTCCGACGACCAGCTGCTGCGCCCCCCGGTCGCCCCGCCGGGCGTGCGGCCCGACGACGACCCGGCCTTCACCCAGGTGCGGCACAACGTCAAGGGCTTCGCGCAGCAGAAGCGGGCGCACCCGGCCGCGGCGGCGAAGGCGAAGGAGGCGCAGGACGCCGCGCTGGCGCCGAGCGACGACCTGACCGGGCAGGCCAAGGCCGCCAAGGTCGACACGATGGACGCCCAGCCGGCCGGCAGCTTCGACAAGCAGGCCTTCATCGCGGCCGTGCAGGCGGCCATCGAGGCCAAGTCGCCGAAGACCCTGGCGGAGGCCGACTCCTACCGCGGGTCCGGCAAGGCCGGCGAGGTCAAGGGTGACGTCAAGGGCCTGGTCACCCAGGGCAAGCAGGGCCAGTCCCGGGACATCGAGACCGCGACCGCCGCGCCGCCGGACGAGAGCAAGGCGCTGCCGAAGCCGGTCACGCCGATGGCCGAGGAGCAGCCCGGCCGGGCAGTGGCGATCCCGGCCGCGGGCGCCGTGCCCAAGCCGGCCCCGGCCGAGCAGGTCAACCTCGCGGCCGGCAAACATCAGGCCGACCAGGAACTGGCCGACGCCGAGGTCACCGAGACCCAGCTGGCGCAGTCCGACGAGCCGGAGTTCCAGCAGGCCCTCGCGGACAAGAAGACCGCGGCCGCGCACGCCGACACCGCGCCGGCCGAGTTCCGCCGGCAGGAGCAGCAGGTCCTCGCCCAGGGCCGCACCGAGGCCGGCGCGCAGACCGCCGCCGGGGTCGCGGGCATGCAGGGCGCCAAGGGCGCCGCCCTGGCCGCGCTGGTCGCCGGCAAGGGCAAGGCGAAATCCCAGGACGAGGCGAAGCGGGCCGAGGTCACCGGCAAGATCCAGGGCATCTTCGCCGCCGCCGAGGCCGACGTGCGCAAGCTCCTCGACGGCATCGACGCCAAGGTGGAGGCGGAGTTCGACCGGGGCGAGGCGAGCGCCCGGAGCGCGTTCGAGATCTTCGTCGCGACGAAGATGGCGGCCTACAAGAAGGACCGCTACGGCGGCTGGCTGGGCGGCCTCCGCTGGGCCAAGGACAAGCTGTTCGGGATGCCGGCGAAGGTCGACGAGTTCTACCGGGCCGGGCGCGAGCTCTACCTGCAGCGGATGGACGTGGTCATCACCCGGGTCGCGACCATCGTGGGCACCGAGCTCACCGCGGCGAAGCAGCGGATCGCGCGGGGCAAGAACGAGATCTCCGCGTACGTGCAGAGCCTGCCCACCGACCTCAGGAAGGTCGGCTCCGCGGCCTCGAAGGAGATCGGCGACCGGTTCGCCCAGCTGGAGAGCGACGTCGACAGCAAGCAGGAGTCGCTGGTCGACACCCTCGCCACCAGGTACGTGGACGCGCGCAAGGGCCTCGACGAGCGGATCGAGGCGCTGCAGGCGGAGAACAAGGGCCTGGTCGACAAGGCGATCGGCGCGATCAAGGCGGTCATCAACACGATCCGCGAGCTCGTCGCGATGCTCAAGAACGTGCTGGCCCGCGCGGCAGGCGTGGTCGGCGAGATCATCAAGAACCCGGCCGGCTTCCTCGGCAACCTGATCGCCGGGGTGAAGGGCGGCATCCTCAAATTCAAGGACAACATCGTCGACCACCTGCGCAAGGGCCTGATGGGCTGGCTGTTCGGCGCGCTGGCCGAGGGCGGGGTCGAGCTGCCGGAGACCTTCGACGTCAAGGGCATCATCAAGCTGCTGGCCTCGATCTTCGGACTGACCTGGGCCAACATCCGCAACCGCATCGTCAAGCAGATCGGCGCGCCGGCGATGGCCGCGGTCGAGAAGGGCGTGGCGATCTTCCAGATCCTGGCCGCCCAGGGCGTCGGCGGGCTCTGGGAGATGCTGCTGGAGAAGCTCGGCGACATCAAGGAGATGATCCTGGAGAAGGTCCGCGACTTCGTCGAGGAAAGGATCATCGCGGCCGGCATCACCTGGCTGATCGGCCTGCTCAACCCGGCGGCGGCGTTCATCAAGGCCTGCAAGCTGATCTACGACGTGGTGATGTTCTTCGTGACCAACGCGAGCCGGATCGCGAAGTTCGTGGAGACGGTGCTGGACTCGGTCGCCGACGTGGTGCGCGGCAACATCAGCGGGGTCATCAACAAGATCAACGACGTGCTGGGGCAGATGCTGCCGATCATCATCGGCTTCCTGGCGAGCGTGATCGGGCTGGGCGGCATCGGCCAGAAGATCCGGTCGATCGTGGAGACGCTGCAGAAGCCGGTGAACCAGGCGCTGGACTTCGTGATCAAGACGGGGCTGAAGCTGGCCGGGCCGGTGATCCGGGGCATCAAGGGGATCAGCGGGAAGGTGAAGGCGAAGGTCGCCGCCGGCAAGGCCTGGGTGAAGGGCAAGGCCAGCGCGGCGATGGCGCGGGTGCGGGGCGGCGACGTCCGGGCGCTGGCCCGCAGCCGGGTGCTGAGCGCGTTCCGGGGCGGTGCGAGCGTGGACAAGGTCCGCGGCGAGCTGCCCACCCTGCTGGCCGAGCTCGCACCCCGCGGGCTCAAGCGGCTCGAGCTGGGTCCGGTCGGCCCGGAAGGTGCCGTTGACGTCATGGCGGAGGCGAGCCCGTTCGACCGCCTGGTCAGCCTCATTCCCCGCTACCTCAAGAAGCGCGAGGACAAGGAGACCGGCAAGCTCACCGAGGGCACGCCCTACGTCACCATGAAGATCACCGTGACGCTCGACGACGCGACCGACCAGCTGCCGGCGGGCATGCGCGGACGCCGGCCCTCGGGAACGCAGGTGGCCCGCGACGAGAAGGGTCAGCCGGTGCGCGACAGCAGCGGCGGTTACGTCTTCACCGACGCTGTTTACGAGATGTCCGGCGTCGAGCTCGACAAGTCGGCCAAGCCGAAGCGCGGGCGTGCCCTCAGCTCCACGCAACAGCGCTCCGGCGGTCTGATCGAACCGCCCCGGCCCGGCGAGAAGACCCTCCGCATGGTCACCTTCAACACGGCGGAGGGAAGCAGCGTGCAGTCCAACGCGACGCACGCGGAGCGGCAGTTCGCCAGCTGGCTGCAGAACGAGGCGGACGACAAGTGGCGCAGCCGGATCCGCCGGATAGACGCGCAGATCAACTACAGCCCCTGCACCCTGTGCACCGTGGACCTGACGACGATCGCCGCCCTGACGCCGAACGCCGACAAGGCGAGCCGGGCGCTGTCGTGGAGCCGAGCCTATATCGACAAGCGGCGCACGGGGGCCGACAACCGGAGCACCACAAATGCATCCTTGGGCGAGATCGCCGGTGCCGGGTGGACGGTGAGCCCGGGCCAGGTCGGGCCCGCGCCGGTGGCGAGCGAGGACGACAAGGTGCTGGTGCCCGGCAAGAAGTAGCGGTGCGTGTCGTGTTCCTGACCGGTGTCAACTTTCACGCGTAACCAGCGCGTGCGTCGGTGCAGACTGGTCGGTGGAACGACCTGCCCATGACTCCGCCCACCAAAGCGGTGATGACGTGCCGACGTACCGATACACCGGCGCCACCGGGCTGGTGCGATCTCGCCTGCTGATGGAGCTCACCCCGCTCCGTCAGTCCCCCCTCGCGCTCATCGTCGCACCGGCCGGGTTCGGCAAGACGACGCTGCTCGCCCACTACGCCCATGCCTTCGACGGCGCCGTCGTCTGGATCACCGCCGATCCCGGCGACACCGACCCCGCGACGCTGGGCCGCCGCCTGCGCCGGGCCTGTCCCGTCGCGCTGCCACCGGCCCGGCGGGCCCACGATCTCGCCGAGTTCGCCGAGGATCTGGGTGCCGTGCTGCGCCAGGACACCCTGCTGGTGATCGACGACGCGCAATGGCTGGAGGGTTCCGACGGTGAGCGGGCCGTGGAACGGATGCTCGTCGCCGCCCCACCGCACCTGCACACCGTGCTCGCCGGGCGGCGGATGCCCGGGGTCAACACCGCCCGGCACGAGCTGACCGGGCTGCTGACCATCGGACCGGACAAGATGCGCTTCCGTGCCTGGGAAGCCGAGGAGTTGCTCCGCGACGTCTACCGGGAGCCGCTGCCGCCCAGCGACATCGCCGCGCTGTCCCGGCGGGTCGGTGGCTGGCCCGCCGGCCTGCACCTGTTCCACCTGTCGACCCGCGGCCGCCCGCTGGCCGAACGGCGGGCCGCCGTGGCCGCGCTCGACGGGCGGGCGTCGCTCTGCCGCGCCTACCTGGCCCGTACGGTGCTCGCCGACCTGCCCGGCCACCTGCATTCCTTCCTCATCCGCACCGGGGTCTTCGACACGCTCACCGGCCCGCGCTGCGACGAGCTGCTCGGCCAGCACGACAGCCACCTGATCCTGGCCGAGCTGGAACGCCTCCAGGCCTTCACCACCAGCGCCGACGGCGGCTGGACCTACCGCTATCACGAGGTGCTCCGGTCGCACCTGGCCGCGACGCTGGTCGACGACCTCGGCGACGACGGCGCCCGGCAGTGGCACGTCCGGGCGGCGCAGATCCTGGAACGCGAGCACGCGTACGCCGAGGCCACCCGGTCCTACGCCCGCGCCGGCCGCTGGTCGAGCGTGCGCCGGCTGCTGGGGGAGCTGGGCGCGAGCCTGATCGCGGACGGCGTGGAGCCGTGGCGGGACGTGCTGCCCGCCTGGCTGGTCGCCGAGGACCCGTGGCTGATGCTCGCCGAGGGCCGGCACCGGTTCAGCCGGGGCCGGCTCGCTGCCGCCATCGAGTCGTTCCGGCACGCCCAGGGGCGGTTCACCGACGCCGACGGGCGGGCGCACTGCCAGCAGGCGCTGGCCCGGGCGAACGTCTGGCTGCCCGGGCCGCAGCGGGCGCAGGGGCCGTGGCCGAACTGGCTGCGGGCGGCCACCCAGGGACACCCGGCGATGGTCGCCGGGCGGGCCGACGAGCTGACCGGTCCCGTCGGCCGGCTGGTGCGGGCGGTCGCCCTGGCCCTCGCCGGCGACCTGCTCGGGGTGCGCCGGGAGCTGGCCGACCCGGACGCGGACGTGCCCGGGGTCCTCGGCATGGCCCTGCGGCTGCTGCACGGCGCGGCGCAGGTCGCCACCCGGGCGCCGGCCGGCCCGGCTGCGCTGGCGCAGGTCGCGCTGGAGGCCGAGCACGAGGCGCCGTGGCTGGCGCGGATGGCCCGCGCCGCCGTCGCGGTCGACGGCACCGAGCAGGGGGCGAAGGCGGCCCGGGCGATCGCGGAGGAGTGCGCGCGCGAGGGTGACGCCTGGGGTGAGGTCATCGCCGCCGGGCTGGCGTGGCTGCCGCACGCCGGCGCCGCCGATCCGGCCGAGACCGCCGAGCTGGTGCAGCGCTGCCGGCGGCTGGACGCCGCCGTCCTGGTCGCCTGGCTGCAGGCCCTGCACGCGCTGGCCGCGACCGCCGCGGAGCTGCCGGACGCCGAGCTGCTGGCCGGGCAGGCCGCCGCGGTGGCCCGGTCGGCCGGGGTGCCGGGCGCGCGGGCGCTCGCGCTGGCCGCGGTGGCCGGGGTGCCGGGGTGCCCGCCGGGCTCGGCGGCGCGGGCCCGGAGCTTCGCCGCGGAGTGCGGCCTGCCCGCCACGCTGACCGCGGCGTGGCTGGAGGCCACCGAGCCGCCGCGCCCGGAAGCCGGCGGGCCGCCGCCGATCGCGGTGCGCTGCCTCGGCGGTTTCAGCGTCGAACTGGCCGGGCTGCCGGTGGACCCGTCCACCGTCAAGCCCCGGGTGCGCAGCCTGCTGCGGCTGCTGGCGATGAACGCCGGCACCGCCGTGCACCGCGACGTGCTCGTCGAGGCGCTGTGGCCGGACCTGTCGCCGACCACCGCGGCGCACAACCTGCACGTCGCCGTGTCCAGCCTGCGCAAGCTGCTGGAGCCGCAGTCCCCGCGCGGGCAGGCCCGGCTGCTGGTGCGCGAGGGCGACGGCTACCGGCTGGCGCTGCCGCCGCCGTCGTCCTGCGACGTGACGGAGGTGCGCGCCGCGCTCGACGCCGCGCGCCGCCGGCAGCTGGGCGGAGACCATCCGGGCGCGGTGCGGGCCCTGCGGGCGGCCGTCGGCGCCTACGGCGGCGACCTGCTACCCCAGGACGGTACGGAGGAATGGGTCGTCCGCGAACGCGACGTGCTGCGCACCGCGGTGGCCATCGCGGCCGCCCAGCTCGCCGCGTACGAGCTGGACGCGGGCGAGGCGGTGCCGGCCACCGTGGCGGCCGAGCGCTGCCTGGCCATCGACCGCTACCACGACGAGGGCTGGCGGGTGCTGGTCGCGGCGTACGAGCGCAACGGCGACGTGGGCGCCGCCCAGCGGGCCCGCGGCCGGTACGCCGAGGTCCTCGCCGAGCTGGGCATCGCCCCGCAGGCCGCTCACTGATCCCGGTGCACCCGGGCGCGGCCCACCGCGACGGTCTCCGCGCGCACCGTCACCGGCACGTGTGCCGGCAGCGAGTCCACGATCAGCGTCCGGATCCGGGCCGGGTCGACCGTGGTGCCCGGGCGGGTCCGCACCGTCACCTCGATCCGGGGCACCGGGGTGCCGGGCAGCGCCGAGTCCGGGTGCGGCGACCAGCCACAGCCGCCGTTGTCCGCCACCTCGACCGTGCCGCCGGTGAGCAGCTCGACGTGCTTGGCCAGCCCGCGCCGGGTGCCGCGCCAGCGGTGCAGCTGCACCGCCTCGGCCACCAGCGCCCGTCGCTGCGCCAGCGGCCAGGTGTCGTCCAGCGGGTACGCGACCCAGCCGGCCAGCCAGTCCAGGAAGTCCTCCGGGGCCACGTGCGGGTCGAGGTAGGCCGCGAAGCTGTCCAGGGTCAGCAGCGCCGGGGCGAGCACCTCGTCGAGCGCCTCGGTGAGCTGCAGTACGAACTGGTGTTCCTGGTAGACCGCCGGCAGGGTCTGGCCGATCGGGTGCGCGGTCGGCGCCTGGTCGAGTCCGGTACGCATGGTCATCCCTCGGTGATCCGGATCTGGTGACCGCGCGAGATCACCAGGCCGTGCGGTGGCAGGTCGATGCGCTGCACCGGGCGCACGTCGGGTGAGGTGCGGGCGCGTGCCTCGTACAGCTGGACGTCCTCGACCAGGTCGACGCCGGGCAGCCGCTGGAGCACCGCGAAGATCTCGCCGGACTGCACCGGGCGGCCGAACGGCCAGCCGGTGCCGTCCGGGCCGCCGACGACCGGGTTGAGGTAGCCGTAGAGCGCCTCGGTCGCGCGGGAGAGCAGCGTGTCGCGGGTGGTGCGGGTCCGCGCGTGCAGCTGGGCCACCACGGTGACGCCCAGGTAGTAGGGCGGCTCCACCATGACGCGGGCGCCCAGGCACCGCCGTTCCGCCAGGTAGTCGGCGATCCGGGCCAGTGTGTCGTCGCTCGGCTGCGGCTCGGCCAGGGCCGGGTCCAGCGCCTCGGACACCTTCGGCACGACCAGCAGCCGGACCGCGCCGGGCTGGTCCGGCACCGGCACGCACTTGACCCGGGCCACGTCGGGCGCGGCCTCCCGGGCGAGGTACTCGTAGTCGTCGACCGTCACCGCCCGGTCCCGGGTGCGCAGCAGCAGCGGCCCGCGCAGCGCGGCGTCGGCCACCGACTCGCCGTCGACGCCGCCGCTGCCCGCGCGCCGGTTCGTCACGCTGGTCACGAACGGCACCGGGTCGCGCTGGATCCGCAGCACGTTGCGGGCCACGTTGCCGCGCTTGCCGCCGCCGGTGCGATACAGCGGGACCCGGATCGGCGCGGCCTTCGGCGGCACCTTGCCGTAGTAGCGCAGGGTGCCGTCCGGCTCGCGGGTCGCCGGGCCGAACACCACCTCGCCCTGCACCCGGTCGACCATGAAGTGCGGGTCGCCGGGGCCCGAGGCGGCGAACGTCTGCACCTCGTGCCACTGCTCCCAGTCGTTGCCGCCGGCCACCTCGACGATCAGGTCGCCGGTGGCCGCCACCGGGCGGCGCTGCAGCCGGAACCGCTGCCCCGGTACGCCCTCGGAGAGGCCCACCACCTCGTGCTCCACCGTGTCGGAGTGCTCGGCGCCGATCGTCCCACCGATGGTCGCCGCGGTCACCCCGGTGATGCCCGGGGTGTTGGTGTAGTACGCCTGCTTGGGGCGCGGCTCGACGGTCCGGCAGCGCAGCCAGCCCGCGCGGTGCCGGCCGATCAGCGACACCACGTGGGACGGCGGCACGTGCAGCACCACGTCGCCGGGCTTGTTCAGGCCGCCGGTGTCGTCCCGGTCCACCTCGCACGGCGCCCACTCGGTGCCGGTCCACGCCTCCCACTGCAGCGGCGGATCGTCCGGGCGGACGCCGACACCGCGTACCGGGCAGTCCAGCCGCAGCAGCACCGCGCACCGCGGCACCGCGGCCGACAACCCGAACAGGACCGCGTCGCCGATCCCGGGCGGCTGCGCGAAGCACTCCACCCCGGCCCCGCCGCGCAGGTCCTCGGTGCGGTCGAACGGCTGCCCGCCGGCGCTCCACGTCATGATCCGCGACAGCGAGCAGGGCACGATGAACAGGTCGTCGCGGGTGTGGAAGACCACCGGCTCCTCGGCCTCGGCCTGCACGCACGCCACCTCGGCGCCCGCCGGCACCGTCACCGCGGCGTCACGCGCGGCGGACAGCCAGAACGTGACGTCGCACCGGGCCGCGGTCGGCGGGAACAGCCGCAGCCCGATCAGCTCCAGGAACCGCAGGTAGTGCAGGTCGGGCACCCGGTTGAGCCGGTAGATGAGCTGGTCGACCATCATCGCGAAGGTCTCGATCAGCGTCACCCCCGGGTCGGAGACGTTGTGGTCGGTCCACTCCGGGCAGTTCCGCTGGACCAGGCGTTTCGCCTCGTCCACGAGGTCCTGGAAGCGGCGGTCGTCGAGGTTGGGGGCCGGCAGCGACATCAGACACCGTCCTGCTCGATAGCGCCGTCGCCGCCCTCGTGGGCGGGGATGACGTAGAAGGGGAAGACCAGGTTGCGCGGGTCGTTGTCGCCGCGGATGGCGTAGCGGATCTCGATCAGCAGGGTGCCGCGGTCGGCCCGGTCGAAGGAGACCACCACGTCGGAGACCGCGATCCGCGGCTCCCAGCGGTCCAGGGCCAGCCGCACCTCGTACGCGATCTGCCCGGCGGTGGCCGCGTCCGCCGAGGCGAACACCAGGTCGTGGATGGCGCATCCGAACTCCGGGCGCATCGGCCGCTCGCCGGGCGCGGTGGCCAGGATCAGCTGGATGCTCTCGATCACCTCGCGCTCGCCGGCGACCAGCGCGATCGAGCCGGTGACGTCGGTGTGCACCGGGAACGCCCAGCCGGCGCCGATGAACTCCTCGCGCATCTCAGCCCCCGATCAGCACGGTCATGCAGCCGGCCACGATGGGCGCGCCACAGGCGGCCAGGTCGCCCATCCGGGCCGCGGGCCGGCCGCCGATCAGCACGGTGGGGCAGCCCGGCGGGACGATCGGGGTGGGCGGGTGCACGGCCGGCGGCGGGAACGAGCACGTGTGCAGGCCGCCCACGGTGGTCGCGGGCAACCCGCCGATGAGCACGGTGGGCACGCCCGGCGGCGCCAGCACGCCCGGGTGCCCGGTGGGATCGCCGACTCTGGCCGCCGGTGGCATGGGCCAACCCCCTCTAGTTGATCCGGACGATGCCGCCGCGCACAGTCAGCGCGCCGCTCGCGGTCAGCTCCGCCGTGGTCTGGCCGGCGATCTTCACCTGCGCGCCCTTGAGGTCGAGCAGCCCCGCGCCGGCGTCCACGGTGACGCCCATCCCGCTGATCTTCACCGGGCCGGCGCTGGTCAGCTCCACGGTGTTCTTGGCGCCGTCCAGCTTGAGCAGCAGCTTGCCGGTGCCGGTGCTGAGCAGCACGGCGTCGCCGCGCGGCGAGTCGACCAGCTCCAGCCGGTGCCCGGTGCGGCTGACGAACGCCCGTACGCCGATCTCCCCGCTGGCGTCGTCGATGGCCGGCACCGACACCGACGGCGGGTTGTCCTTGCCGTTGTAGAGCCCGCCGAGCACGTACGGGGTGTCCAGGTCACCGCCGGCGAACCCGACGAGCACCTCGTCGCCGACCTCCGGCAGCACGTAGAAGCCCCGGTCGCGGCCGGCGCCGGCGTGCACGGTGCGGGCCCAGCCGCTGGTGAAGTCCTTGGACAGCCACGGGAACGTCACCCGGACCCGGCCGGACTTGAGCGGGTCGCGGACGTCGCTGACGATGGCCGGCACCAGCCCGCCGCCCACCCGGGGCGTGGTGGCCTCGGTGCCGCCGGTGACCAGGCCGTACAGGGTGCGCTCCTGGCGGCCGGAGACGGTGAACGCGGTGGTGTAGCCGGCCTGGTCGCCGAACTGGTGGCGGGTGCTGGTCAGGGTGTACTTGCCGGCGAACGGCTCGCCCAGGCCGGCGAGGGTCACGGCCGTACCGGCGCGCAGTCTGGGGTTGCCCTTGGCCACGCCGTCGAGCTCGGCGCAGGCGCCGCCGAGCTGGTCGGCGAGGGCCTGCGCGGCGGCCTTGACCTCGCCGTGGTTGTGGTACGCCGCGCCGGCGGCCAGCAGCGGCGGGCTGCCGAAGGTCCGGGCCATCGCCACCGGGTCCAGGCCGGCGACCTCGGTGCCGGGCACCCGCGGTACGGCGGTCGCGGTCAGTTCCTGCTTCTGGTCGGCGTTCCACCCCCGCGCCTCCACCTCGGGCACCTGCTCCGCCGCGCTCAGGCAGGCCCGCAGCGAGACGAGGTTGCGGTTGACCTCCAGCACCAGCGGGTCCCGGGTGGCCGCGACGGTGGTCGGCGGCGCCCCGGTGGGCGGATCCGGCACGCGGAAGTCCAGCGTGCTGTCGACCACGGTGAGCCGGGCGCCGACCAGGTAGGCCAGCCGGCTGAGGAACTCCCAGTCGCTGACGTTGTCCTGGCTCAGCTGGGCGTCGGTCTGCCCGCCGGCGCCCGCGCCGGCCTCGATCCGGCCCGGCTTGAGCCCGGCCCGCTCGGTGACCTTGCGGACCACGTCCGGGATGGACATGTTCGGGTACGCGGCCACCCGGCGTCCCCGGAACAGCCGATGCGCCCGGTCCAGGGCGCGGACCTCGGTGAACGTGCCGACCGGGTCGATGTCCACCTCCAGGGCGGTCACCTCGCCGATCATCAGCGGCTGCGGCGGCCCCGGCTCGGCGGTCTGCACCTTGACCGTGAGCACCGAGCCGACCTTGACCTTGGCCTTGGCGAGCACCAGCTGCTCCGGGTCCCGGAACCGCAGCACGCACAGGTCCGGCAGATGCAGGCTGTCGTCGACGTAGGCCTGGGTCAGCAGCGACATCACGTCGGCGGCGAGCGGGGCGCCGTCCAGCTCGACGACCAGGGTGTTGGCGAAGCTCTCATTGGCCATGGCCGAAGCCCTCCGCCTCGAGCTCGTCCAGGGCCGGCAGCAGCAGCCGGGTGCCGGCGCGCAGCCGCATCGGGTCGTCGATCCCGTTCGCCTCGGCCACGGCCCGCCACAGGTTCGGGTCGCCGTACGCGGCGAAGGCCACCGAGGGCAGGGTGTCGCCGGCCACCAGGACGTGCGCGTCCCGGGCCGCCAGCGCCCCGGAGGTCGGGTTCTGCCCGCCGCGCTCGCCGGAGATCTCCTCCAGCGTCACGGTGCACACCGCACGGACCGGGTTGCCGCTCGGGGTGAACAGCGTGTACTTGGCGGTCACGCTGCTGACGAAGCCGGGGAAGCCGGTCATCCCGCCCCAGCGGAAGATGACCCACGGCGGCGACGCCTTCTTCGCCTGCCGGCTCTTGTCCGTCGGCACGCAACAGGCGAAGAGCTGGTCGACCACCTTGGGCACCCGGTCGTCCATGGTGTCGGTGGCGTCGAAGAACATCTCCAGCGTCAGCTTGCTCGGGTCCGAGCCGGTGAACTGCACGGGCCCGCTCTTCGAGGCGCTGCGCTGGTTCTCCCGCGACCACTTGGCGTTCTTGGTCAGGCTCAGCTCCTTGGGGTTGAACTGGAAGTCGATCCGCCCGATCCGCACCCCGCTGGGCGCCGCGGTGCTGCCGTCCGCGGGCGGCTCCCGCAGCTCCAGGTAGGCGTGCTGGAGGCTGGCCGGCGCACCGGCCGACGGCGGCGCGGCGCCGGCCGCGGTGAACGTCACGGGTGAGGTCATGGCGGCCGCCTCAGGCACCGGCGCCGGGCGCCAGGAAGCCGTGGTGGGCCAGCTCGAGGGTCTCGGTGGCCACCTTGGGGGAGTCGGCGCTGAGCTGCGGGCCGGTCCAGCGCACCGGGATCACCCCGGTCAGCGCCCACCGGGCGATGACCGTGCCCTCCTGGGTGCGCGCCTCGATGGTGGCGGTCCGGCGCTTGACGCCGCTCGCCATCTCGGTGAAGTACCGCAGGATCCGCGCGCTGGCGCTGGTCACCGGCCGGGACAGCTTGACGTTGGAGTACTTCATCCGGGTCGGCAGCTGCCAGACCACGCCGTTGCTGCCGCCCTCCTCGCGCTGTTCCATGACGACCTCGCAGCCCAGACCGTCACAACTGTTGAAGGCGCCGAGGTTCTCGTCGTCGATGCTGACGACAAAACAGACGGCCACCGCCTCGTCGATGTCGGTCATGGCGGCTCTCCCTTTCTCGGACGGCTCAGGTTTCCGGGCGGCTCAGCGCCGCAGGTCGGTGATCAGGCCGCGGCGGTCCCGGTCCTTGCGCAGCTCGGCCCGCAGCCGCCGGTAGAGCGGCTCGAACAGGGTCTTGAGCAGTTCCTCCGGCGCGACCGGGCCCGGGGCGGGCAGCGGCGGCGGGCTCGAGGTGGCGGTCGCCGGCGCGCCCTCGCCCGGCCGGTCGGCGGCCGGCGCGGCGGGCGTCGCCGCGGCCGGGATGTCCACGGTGGTAGCTCCGCCGGACCCGGGATCGGGCGGCGCCGGATCGGCCGTCGCCCGCATCACCGGCAGCGCCGCGCGATCCGGTCCGGCCGACCGCACCGGGGGCACGGCGGGCACGAGCGGCACATCCGGCGCGGGCTCGGACCAGGACGCGAACGCCGGCAGGCCAGGGGTCGCGACGGGCCGGGGCGGGCTGTCGAACCGCTGGAGGGCCGGGATCGCCTCCACCAACGGCGCCGCTGCTCGACCGGGTCCCGTGACGGCCGAGGAGGCGGCACCGTTGGTGGAGGGGGCGTAGGTGCGCTGCAGCGGGCGGTCGGCGAGCAGGCGTGCCACCACGAGCGGCGCCCTGGGGGGCTCCGGGGTCACCCGGGAGACCACCAGCGGTAGGGCGCCCGGCGCGGGAGGCAGGGCGTCGGTGGAGCCGCCGGTAGGTGCGGGATCGGTCCTGACCGGCGATGCGTCGGGTGCGCTCCGCACCTCTCCGTGATGCACGGACGGGGCATCGGGGGTGGACGGTATTGCCGCGCGGGTCGGCAGGGCCGGCGGGGCCGGAGCGGCGGTCGGTGGCACGATCGGCGCGCCGAGGCCCAGCCGTCGCGGTGCCGGCGCGTCCCCGAGGATGCTGAGCTGCACGGCCGACCGCTCGTGACGCACGGGGAGCGGAGCGGGCGCCGGGGTGTCGGCCGCGCGCTGGACCAGCGATGGTGGCCGCAGGCCGCGGTGCACTATCGGCGGCATCTCCACGGCGTGCGGGGCCGGTTCGACCGCTCGCTGGACCGTCGGCGTCGGCTCGACCTGGTGCCGGGCCGGTGGCGGCGGGTCCGCGCCGTGTTCGGCCGGCGGCGGCTCGACCGCTCGCTGGGCCGTCGGCGTCGGCTCGACAGCCTCCTTGGTCGTTGGTGGCGGGTCCGCGGCGTGTTGCACCGGCGGCGCTGGGTCGAGGGCGTGCCGGACAGGCAGCGGCGGATCGGCCGCGCGCCGGACAGACGGCGGCGTGTCTGGCGTGCGCTGGACCGACAGCGGCGTGTCGATCGCGTGCTGGACCGTCGGCGGTGTGTTGATCGCGTGCTGGACCGACGGCGGCTCTGCGGCGTGCCGGACCGGGGGAGGGCCGATCGCGCGCTGGACCGAAGGAGTCGGGGCGGCGACGCGCCGAACCGGTGGCGGGTCAATCGAGCGCTGGACCGCAGTCGGCAAGTCGATCGATTGCCGGGCCGCAGGCGGTGTGTCGGCCGCGTGCTGGACCGCAGGCATCGGATCAATCGAGCGCTGGACCGCAGTCGGCAAATCGATCGGGTGTTGGATCGCAGGCGGTGGATCGGCTGCGCGCTGGACCGCGGGCGGCAAGTCGATCGGGTGTTGGATCGCAGGCGGTGGATCGGCTGCGCGCTGGACCGCGGGCGGCAAGTCGATCGGGTGCTGGATCGCAGGCGGTGGATCGGCTGCGCGCTGGACCGCAGGCGGCAAGTCGATCGAATGCTGGGCCACAGGCGGTGAGTCCGCAGCGCGCTGGACCGACACCGGTGACGGCTGCACCGTGCGCTGGACCCGCAGCGGCGCCGACGAGGACGCCACGCCACGGACCGGCTGCGCCGGTGAGTCCACGATGGACGGACCGCGCACCGGACGCACCGGTTCCGCCCCGCCGACTTCGACGACGGGCGCCGGGTCGACCGCGACCGGCATCGGCTCGTCCATCGCCGCGGCCGGCAAGAGCTCATCCACCGCCGGCAGAGGCTCGCCCGCTCCCGGCAGAGGCTCGCCCATTTCCGGCAGCGCGCCGTCCATCGGCGGCAGCGTGCCGTCCACCGGCGGCATCTGCTCGTCCATCACCGCCGGCGGCGGATCGGCGACCCTCGGCGTCGGTTCGGCCGGAGCCGGGTCCGTGGCCCACCGCTGGACGAACGCGCTCAACCGCGCCGCCGCGCCGCCCCTGTCCTGCTTCTTCGCCGCGACCGGCAGCGCCGGTGCCGGCGTGACCGCGACCGCCTCCACCACCCCGGACGGCTCGTCGGGTGTCACCACGTGGCCCAGCGGCGCCAGGAACTCCGGGCTCTGCCACGACGCCAGCACACCGGCGAACCGGCCCGGCGGGTCGATCAGCGGGTGCTCGCCGATGACACGCTGCACCGGCGGCAGGTCCGCCCACTCCCGCCGCCGCGCCACGACGACCGGAGGCGGGTCGGCCACCGCGCGCTCGGCGGTCCGCCGCCAGGGCCACATCTGCTCACCCTCCCTCGCTGATCCGTGTGTTGAGCTTGGCTATCTCGCCGACGAAGCGGCGGCGTTCGGCGTGCTCCAGGTCGAGAATGTCGTCCAGCGGCCAGTGGAAGTGGTACGCGACGTACGCGACCTCCTCGTAGAGGCGGCCGGCCGCGTACGTCAGGATTCCCCCAGGCGCCCACCCGCGAGGTCGATCGCGAAGCGGTGGTGGCACTCCGGGCACGCGACCGCCGCGCGGGCGTGCCCCTCGCTGTTGATCCGCCGGTAGAGGTCCTGCAGGAAGGCCAGGTCGCCGGCGAAGAGCTGTTCCACGATGCCCGCGTGCACGTCGGTGACCGGGCCGATCCGGGTGATCACCCGGGCCAGCAGCACCACGGTCAGGTAGGCCGGGTTCTCCCGGACCCGGTCGTCGCGCAGCGGCACCAGCTCGTCGCGGGCGGTGGCCAGCCGCATCGACCCCGACCGGTGCACCGCCCCGGAGCCGTCGACGTAGCCGCGGGGCAGCTCGAACGCGAACTCGGTGCGCAGCGGCTCCGGGCGCGCCGCCGGCTCCTCGGGCCGGGACTCCGCCTGTTCCAGGGTGGCGATCGTGCGCCGCATGGCTACTCGACTTCCATGCGCTCGTACGTGATGACGATCTTCTCGGTCAGCACGCTGGTGTCGCCGGCCTTGAGCGCGCCGATCTCCAGGCTCTTGGGCCACGCGTTGGTCAGCTTGTACCGCTTGATCGCCGCGCCCTCGTAGTCGTACACGATGATCGCGCCGCCCTTGCGCGCGTCCGCCATCTTGCCGAACTGGGCCGCCTGCACCCACTTCTCGAAGCTGTTGTCGCCGGTGAGGCCGCGGGTCAGGGTCACCTCGCCCGCCTTGGGCCGGCCGGGCAGCTTCTTGATGACGTACTTGCCGTCGCTGGTGTTCTGCTTGAGCTCGATGACGTCCTGTTCCATCTTCAGACCGCTGACCTCGTTGATCTGCTTGATGACGACGCCGTCGACCTCGAGGCCGAACGCATGGCCTACCGCCTTGTCGAGTTCGTCCATGGCTGGGTCTCCTCCTCTGCGACTACTCGCTGACCAGGCTGTTGCCGCCGGACATCTGGGCCAGGCGGAAGATGACGAACTCGGCCGGCTTCACCGGCGCGACGCCGATCTCGCAGATGACCTGACCGGCGTCGATGCTCTCGGCCGGGTTGGTCTCCCGGTCGCACTTGACGAAGAAGGCCTCCGTCGGGGTCAGGCCGAACAGCGCGCCGCTGTTCCACTGCAGCACCAGGAACGCGCTGATGGTGCGGCGGACCTTGGCCCACAGCGCGTCGTCGTTGGGCTCGAACACGACCCACTGGGTGCCGTTGAGGATCGACTCCTCGAGGAAGTTGAACAGCCGCCGGACGTTGAGGTAGCGCCACTCCGGGTCGCTGGACAGCGTCCGGGCGCCCCAGATCCGCACCCCGCGGCCCGGGAACGCGCGGATGCAGTTGACCCCGTTCGGGTTCAGCAGCTCCTGCTCGCCGCGGGTCAGGTGGGTCTCCAGCGCGATGGCGCCGCGGATGACCTCGTTCGCGGGCGCCTTGTGCACGCCGCGGGTGCTGTCGTTGCGGGCCCACACGCCGGCCACGTGGCCGCTGGGCGGGACGAAGACGTTGGTGCCGGTGGCCGGGTCGAAGACCTTGACCCAGGGGTAGTACAGCGCGCCGTACGCGGTGTCGTAGCCGGCCAGGTCGGTGCGCCACTCGCGCATCTGCTGCGCGGACAACGAGGGCGGCGGGTCGAGCACGGCCATCCGGTCGCCCATCTGCTCACAGTGGGCGATCATCGCCAGCTGGACCGCCTTGACCGACTCCAGATCGATGATCCCGCGGTGGTACGCGCCCATCAGGTCCGGCGCCGACACCATGGTGATCTCGTCGATCGCCTCCAGGCCGCCGACCCCGGTACGTTCGCCCGCGTCGCCGACGTAGTCCTCGGTGGCCATCTGGCGTGGCGTGGCGGGCGCCGCGGGCGACTCCCGCAGGGCGACCGTGCCCTTCGGCAGGGCGGTCACGGTGTCCGGCGCGGACGACGGCTCCTCCAGCGTGATGAGCTTGGACCGTTCGCGGACCGCGGTCACCACGTTCTCCTTGCCGCGCTTGACCGTCACGCCGTCGAACGTCTCGGCCACCCGGCCGCCCCGCTTGACGACCAGGTTGAACCGGTCGTCGGGGGGCGGCGGCTCACCCTCGGCCGGCGGCGGCAGCTCGGTCACCTCGACGGTCAGCTCGGCCGACGACCGGCCCGCCCGGGTCTCCTTGGCGACCACCCGGTACGGCCCGAGCATCGCCTGCGGCACATCGGACTTGCCGTTGCCCTGGTCGCGGGCGCCGCCGAGCCGGACGACGTAGCAGTTGCCGCCGCCGTTGAGGAAGTAGCCGTACACCGCGTGGGCGAGGTAGCAGCCCTCGACGAAGTCGCCGAACTGCTCGGTGTACTGGCTCCAGTTGGTGACGAGCGTGGGCGTGTTGAACGGCCCCTGCGACGCGAACCCGATGAAGCCGGCCACGGCCGTACCGACCCCTTCGATCGGCCGCGAGCCGGAGCTGACCTCCTCGACGTACACGCCAGGGGACAGGTAGGTGGGCATGGCTCCTCCAGGTCTGGGCTGGTTCCTTCGATCGTGTCGTGGTCCGCGGCGGGGCGGCATGGCCGTCGGGCCGCACGTGAGTGCACTCGCGGTGCCCGTTGGGGCAGGCCCGTCAGCACACCACCTGGAGGTGGAACGCGGCGTCGGCGAGCGCGAGCGCCCCGGCGGCCGGGTCGAGCTTGCGGGTCTGTACCTGCACGGTGGTCGGCTCGGGCCCGCTCGCGGCGTACACCGCCCCGCCGAGGTCGGCGGGACTGCCGTCGGCGTCCCCGAGCGTGGCGGCGTAGGAGCACTTCGACACGTCCCGGTCGAACACGACTTCCCACTGGCCCGGGTCGCCGCGGCGCAGGTCTCGCAGCCGGGACTCACTGGGCGTCCGGCCGTCGGCGGTCACCACGGCGAACAGGCCCGAGCACCGGGTCTGCAGATGGAACGGCAGATCGGTGGGCGCCCCGTTGCCGCCCTTGGTGCCGACCAGGATGGCCGCCGGGTTCTGCTGCCCGGCGCCGACGTTGACCAGCCCGGCCGGCGGGTCCTGGCCGGCCGGGTCGCCGATGGCGGCGACGATCGAGCAGTCCCGGGTGCGGCGTCCGAAGCGGACCTCGTACAGCCCGTCCCCGGTGCGGGTGACCCGCGGGTCGTCGGTGCCGCGGACCTTCTCGCCGCCGGCGACCACCACCGAGTCGCCGACCACGCAGCGGACCTGCAGGTGGAACGGGTGGGCGGCGGCCGCACCGTCGAGGTTGCGGGTCTGCACCAGCACGCTGTTGCGGTTGCTGCCGGTCGCGGTGGAGACCAGGCCGTTCTCCGGTACGGGCTGACCGCCGGACGCCGCCACCGTGCCCAGGAAGACGCAGTTGTCGACCGGGCTGCCGAAGAGCACCTCGAACCGCCCGGTGCCCAGCGGCGTGACCTTGGTGGCGCCGCTGGCGGACACCAGGGTGCCCGCCCCGTCGACGACGGCCCACGGCGTGTTGTTCTCCGCCGCGGCCGCCGAGCTGGGCGGCGCCGACGACGGCTGGGCGGTCTTGGAGCCGCCTCCCGGCGGCGGCTGTCCGGCACTGGCCCCGCCCTTCGGCACCGCCCCCACCGACGCGCCGGCCGGGGGATCCTTGGCCTGGTCACCCGAGGCGTCCTTCAGGTCGAACGGGTCGGCCAGGATCAGGATGGCGGCCGCCGCGATACCCAGCGCCAGCAGGCCGGTGGCCACCTTGGGGATCCAGCCGGCGATCAGCGGCACGATCTCGCGGGTGCCGTCGAGGCGCACCGGGGCCACCGGCGGGCGGGGCGTGGCCAGCACCTGGAACGGCTGACTGGCCGGCCGGCCGAAGAAGCGCATCGGCGGGCGCACCGACATGTCGACGCTTTGCGATCCGGGCGGGACCGGCAGTTCGCCGGCGGGCAGCGAGAACCTGATCCGCCCGGCCGGGTCGCTCGCCTTGAGCTGGACCGGCTCGACGACGTTGCCCTCGTTGGTGAGCTGGATGCGGTGGCTGGTGCGCCAGCGGCCGGAGGTGGTCTGCGGCGTCAGGGTGGCCGTCAGCGCCCGGAACTCGCTGACGTCCAGCACGCCGGTGGCGTGCACCTGCAGGCCCCGGTGCAGGATCGACGAGGCCCGTACGGTCAGCGGGGCCCGGCCCGCCGCGGTCGACGCCTGCCGCGGTGGCGACCAGCGGATCACGGCTTCGGCGCGGGCGTCGGGATAGACCGCGAGCACGGCCGGCTCGATCTCGGCCCACTCGGCCGTCGGCCCCAGCACCGTCAGGGCGAACTGCTCGACCTGGCCGCCGCCGTTGTGCACCGAGACCGTGGTGCTCACGGTCTCGCCGGGCATGACCGCGAGCGTCGTGTCGGTCAGCACGATGCTGGCGGCGACGTCGCTGTAGCCGTCCACGCTCGCTCCCCAGCGCGTGGCGTCACCCTGCCGGGGCGGCGGCTGGGACGGCTCCGGGGGCGGCGACCAGCCCGGCGGTCCGGCGTTCGGGTCGGTCCAGGCCAGGAAGGCCCCGCAGTCGCGGTTGGTGCAGAAGCGCGCGCCGTCCGGATTCCGGTGCCCGCATTGAGCGCAGATGATTGCCATGGTCAACTCCCGCCACGCAGTTCACGGACCACGGTGTCCCGGGCGCGCCCGGACCGGCAGGGCGGACCATGCCCCCGTGCAGGCAGTCGCCGGTGCCCCATCGGGCACCGGTCACGAGGCCGGCTCCTCCTCCTGGCGCTGGACGAAGGTCTGCGCGGAGGCTTCCTCCTCCTCCGGCGGCGCCGCGTCGCGCTGCACGGCCGTCGTGCCGCCGGCCGCCGGGCTGTGCTGCTCCGCCGTGCGCTGGGCCGTCGCGGGCTGGGCCATGGCCCGTTCGGCGTTGGCCACCGCGGCGCGCTCGAAGCGGTCGGACGGGTCGCTCACCCGCACCCCGCCGCCGGCGTCGGTGCCGTCCACCGGCCCGTGGCGCTGCTGCACCACGTGGGTCAGCTCGTGGGCGAGCATGAGCTTGCCGTCGGCCGACGCCGGGTCGTACCGGTCGCGCTGGAACACCACGCTCGACCCGACCGTGTACGCCTGCGCGTTCATCGCCTTCGCCGAGTCGTGCGCGGCCTGGTCGGTGTGCACCCGGACGTCGCCGAAGTCGTGGCCGAGCCGGCTCTCCATGTCGGCGCGGGTGTCGGCGTCCAGGGGAGCGCCGCCGCCGGCGCCGACCACACCGTGCACCGGCGACTCCTCGAGCATCGCGCCCACCCCGGCGTTGCCGACCGTGCGCTGCAGATCCAGCAGCCCGGCCGCGCCCAGCGTCTCCGGCCGGCCGGTCGCCGCCGCCTGGTAGGTCAGGTCCTCGCGGGCCGGGTCCGCCCGGTCGCCCCGGGGCCGCAGGCCGGCATCGGTGTAGCTGTCGTGGTCGTGCGCGCGCATGACCGCCCCCTTCCGGACAGCTCCAGGATCACGCCGCCCGGCCGCCCGGGGAAGCATCGCGGGCACCGCCACGAGTGCAGAGCCGCTGCCCTATCGGGCAAGCGTCAGGTACGGGCCGAACTCCCGTTCCAGGCACAGCCGGCCCAGCTTGCGGTATTCGCGGGCCACCGCCGCGACCACGTCGGCCATGGTGACCGCCCGGTTGCCGTCGGCGGCGCGGTACGCGGCGGTCACCACCGCCGACCGGATGTGGCCGCCGGACAGCTCGAACGCCGACGCCAGGAAGCCGAGGTCGACGTCGGCGTCGCGGGGCAGCAGGCCGCCCAGGCACCGGTCCCAGAGCGTCCGGCGCAGCTCCTCGTCCGGGGTGGGGAAGTCCACCACGGTGTCCAGCCGCCGGGTGAACGCCTCGTCCAGGTTGGCCCGCAGGTTCGTCGCCAGGATCGCCAGCCCGTCGAAGGTCTCCATCCGCTGCAGCAGGTACGCGCTCTCGATGTTGGCGTACCGGTCGTGGGCGTCGCGGACCTCGGAGCGCTTGCCGAAGATGGCGTCCGCCTCGTCGAACAGCAGCACCCCGTTGACGCCGGCGGCCTCGGCGAAGATCCGTTCGAGGTTCTTCTCGGTCTCGCCGACGTACTTGTCCACCACGGTCGCCAGGTTCACCGTGTAGAGGTCCAGGCCCAGCTCGGCCGCGATCACCTCGGCGGACATGGTCTTGCCGGTGCCCGAGTCGCCGGCGAACAGCCCGGTGATGCCCCGGCCCCGGCCGCCGCCCGGCCGCATCCGCCACTCGTCGAGCACCAGGTGCCGGTGCCGGGCCCGGGCCGCGAACTCCCGCAGCTGGCCGAGCACCGCCGGCGGCAGCACCAGGTCCGGCCAGGCAACGCTGGGCTGCACCCGGCGGGCCAGCCGCTCCAGCCCGGCCGCGTTCTGGCTGCGTGCCCCGCGCCGCAGGTGGGCCGCGCCGATCGTGCCACCGTCGGAGAGCGCGTCCAGCGCCGCCGCGTCGGCCGCCCGGCGCACCTGCACCGGGTCCAGCACGAAGTGTGCGGTGGCCGCCGCCGCGTCGGCGGCGACCGCCGGCCGCTTGTCGAGGGCCGCCCGCCACAGCGCCGCCCGCTGTCCGGCGGCCATCGGCGCGGCGTCGAGCAGCAGGGCCGACCGCCGGCTCCACGACGGGTCCCAGCCGGTGGCGCCGAACAGCACCACCGCGGGCACCTCGGCGAGCGCGTCCAGCCAGGGCCCCGGCCCGTCGGTGCCGATCGGGCCGAGCACCAGCCCGGCGCCGGTGAGGATCGCCTCGCGGACCAGCGCGCGGGCCAGCTCGGCCCGCTCGGCGGCGGCGGTGAGCCGGACGGCGTCCACGCCCAGCACCGGCCGGTCGAGCAGGGCCAGGCCGGCCAGGCCGGTGGCGAGCCCGCTGGCGCCGGGCTGCTCCCGCAGGTAGATCAGGTCGGCGCCGGCCGCGGCGGCCCGGGCCAGCCGGTCGGCGCCCGGCGGCGTCGGCATGCCGGTGAGGTCCGGGCGGGCCAGCACCTCGGTGAGCGCCGGGTCGGGCCGGTCGTCGCCGAGCAGGTGGGCCGCCACCCGGTCCGGCACGCGCAACGTGCGCGACAGCAGCGGCCGGTCCGGCTGGTCCACGGTGAGCAGGCAGCACCGGACCAGCGGCGCCGCCGCGTCCAGCCGGGCCCGCCCGCTCGCGGACGCCTCGGCGACCCCGCACAGCCGCAGGGCCAGGCTCACGGTCGCCCGCCGCTTCGTCACGTCGTCGTTGAGGTAGCCGTAGAACTGCTCGAAGCGGCCGTCGACGTCCGGCGCGAGGGCCACCAGCAGCAGCTCCTCGTCCAGCGGCGTGAGGCGGGCGGCCCGGGCGAGCGCGCCGAGCCGGGTCCCGCCGGTGGCCGCGGCGAACGGCATCCGCGGCTCGTCCAGCAGCGCCTCGATCACCTCGTCGGAGAGGTACAGCCCGCGGAACGGGTCGTCCGGGTTCGGGTCGCCGTTGCGCCGGTCGGCGACCGCGGCCCGGATCCGGCGCTCGAGCGCGGCCAGCCCGTCCAGCACGGCCGCCAGCGGGCTGGTCACGTCCGGGCCTTCGCGACTCACGTCCGGGGCTCCACGACGCGGCGGATGCTCACCCGGGGCTGCTCGCCCGGCTCGTCGGCGGGGATCACGTGATGCGCCAGCGGCACGTCGTCGCCGAGGGTGATCCGGACGCCCTCGGTCGCCGGCTTGCCGGCCGGGAAACGCCGCCCGGCGTCGACCGGCGCGCAGACCACCACGTCCAGCGAGGGCTTGAGCTCGCCGCCGAGCGCGGTCCACACGTCGGCGAACGCCCGGTCCTCCGGCGGCGGCAGCGCGATCGTCATCGGCACCGGCAGCCCCAGCTCGGCCAGCGAGCCGCTGAGCAGGTCCGTCGGCACGGCCTCGTGCGCCAGGATGTGCAGCAGCAGCTTGGACAGCAGCCGGTGCTCGTCCTCCGGCCGCTGGGTCCAGGCCGTGATCAGGTAGGACAGCTTGATGTGCCGGGGCGGCATGTGCCGGTTCGCCACGGTGCCGTCGCTGCCGTACTCGTTGATCAGGCCGCGTTGCCGGCGGCGCAGGTCCTCGCGGATGTCGTACAGGTAGAGGTTGACCGTCGGCGCGTTGCGCCGGGCCGCCCAGTCCTTGGTCGGCGCCTCGAAGGCGATCTCCACGTCCGGGTCGTCCAGCGCCTGTTCCTTGACCAGGCGGCGCAGCGCCTCGTCGACCTCGTGAATCACCGTCCACGCCCGTCAGATCAGGCCGTTGCGCAGCGCGTACGCCACGGCGTGCGACCGGTTGCGCAGCTGCAGCCGGCTGGTCACCTCGTGCAGCACGTTCTTGATCGTCCGCTCCGAGTAGGACAGCGAGGTGGCGATCTCCGAGGTGTCCAGGCCCTCGGCGACCAGCTTGAGCACCTTCACCTCGCGGTCGGACAGCCCGGAGAAGGTCAGCCCGCGCGGCCCCAGCACCTGCTGCTGGAGCTTGCCGACCTGGGCGAGCAGCCGGCCCAGCAGGTCCGGCGGCACCGAGCCCTCGCCGGCCGCCGCCGACCGGATCACCGTCACCAGGCGGTCGGCGGTCGCGTCGGCGCGGCGCACGAACCCGGCCACACCGACCTCCATGAGCGACACCAGATCGGTGTCGTCGATCTGGCCGGCCACCACGATCAGCCGGTGGATGCCGGCGCACCGCATCGTGCGCAGGGCCCGCATCGCCTCCTCGCCGATGGTGTCGGTGACGACCACGCCGACCTCGGCCCGCTCGCGTTCCGGGTCGTCGAGCACCAGCACCTCGGGCCGCGGTCGCAGCTGGCTGGCCAGCCCGGCCCGGCAGATCGGGTCGCCGGCGTCCAGGTAGACCGGGATGCGCGTCATGTCAGGCCTCCAAGATCGACGCCGATGCGAACAGCCCGACCAGGATGCGGTTGACGACTCCGCGTGCAGTAAACGTGCACTCAACGTCCCGGAACTGCTGCCCGAAAGGCCGGAACGCGGGTGCCTGATCGGCGGACCCCGCGGGCGGCGACCCCGGAAGCGGGTTTACACCCCCTCGGTGGTGACGGAGAGTTCTGGGTAGGGCGTCACTGAGGGAGGCCGGCGTGACACAGAGTGCGGCGGTGGCGCGCTCGCTGGCCGATCTGGGCGAGGTGCGCCGGATGGCCGAGCAGGCGCGCCGCAGCGACCTGGTGGCCCGGCTGGACCGGATCAGCGCCCGGCTGACCGGCGAGGACGTGCCGATCGCCGTGGTCGGCGAGTTCAAGCAGGGCAAGAGCACGCTGATCAACGCGCTGCTGCGCACCGACGTGTGCCCGGTCGACGCCGACGTCGTCACCGCCGTGCCGACCGTCGTGCGGTACGGGACGCCGCCCTCGGCCGCCGCGTTCGTGGGTGCCGAGGGGGAGAACCCGGCCCGGATCGCGGTGCCCTTCGACCGGCTGCGCGAGGTCGTCGCCGGCGGCCACGACGGCCGGCCGGTCCGCACCGTGGAGGTCCGGCTCGACCGCCGGCTGCTGCGCGGCGGGATGAGCTTCGTCGACACCCCCGGCGTCGGCGGCCTGGACTCGGCGCACGGCAACCTGACCCTGGGCGTGCTGCCGCTGGCCCGCGCGGCCCTGTTCGTCACCGACGCCGCGCAGGAGCTGACCGAGCCGGAGCTGGACTTCCTGCGGCGTACCGTCGCGGGCTGCCCGGCGGTCGTGTGCGTCATGACCAAGACCGACCTGCACGGGCACTGGCGCCGGATCGCCGAGCTCAACCGCGCCCACCTGGCCCGGGCCGGGCTGTCGCCGCGCATCGTGGCGGTCTCGTCGTTCCTGCGGCTGCACGCCGGCCGCACCGGCGACGACGCCCTGAACGAGGAGTCCGGCTTCCCCGCGCTGCTGCGGATCCTGGCCGCGGAGGTGGTCGCCGGCGCCGAGTCCGCCACCGTGGCCGCGACCCACCGCGACGTCGCGTTCGTCCTCGGCGAACTGCGCAACCAGGTCGCCGTCGAGCGCACCGCCGCGCACCACCCGGAGGCGTCCGCGGAGCTCGCCGACCGGCTGGCCGAGCAGGTCCGCCGCAGCGCGCGCCTGGCCGGCCCCGCGGCCTCCTGGCAGACCGCCCTCAACGACGGCATCCAGGACCTCGGCACAAATGTGGACCAGGACCTGCGGGAACGGCTGCGGTCCATGCTGCGGCGCGGCGAGGCGCTGCTGGAGCTGGGCGACCCCAAGGACACCTGGCCCGACTTCGAGGCCTGGGCGGCCAAGGAGGCGACCGCGGTCGCCGTCGACAACCTGTACGCGCTGGTCGCCCGCGCCGACGAGCTCGCCCGCGACGTCGCCGAGCACTTCGACCACGAGTACGGCGCCCTCGACCTGGACCTGCCCGCCCTGGAAGGCGCCCTGTCCGCGGTCGACGGCCCGCGGCTGCGCGAGGACCGGTCGGCCGGCCGCTGGCTGGGGATGTTCACCGCGGCCCGGCTCGCCGTGGGTGGTGTCGTGGTCGCGCACGCGGTCGGCACGCTGCTGGAGATGGCGTTCCTCGGCCCGGTCGGCGCGGTCGCCGGCCTCGTCGTCGGCCACCGGCTGCTGAAGATCGAACGCGGCCGCCAGCTGGAGCAGCGCCGCCAGCTGGCCCGCCAGGAGCTGCGGCGCTACGTCGACGAGGTGGGCTTCGTGGTCGGCAACGACTCCCGTGACGCCGTCCGCCGGGCGCAGCGCTACCTTCGCGACGAGTTCGCGTCCCGGGCGATGGCGGCGCAGCGGTCCTCGGCCCAGGCCCTGGTGGCGGTCCGGCAGGCCGGCGACCTGCCCGCGGCGGAACGGGCCGGCCGGGCCCGGGAACTGGACAGCCGCGCGCAGGACCTCGACCGGGTGGGCCGGAGCCTGACCCGATCCGGCGGCGGATCATGACGCGGCAGCTGCTGGAACGGGTCCGCGAGCTGCTCCTGCTGGCCGGCCGCGACATCGGCGAGCCGGACGCCCGCGCGGTGGTCAGCGCGGCCCTGCGCCGGCTGGACGAGCCGCTGCGGGTGGCGATCGCCGGCAAGGTCAAGGCCGGCAAGTCGACGCTGCTCAACGCGATGGTCGGCGAGGAGCTCGCGCCCACCGACGCGGGGGAGTGCACCAAGATCGTCACCTGGTACCGGGACGGGCCGGCGTACCGGGTGGTCGTGCACCTCAGCGGCGGGCCGGCCGAGCAGCGGCCGTTCCGGCGGGAGTCCGGGGCGATCCGGGTGGACCTCGGGCATCCGGCCGACCGGGTGGACCGGCTCGACGTCGAGCTGCCCAGCCGGCGGCTGCGCGAGCACACCCTGATCGACACCCCCGGCCTGGCCTCCATCTCCGCCGAGGTGTCGGTGCGGACCCTGGCCCACCTCGGCGCCGACGACGAGCACCGGGCCCAGGCCGACGCCGTCGTCTACCTGCTGCGCCACATGCACAGCACCGACATCCGCTTCCTGGAGGCGTTCCGCGGCGACGACCTGGCCCGCGGCTCCCCGATCAACGCCGTCGGCGTGCTGTCCCGGGCCGACGAGATCGGCGGCTGCCGGCTGGACGCGATGGCCACCGCCGGCACCGTGGCCGCCCGCTACCAGGCCGACGAGCGGCTGCGCCGGTTGTGCCCGATCGTCGTGCCGGTGGCCGGGCTGCTCGGCGCGGCCGGCGCCACGCTGCGCGAGGAGGAGTTCCGCACGCTCCGGGCGCTCGCCGGGGCGCCGGCCGCGGACCTCGTCGCGGTGCTGCTGACCGCCGATCGGTTCGTCGCGTCCCGCCCGGGGCCGGCCGCGGCCGAGCCCGAGCGCGAGCGGGTGCTCGACCGGCTGGGCCTGTTCGGCGTCCGGCTCGGGGTCCAGCTGATCCGCGACGGCACGGTGCGCAGCGCCGACGCGCTGGCCCGGGAACTGACCGTCCGCAGCGGCCTGGACCGGCTCCAGGAGGTCCTCGCCGCGCAGTTCCTCGGCCGCCGCGAGGTGCTCAAGGCCCGCTCCGCGCTGGCCGCCCTGGACGACCTGCTGCGCACCCACCGCTACGACGCGGGCGGCGACCTGGCCGCCCGGGCCGAGGAGATCCGGGCCAGCGCGCACGAGTTCGTCGAGATCCGGCTGCTGCACCTGCTGAGCTCCGGCCGGCTGCCCGGGGCGCCGGACCGGCTGGCGGAGATGGAACGGCTGCTGGGCGGCTCCGGCGCGGAGCCCGCGGTCCGGCTCGGCCAGCCGCCGGACGCGCCGCCGGAGGTGCTGCTCGCGGAGGCCGGGCAGGCGCTTCGGCGCTGGCGGCGGATCGCCGAGCACCCGATGTCGGTGCACGAGATGCGCGCGGCGGCGCGGGCGACGGTGCGCACCTGCGAGGGCATCCTGGCCGGCCTGCAGGCGCCGCGGGCCGGGTAGGGCCGGTCAGCCGCCGTCGCCGGGACCGTCCGGCGTGACCGTCGGGTCGGGGACATCCGTGGTCGGCGGCGTGGTGGGGGTCGTGGCGGTCGTCGGCTTGGTGGTCTTCGGCGGCCGGGAGGTCCTGGTGGGCTTCTTCGTCGGGCTGGTGGGCGGGCGGCCTGGCTCGGTGGTGGGCGGGCGCGGGGTCGGCTGCGGCAACCGGGCCGGGCTCGGCGGGGCGACCGCCGACCGGGACGGCGCCACGGACGGCAGGCCGGGGACCGCCGGACCCACCCGGAGGGCGTACACGACCTCGGCGGCCGTGCCGATGTAGAGCACGCCATCGGCCAGGCGCGGCGGTGCCGGCTCACCCTTGAGGTCGTACGTCCAGCGCGGGCGCCCGGTCGCGGCGTCCAGCGCGTACAGCCGGCCGCTGGTGGCGGCGACGTAGCTGACGCCCGCGGTGACCACCGGGGAGCCGAACTCCTCGCCCGCCGCACCGGCGAACCGCCAGCGTTCGACGCCGGTCGCCGCGTCGACCGCGTAGACGGTGCCGTCCCGCCCGCCGAGGTGCACCAGCGCGCCGTCCACGGTCGGGGTGGACTCCACCGGGGCGCCGGTCCTGAAGGTCCAGGCGGTCTCGCCGCTGTCCGCGTCGAGGGCGTGCAGGTGCTGGTCGTCGCTGCCGACGAAGACCCGGCCGCCGGCGATGACCGGGGCGGACGAGGGCGCCACCTCGACGCTCCACCGCCGATTGCCGGTGTCGTCGTCGAAGGCGTACACGGAACCGTCGCCGCTGCTCGCGACCACCAGGCCGGCCGCGACCGCGGGCGGCTGGGAGACCGCGTTGCCGGTCTGGAACCGCCACTGCTCGCGCAGGTCGGCGGCGCGCAGCTTGCGGACCGAGCCGCCGGAGGTGCCGAAGTAGACGGCGTCACCGGCGACGCTGGGCGGGCCCGGATCGCGGGCGCCGGTGCTGATCCGGTCGCGCCGGGTGCCGTCGGCGGTGTCGAGGGCGTAGAGGCGCTGGTCGCTGCCGGGCACGTAGAGGGTGTCGCCGGCCAGCTGGGGCGCCGCGGTGATCTCGGCCGGCGCGGTGAACGGCTCCGGCCAGGCCGGTCTGCCGTCGGCGCGGCGGACCGCCCGGACCGTCCGGCCGGTGGTGACGTACACCCGCTCGGCGTCGATCGCGGCGGCCGTGCCGACCGGGCCCTGCACCGCGGCCGCGAAGAGCTGCACCGGGCCGGCCGGCGCGGACGGGGACGGGGACGGGACCGGCGGCGGGGAGTCGTCGGCGTCGGCGTTCGGCCACCAGAGCAGGGCCGCGACCACCGCGGCGGCCGTCACGCCGCCGGCGCCCGCCACGAGCCGGCCGTGCCGGGTGGCCAGCGTGGACCAGGTCCGCCCGGCGGCCGCCCGCACCGACTCCCGCCACCGTCCGCGGGGCCGGGCCGGGACGGGGGCGACGACCGGCACCGCCGCGGTGCCCACCGCCGTCACGGCGCCCCGCGCGGGTGCGGCCCCGGGCGCGGGGCCCGGGCCGGTGGCCAGCGCGGCGCCCAGCGCGACGCTGTGCTCCGGGTGCGCGTCCAGCACCAGCGGCCGGTCGAACGCCGCCGCCAGCAGCTGCCCCACCAGCGGGATCCGGGAGGTGCCGCCGGCCAGCAGGATGCAGCGCAGCTCCGCCGGGGCGACCCCGGCCGAGCGCAGCGCGCGGCGCATCGCCGCCACCGTCTGCTCCAGCGGGGGACCGATCCCGGCCTCGAACTCCGAGCGGTTGAGCCGGACCCGCTGGTGCAGCCCCGGCAGCGCCACCTGGACCGTGGTCTCGGTGTCCGCGGACAGGTTCTCCTTGGCCCGCACGCAGTCCCGGCGCAGCCGGGCCAGGCCCACCACCACGTCGTCGTCGTCGAAGTCCAGTGCCGCGAAGGCGGGACCGAGGATGGTCGTCACGTGGTCGAGCACGGCCTCGTCGAAGTCGCCGCCGCCCAGGTGCTCGATGCCCTCCGGCTCGCCGAGCAGCTCGAAGCCGGTGGCGGTGCGGCGCAGCACCGCGGCGTCGAAGGTGCCGCCGCCGAGGTCGTAGACGGCCAGGGTCTCGCCGGCCGCGAGCCGCTCGGCGGCCGCGTACTGCAGGGCCGCCGCCTCCGGCTCGGTGCGGAACGTGACGTCGTCCAGCTCGGCGAGGTGCGCGGCCTGGCTCAGGAAGTCCCGCTTGAACCGCGTCCAGTTGGCCGGGTGCGCGATGGTGATGCGGCGCGGCGGCCCCTCCCGCATCCGGGTCACGGTGTCGACGACGTGCCGGAGCAGCCGCGCGGTCAGCATGTGCGCCGAGTACGGCGAGCCGGCCACCATGATCGGCACCGGGTCGCCCATCCGGCGCTTGAACTCGCGGACCAGCCGGTCAGGCTCGGCGTCGCCGCGCCAGTCGGCGGCGTCGCCGATCAGCATCTCACCGTCGGCCTTGACGAAGACCACCGACGGGATCTCCGGCCGCTGGGAGCCGAGCTGGACGATCTCCAGGCGGTCCTGCACCCGCACCGCGGCCGCGGTGAAGGTGGTTCCGAGGTCGACACCCAGGCCGTACTCCACGAGTCCCTCCCGAAGCGTGCCCTCCACGCTACGGCCGGCGCCGGGCGGCCGAGGATGGCCGGACGTGCCACCTTCCGGGGCAGTCCGCTGCCCGATCGGGCACGGCGCCGCCGGTCAGCGGACGACCTCGCACTGCGGCGTCACGCCCCGGAACCGGGCACAGAAGGCGTCGGCCTCCTCGGCGGTGGCGAAGCCGTCGTGCAGCACCACCCAGAACCCGTTGGTCCCGTCGGCGATCTCGTCGGAGGTCTTGCTGTCGACCAGCCGGACCGGCAGGCCGACGGCGGTCAGCTGGGCCAGGGTGGCCTCGGCGGCGGCCCGGTCCGCGGGGGCCAGCTGCGGGCGGGAGTCGACCATCACGTACGGCCGCCGTACCGCCCCCGGGCCGGCGGGTGCGGTGCCGGCCGGCGGGGTGGCCTCCCGGTCGCGGAACGGCAACCGGTCCGGGGCGAGCCAGGCGACCAGGGCCCCGGCGACCACCAGCACGGCCAGCACAGCCAGCGCCACGGCGGCACCCGTACGGGCGGGAGCCGCGCCGTCCGCCCGTACCGTCAGCACCTGCCGGCCGTCACCACCGCCGGAGAGGTCGCGACCCGCCACCACGACCCCGTAGCTGGTGGGGCCGCCGGCCAGCCGCCGCCGCGGATGCGTGGTGACCCGGGCGGTCGCGGTGCCGCCCGGCGCGACCTCCACGACGGCCGGCTCCACCGTGGCCCGCCCGGCGCCCGGCTCCAGCCGCACCGCCAGCCCCAGGCTGACCGCCGCCGTCCCGCGGTTCTGCACCCAGAGCGCGTACCGGCCGACCACCGCCGTGCCCACCTCGGCGCCCAGCGTGGCGGTGAGGTCGTTCGGCCCGGACAGCCGCACCAGCCCGGTCGCCGACCCGATCCGGGCGTCGTCGGCGGCGTCGGCCGCCCGCACGGTGAACGGGAGCAGGGCGGCGTCCGCCGCGGTCCCGGCCGGCGGCTCGAAGATCACCTCGACGGTCGTGTGCCCGCCGGGGGCCAGGTCGGCGGTCGCCGGCTCGACGGCCGCCCAGTCGCCGACCCGGCCGCGCGCCACGGACAACCGCACGCTGACCGCCGCGCCGGACGGGTTGTGCAGCTCGACCGGCACGGTCGTGCGGGTGCCGGGGGCGAGGTCGGCCGGCACGTGCGGCACCGCGATCTCCACGTGCATCCGGCGCCGCCCTCCGGCCTCAGCTGACCGGGCTGTCGTACGGGTCGGTGCCCAGCGGGTCGGCCGGACCCAGCGGGTGCGCCGCCCCGAGCGGGTGGGCCGGCTGGTCGCCCGCCGGGTCCGCACCGCTCTGCAGCTCGAGCTTGTCGGCGATGCCGTCGTTGTCGCTGTCGGCCCGGGTGGGGTCGAACCCGGTGACCTGTTCCAGCCGGTTGTCCAGCCCGTCCCGGTCGTCGTCCTGCCACTCGGCCGCGAAGCTGCCGTCGAGGTGGCCGTCGCGGTCGGTGTCCGGCGAGTTCGGGTCCAGCCCGCTGGGGATCTCGAACGCGTCGGAGAGCCCGTCGGCGTCGCTGTCGGCCAGCATCGGGTTGGTCCGCAGCACCACCGCCTCGTAGCCGTCGGGCAGGTTGTCCCGGTCGGTGTCCCGGTTGGCCGCGTCGAAGCCGGCCTGCTGCTCGTACGCGTCGCTCAGCCCGTCCTGGTCGGTGTCCGCGCCGCCCAGCAGGGGCTGCGGCTCGACCGGCGGCAGGGTGGCCGGCGGGACGGTGGCCTCGCCGTCGGAGATGCCCGGGATCACCGCGGCGTACTGGAACCGGTCACCGGAGGTGAACTGGCCGACGCCGTCGCGGGAGTTGCGGGCCTCCACGGTGGCGCCGTCGCCGAGGCTGATCGCGACGTGCGCGCCCGGGGTGCGCCCGTCGCCGAGGCGTGGCTCCCGGTCGAAGGAGAAGAGCAGGGCGCCGGGAGTGTTCTTGGCCTCCTCGACCGGCACCAGCACGCCGAGCTTCTTCAGGTGCAGATACTGCTGGGTGGCCCCGTCGGGCAGCTCCACGCCGGCCTGGCCGGCCGCCCACTGGGTGAACTCCGAGCAGTCGAAGACCTCCGGGTCGGCGTCGGCGAGGTCCACCTCGGCGCCGAAGACGTACCGGTCGCCGATCTGGTCGCGGGCGACCTCGAGGAAGCGGTCCAGCGCCGCGTTGTCACCGGTCGCGGACTGCAGCAGGGCGGGTGCGCCGCCGCCGCTGCCGCCGCCGGGGGCGAGCGGGTGGCCGTACCCGGCGGTGCCGGTCCACACGCCCAGGCCGGGCGGCTGGCCGGCCGCGACCGCGGCGTCCTGGGCCTCGTCGCGGAACTGCAGGTAGCGGGCCGAGGCCCCGTGGTGGGTGACGGTCCACGGCGAGACGTCGGCCCCGCCGCCGGAGACCTCGAAGGCGGCCCGGGCGTTGTGCACCGGGTCGTACAGGTCGTACCGGCGCGCCAGGTCGGGATGCGCCGCCGCGTTGATCTGCCACAGCCCCCGGGAGTCCTCGCCGGAGGAGTTGCGCGCGCCGGGGTTGCCGCCGGACTCGGCGAGGGCGATCGCGGTCATGGTGGCCGCCGCGTCGGGCGCGAACCCGGCACTGAGCGCGAAGCCGTAGATCTGCTCGGCCGAATACGTCCGCATGGGCATCACTTCTTCGCACGGTGACGAGGTCGCGGGCCGCGATCCTGCCACCCTACGACCGGCGCCGGGCGCCGGGAGCGGCCGGAACGGGCACCGGCCGGGGCGCGTTCCCTGCCCGAACGGGAAACGCCCCGGCCGTACCCGGCTCAGTAGCCGACGTCGCGCCGGCGCAGCCCCGCGTAGCCGGTGCCCGCGACCGCAGCCGCCAGCAGGAGAAGCACGATCAGCGGCGTGAGCGCCAGGTCGGCCAGCGGCACCTGCGGGGTGTGCTTGAACGGCGACGCCCGCTGCACCCAGCCGGGCAGGTCGAACGAGTCGGCGAAGAGCGTGACGACCGCGCAGTAGCCGACGATGATCCAGCTCAGCGCGGCGGCCGGCCGCGGCAGCCAGCCGAAGGCCAGCACCACCACGGCGATGATCAGCCACACCGCGGGCAGGTAGGTCAGCGCCACCCCGGCCATCCGGAGCACCTGGCCGGAGTCGGAGACCGTCAGGCCGTACGCGGCCCCCACGGCGAGACCATAGCCGACCAGCGCCACGGCGCTGCCGACCAGCGGCACGCTCAGCTGACCGGCCAGCCAGGCGAGCCGGCTGGTCGCGGTGGCCAGCACCGGTTCGGCGAGGCCGCTGGTCTCCTCGGCGCGGATCCGCAGGGCGCTGGACACGCCGTACGCCGCCACGATCAGCGCGGCCAGGCCGGCGCTCAGCGCCAGGTACGCGTCCACGATGTCCGCGGCGCCCCCGGTGAGGAACGCGGCGATCTCCGGGTTGTCCCGTACGTACTGCTCGATGGTGTCGCCCATCGACCCGTACGCGACGCCGAGCAGCACGAGCCCCACCGTCCACCCGATCAGGCTGCCCCGCTGCAGGCGCCAGGCCAGCGCGTACGCGTTCCGCAGCGCCGGCGCCGCGGTGGCCCGGCCGGGACGGGGCGCCACCAGGCCGGCGCCGAAGTCCCGGCGGCGCAGCAGGGCGGCCGCGGCCGTCACCAGCAGCACGGCCCCCGCCAGCGGGAACAGCAGCGGCCACCAGCGGTCCCCGGCGTACGGGAACGTGCGCTGGCCCCAGCCGATCGGTGAGGCCCAGGACAGCGCGCCGCTGCCGACGTCACCGGCCCCGCGCAGCACGTACGAGGCGCCGAGGGTGAGCGCGACGGCGCCGTACACCGCCCGGGTGTTCTCGAAGACCTGGGCCGCGACCGCGGTGAGCGCGGCGAACAGCAGGCCCACGGCGGTCATCGCCGCGCCGAACAGCACCGAGCCGCCGATCGGCAGGTCGGTGCCGGCCGCCGCGGCGAACAGCAGCACCCCGGCGGCGACGTCGGCCAGGCCGGCCAGCAGCAGCGCCGCCGCGAGCGGGGCGTGCCGGCCCACCCGGGCCGAGCGGACCAGCTCGGCCCGCCCGGTCTCCTCGTCGGCGCGGGTGTGCCGGCCGACCAGGAACATGCTCATCAGCGCGACCACGATCGACGCGAACGCGAAGATCTCGAAGACGACCTCCCCGCCGATCGACTGCAGCAGCGTGGGCGGCCCGCTCATCGCGATCACCGCGGTGTTGCCGCCGATCGTCCGGCGCAGCCGTTCCAGGGCCTCGGGTGTGCCGTACAGGTTCTGGCTCTGCACCGACTGCACCAGGATCAGCAGCGTCGCCCCCGCCAGCCACCACGGCAGGCCGAACCGTTCCCGGCGGAGCATGAACCGCAACAGGCCCAGCGTGCCGGTCACGACGACACCTTCTCGCCGGCCGTCCGCTCGTCGCCGTAGTGGCGCAGGAACAGCTCCTCCAGGGTGGGCGGGGTGCTGGTGAGGCTGCGGACCCCCAGCGGGGCGAGCCGGCGCACCACGGTGTCGAGCTGGGCGGTGTCGACGTCGAACCGGGCGTGGTGGTCGTCGACCACGACGTCGTGCACGCCGGGCAGCGTGTCGAGGCCGGTCAGCGGCCGGCTGGTCTCCACCGCGATGGACGTGCGGGTCAGGTGCCGCAGGTCGGCCAGCGTGCCGGACTCGACGGTGCGGCCCAGCCGGATGATGCTCACCCGGTCGCACAGCGCCTCGATCTCGGCCAGGATGTGGCTGGACAGCAGCACCGTGCGGCCCTGCTCCTTGAGCTCGTGGATGCACTGCTGGAACACCGACTCCATCAGCGGGTCCAGCCCCGAGGTGGGCTCGTCCAGCAGCAGCAGCTCGGCGTCCGAGGCGAGCCCGGCGATCAGCGCGACCTTCTGCCGGTTGCCCTTGGAGTAGGTCCGGGCCTTCTTCCGCGGATCAAGATCGAAGCGTTCCAGCAGCTCGTCGCGGCGGCGCCGGTCCAGCCCGCCGCGCATCCGGCCGAGCAGGTCGATGACCTCGCCGCCGGTGATGGACGGCCAGAGCGTGACGTCGCCGGGCACGTACGCGATCCGGCGGTGCAGCGCGACCGCGTCGTGCCAGGGGTCGCCGCCCAGCATCCGGACGCTGCCGGCGTCGGGGTGGAGCAGGCCGAGCAGCACCCGGATGGTGGTGGTCTTCCCGCTGCCGTTGGGGCCCAGGAAGCCGTGCACCTCCCCGGCCGCCACGCTCAGATCCAGCCCGTCCAGGGCCTTCGCGCTGCCGAACGACTTGTGCAGAGCGGTGATGGAGATCGCCGCGGTCGACGTGGTCATGTCAGCTCCTCTGTGGAGGGACGGTGGGACAGGGCTCGGTGATACCGGAGAGCGGCGGCGAGAGGCCCGTACCGCGTGACCGGACAGGGAATGGGGAGTGGGGGCGGATGGTCGCCTCCCGGCACTCCGTGGTGCATCGTACGCCTGGGCCGCGACGATCGGCCCCCGGAACATCGCCGCGTCACCCATCGGGCCACCCCAGCAGCCGGGCGCCGAGGACGGCCGCGTGCAGGGTGAAGCGCTGGGTGGGTTCACCCGGGTGGTAGCCGGTGAGGGCGCGGATGCGGTCCAGGCGGTAAGTGACCGCGCGCACGGACAGGTGCATCTGCCGGGCGGTGGCGGTGTAGTTGCCCTGGTTGTCGAAGAGCACCGCCAGGGTGTCGAGGTAGGGGCGGGCCCCGCCACGGGCGGTCCGCAGCGGACCGAGGACGGCGCCGACCAGGTCGGTGATGGCGTCCCGGTCGCGCAGCAGGACCGGGAAGACGAGCAGGTCGGCGGCGTTGAGCACGGGCGCGGTGAAGCCCAGCCGGGCGGCGTGGTCGAGGGTGTTGTGGGCCTCGTCCAGCGAGGTGGCCAGGCCCTGCATGCCGGGCAGGGTGCGGCCGGTGGCGATCTGCCAGCGGCCGGCGCCGAGGTCGGCCAGCAGCAGGTGGGCCAGCTCGGCGCTGATCCCGCGGAGCCCGCCGGCGCTGATGCAGACCAGGTCGTTGTTGCGCAGCGTGGTGAGGGTGTTGCCCTCGCCGAACCGGGCGGCGAGGGCGGCGTCGACCCGGTGCACGATCTCCGGGGTCAGGCCGGCCGCGCGGGCGACCAGGACGGTGTGGGTGGCGGACAGCCGGATGCCGTAGCGGTGGGCGCGCTCGGCCAGCCGGCCCGGGTCGGCGCGGCCGGTGAGCAGGTCGTTGATGAAGGTGGCCCGGTCGTGGTCGTGGCGGTCCAGCTCCGCGCGGGTCTGCCCGGCGTACCCGTCGATGGCCGCCGCCAGCAGCGAGCGGGTGGTCTCCAGCAGGGCCTGGGCGTGTGCCTGCACCGCACCGGCGGAGTCCGCCGGCACCACCGTCTTCCAGTGCGCCGTGGCCGCGCCCAGGACGCCGTCGACGAGCTCGCGCATCTGCCTGCCGCTGTCGGCGGCCTGCGCGCCGAGCCGGGCAGCCTGCCGCAGCGCCCGGCCGTCGGCCGGGCCGTGCAGCAGCTCCGCCCACGCGTCGGCGAGCCGGCTGTCGTCACTCATCGCGCCGTTCCTCCAGAGGTGCCCGCCGGGCGGCGAGCGGGGGTCGCCGGGCGGATGTCAGACGCCGACGTCGCGGCGGTCGAACAGGACGACCCCGGCGAGCGTGGTGAGCACGCCGACGGTCACGAGCGTGAGCAGGGCGCCGGGATGCCAGCCGGTGGTGAGCGGATCCGTGCCGATGTAGTAGTGGAACGGCGACAGCCAGCGCAGCCAGCTCAGCCCGCCGGCCAGGTCGCTGACCGCGTTGGCCAGGTAGGTCGCGACGGCCAGCACGCCGGTGACCGCCGAGACGGTGCCGCGCCGGCCGGTCGCCGCGCCGACCAGGAACGCGATCCCGGCGAAGCAGCACGCCAGCGCGACCAGCCCCGCACCGGCCGCGGCCACGTGCGACAGCGGCAGGTCGAACCCGATCGCGGGCACGATGATCATGAGGAGGACCCACGGGATCGCCGCGATCACCAGGACGGCGGCGCCGGTGGCGGCGAGCCGCTGACCGGCGAACGCGGACCGCGACACCGGGATGGTGAGCAGCAGCTCCATGCCGCCGTCCTCCTCGGGCCGGGCGATGGTGCGGGCGATCAGCGTGACCGCGCAGGTGAGCACCAGCAGCGGCCCGAGCAGGCTGAAGATCGTCGCCTGCAGGTAGCCGGCCGGCGAGAGCATGTCGGCGATGCCGAGGAAGTCGAGCATGCCCTTGGGCAGCGCCGCCTGCTTCAGCTCCGCCACACCCCGGAACCGCGGATAGAACGACGTGTAGATCGTGGTGAACGCGGCGATGCCGACGGCCCAGCCGGCCAGGGCCCGGCGGTCGTCGCGCCAGGTCTTACGCACGAGCGCGGGAGGCATCGTCCGCTCCTTCGGAGTGGTAGTAGAACGACAGGAACGTCTCTTCCAGGTCGGGCTCGGCCGAGAGCAGGTCGATGACCTCGTGCCGGGCCGCCGCCTTGATCAGCGGGTCGAGGCGGCCGTCGACGGTGCACTTGAGCACCGGCCCGGTGACGACCACGTCGCCGACCCCGGGCAGCGCGGCGAACTCGCCCGGGTCGACCGGATCGTGGAAGTGGATCTCCACGGCCCGGACGGCGCGCCGGCCGAGCGACTCGACCCGCTCCACGGCGGCCAGCCGGCCGTCCCGCACGATCGCCACCCGGTCGGCGACCTGCTGCACCTCGGCGAGCACGTGCGAGGACATGAAGACGGTCTGGCCGGCCGCCCGCGCCTCCCGCACCAGGGCCAGGAACTCCTGCTGCATGAGCGGGTCCAGGCCGCTGGTCGGCTCGTCCAGGATCAGCAGGGCGGGCTCGTGCATGAAGGCCTGGATCAGCCCGACCTTCTGCCGGTTGCCCCGGCTCATCGCCCGGACCGGCCGGGACAGGTCCACCTCGAAGCGCCCGGCCAGCTCGGTCACCCGGGCCCGGGCCACCCCGCCGCGCGCGTCGCCGAAGAAACGCAGCAGCTCGTCGGCGGTGTCCCGGCCGGGGAAGGTCAGGTCCCCGGGCAGGTAGCCGAGCTGCCGGTGCAGCGCGGCCTTGTCCCGGCGCGGGTCCAGGCCCAGCACCGTGACCCGGCCCCGGCTGGGCCGCAGGAAGTCCAGCAGCAGCCGGATGGTGGTGGTCTTGCCGGCGCCGTTGGGACCGAGGAAACCCATGACCTCACCGGCGCCGACCTCGAGGTGCAGGCCCTCGACGCCGCGGTGCGGGCCGTAGAACTTGGTCAAGTCCTCGGCCAGCACGGCAAGGTCGCTTGTCATGCCCTCATCGTGGCGACCGGCCGGTCCGGAATCCAGGTCGGGATCCGGCCGGGATCACCCGGCCCGGGTTGCCGGGATCCGGCAACTCCCGTCGCCATTGTCCTTTGCGGTGGAAAACCGCGCCGACCGGGTAACCACGGTGGACATTGTTCTGGACGCCGAACCAGTTGCCATCCGCCAGCCGGGACGATAGACAGTTGTGGTCTTGAACAGGGGAGGCTCCACCGTGACCGGACCGTCCGACTGGGTACCAGCCGGCATCGACGTCAACCGGCCCAGCGCCGCGCGGGTCTACGACTACTTCCTCGGCGGGGCGCACAACTTCGCCGTCGACCGGGCGCTGGCCGAGCAGATCGCCGCGATGACCCCGAACATCGGCGAGACCATGCGGTCCAACCGGGTCTTCCTGCGCCGCGCGGTGCGCTACCTGGTCGGGGAGGGTATCCGGCAGTTCCTCGACATCGGCTCGGGCATCCCGACCGCCGGCAACGTGCACGAGATCGCGCTGGAGGCCGCGCCCGACGCGACCGTCGTCTACGTCGACATCGATCCGGTCGCGGTCGAGCACAGCCGGGCGATCCTGGCCGGCGTCGACCGGGCCGGGGTGATCTGCGCCGACGTCCGGGACGTGGAGCGGGTGCTCGCCGAGTCGGAGAAGCTCGCTCTGATCGACTTCTCCCGGCCGGTGGCCGTGCTGCTCGCCGGCGTGCTGCACTTCGTGCCGGACGGCGACCGGCCCGCCGAGATCGTGGCGTCCCTGCGGGAGGCGATGGCGCCGGGCAGCTACCTGCTGGTGTCGCACGCCACCGCGGACGGGCAGCCGCCCGAGGTGATCGAGGCCCAGCGGCTCTCGTCGCGCACGGCGACCGAGATCGTGCTGCGCACGCGGGCCGGGATCGCCGCCTACTTCGACGGGTTCTCTCTGGTCGAGCCCGGCCTGGTGTTCATACCGCAGTGGCGCCCGGAGCCGCAGGATCCGGTGGACGAGCACCCGGAACAGGTCGGCGCGTACGCCGGCGTCGGCAGGAAAGACTGAGCATCGGATGGGTTCGCAGGGCGATCGTGGCGCGGCCGGGCTTGCCGGTTTCGCCGCGGACTGGCGTCGGCGCGTCGCGCACGAGGGGTTCGTGCCGATGGATCTCGGCGACCTCGACGCCCTGCTCCGGCGGCTGACCGACCGGCTGGCCGAGGCGTTCCGGGCCGGGACCATGGACCCGCGGGCGGTCGGAGAGGTGGGATCCGCGCTGGTCGAGGCGCACCTGACCGAGCCCGCCGTGCTCGCCGCCACCATCACGCTGATCGGCACGGACCTGCCGGCCGCGGCGGGCCCGGCCGCGGCCCGGCCGCACCGGGTGATCGAGATCCAGTCCGCGGTGGCCGCCGGGTACGCCGCGGCGATCCGCGCGGCCACCATGGCCGAGCAGGAGCTGCTCGGCCGGGCCGTGCTCAACGCGCACGCCGCCGCCGAACGGGCGCTGCGTGCGAGCGAGGAGCGGCTGCGGGCGATCTTCAACGGCGCCGCGATCGGCATCGGCGTGAGCACGATGGACGGCCGCATCGTGCGGGTCAACCAGGCGTTCGCCGACCTGATGGGATACACCCCGGAGGAGATGTGCGGCCTGCTGGTGCCGCAGCTCACCCATCCCGAGGATCCGCCGGACATGTGGAAGATGTACGAGGCGCTGATCGGCGGCAAGCATGATCACGTACGGATGGAGAAGGCCTACTACCGCAAGGACATGGCGGTGGTCTGGACCGACCTGACGGTGTCGCTGATCCGCGACGAGCGGGGCAACCCGGAGTTCACCATCGCGATGGTGCAGGACATCACCGACCGGCGCCGGCTCAAGCAGCGGCTGGAGCACCAGGCCACCCACGACCCGCTGACCGGCCTGCCGAACCGCACGATGGTCGGCGACCACCTCGCCCGGATCTTCGGCACCGCCGGCCCGGAGGACCGGGTCGGGCTGTGTTATCTCGACCTGGACGGGTTCAAACGGGTCAACGACACCCTGGGGCACCAGGTCGGCGACGAGCTGCTGGTGGCCGTCGCCCAGCGGCTGCGCGAGTGCGCCGCCGGCTTCCGGGAGGTCGCGGGCCGGATGGGCGGCGACGAGTTCGTGGTGCTGGTCGAGCACTCCAGCGGGCCCGACGAGCTGACCGCGCTGGCCGAGAAGACGCTCACCGCGCTCGCCGAGCCGTACCAGGTCGGCCAGCACCGGATGCGGCTGTCGGCCAGCATCGGCGTGGTGGAGAGCGGCGTGCACGCGATCAGCGCGGCCGAGCTCATGAAGGCCGCCGACCTGACCCTGTACGTGGCGAAGTCGGAGGGCCGCGGCCGCTTCGTGATGTACGACGCCGACCGCAACGCCCGGCAGGCGGCCCGCTACGAGCTGGCCGCCGCCCTGCCCGACGCGCTGGACCGCCGTGAGTTCTCGCTGGTCTACCAGCCGCTGGTGGCCCTGGCCGACCAGCGGGTGACCGGCGTCGAGGCGCTGCTGCGCTGGCAGCACCCGGTGCTCGGCGTGCTGACCCCGGACGCGTTCATCGAGCTCGCCGAGGAGACCGGCATCATCCTGCCGCTCGGTCGCTGGGTCCTGGAGGAGGCGTGCGCCCAGGCCGCCGGATGGGCGCAGCAGTTCCCCGACCTGCGCCTGTCGGTCAGCGTCAACATCACGGTCTCGCAGGCGCACGAGCCGACGCTGCCGGCCGAGGTCGACAGCATCCTGACCCGCACCGGGCTCGACCCGGGCCTGCTGGTGCTGGAGCTGACCGAGAGCGCGATCATGGACACCCACGGGCCGCTGCAGGCGCTGTCCAGCCTGGCGGAGCGGGGCATCCGGATCGCGATCGACGACTTCGGCACCGGCTACTCGAACTTCGCCTACCTGCGCCGGCTGCCGGTGCACACGCTCAAGCTGGCCGGGCCGTTCGTCGACGGGCTGCGGACGCCGGGCGGCGACTCGGTCGACGAGCAGATCGTGGAGACGATCATCCGGCTGGCGCACGCCATCGGCATCAGCGTGACGGCGGAGGCGATCGAGACCCGCTTCCAGGCCGACCGGCTGCGCGCGCTCGGCTGCGACACCGGCCAGGGCTGGCTCTTCGCGCGGCCGTTGCCTGCGGCCGGCGTGACGGATCTGCTGCGCGCCGCGACGCCGGTCGGCTGACCGGGTAAGCGTCCGGTAATCGGCTCTCCCTAGCGTGGCGGGCACAGCCGCGGCCGGGCGCCGTCCCGGTGGCTGCCCGCCGATCGGATCGAGGCCGCTGGACGACATGGACATTCGACTGCTGGGACCGGTGCAGATCCGCACCGCCCATGGAGAGACGGTCAAGCTGAACCGTCGCAAGGAACGCCTGGCGCTGTCCGTGCTGGTGCTGGAGCCTTCCCGGGTCGTCTCCTTCGACCGCCTCGTCGACCTGCTCTGGGGACAGGCGCCGCCGACGGCGGTCCGCACCTCGCTGCAGTGCCTGATGTCCCGGATCCGCGCCGCGCTGCGCTCGGCCGCCCCGGACTGCGGGCACACGCGCCTGGAGGTGCGGGGCTCCGGGTACGCGCTGCGGGTCCGGCCGGAGGCGGTCGACCTGCACCGGTTCCGCTCGCTGGTCCGCCAGGCCCGGAGGATCGAGACCCCGCGGCTGCGGTCCGAGCGGCTCAGCACGGCCCTCGACCTGTGGCACGGCCCGGCGCTGGCCGACACCGCCGTCGGCCCGGTGCGCGAGCAGCTCTGCGACGACCTGGAGGAGTCCCGGTTCGCGGCGATCAGCGCGCGGATCGACGCCGACCTGGACGCCGGCCGGCACGCCGAGCTGGTGCCCGAGCTGTACCGGCTGGCCGCCGACCATCCGCTGCGCGAGCCGGTGCACGGGCAGCTCGTGCTGGCGCTCTACCGGTGCGGGCGGCGCGCCGACGCGCTGGACGCCTACCGCAAGGTGCGCCGGACGCTGCTCGCCGAGCTGGGCCTGGAGCCCGGCCCGCAGCTGCGCCGGCTGCAGGACGCCGTCATCGGCGACGCGCCCGAGCTGGAGCTGGCCGCCCGCTGATCGTGGCAAGCCGATGGCAAGGCCGGGATGTGATGGTGAGCCGGTCCCCGCTGGCAAGATCTGGAGGAGATGACGTGCGCAACCTCAAGCGTGCCGCGACCGTCGGTGTGACGGGCGCCCTGCTCGCCGCCGGGCTCGCGGTGACCACGGCGGTCTGGGGCGGCAACAGCTCCTGCGGAGCCTTCGCGACGTTGTAGGCCGCCGGCGGAAACGGGGTGGGGCGTGGCCGGTCGACGGTCACGCCCCTCTGTCGTCTCTGTCGTCGCACGCCTCCGGACCGCAACAACCTATTGACATCCATGAAACAACTGGCGAAAGTGTGACCGTTAACAACGGCTCCGGCGTTGAGGAGTGCCCGTGGCGGTCAGCAGATGGCGAAGAGCGGTGTCGGCCCTGGTCGCCGGGGTGGTGGCGGTGGCCGTGGGCCTCGCCGGTCCGCCGGCTCCCGCCGCGGCGGCCGGCCCGTCGTTCACCAACCCGGTGGTCAACCCGCCGAACAGCGGTGACCCGACGCTGGTGCACCACAACGGCTTCTACTACTACGTAGCCACGACCTGGTCGTCCGATGTGGTCATGCGCCGCTCGGCCACGATCGCCGGGCTGCGCAGCGCGGCGGAGCAGGTGGTGGTGCGGACCGGCGGGAACACCATGTGGGCGCCGCACCTCGAGCTGATCGGCAGCCGCTGGTACCTGTACTACTCGGTGGAGGGCTTCGGCGCGGCCCGGCGTACCCACGTCGCGGAGAGCGTGGGCACCGACCCGCTCGGGCCCTACACCGTGCGCGGGATCCTGAATCTCATGCCGAACAACGGCTGGGCGATCGACGCGGCGCCGATCCGGATCAACAACGCGCTCTACCTGACGTTCTCCGCATTCTCGCCGGTGGACAACCTGCAGTCGTTGTTCATCGCGCCGATGACAAACCCGTACACCGCCGGGGCGTTCGGCTCGCGGATCTCCGCGCCGACGCTGGCCTGGGAACGGCAGGACGGCGCGGTCAACGAGGGGTCGTTCGCCCTGCAGCGCAACGGGCGGACCTTCCTGACCTACTCGGCGAGCCACTGCAACGGGCCGAACTACAAGCTCGGCATGCTGGAGTTCCGCGGCGGCGACCCGCTCAGCGCCGGTTCCTGGTCGAAGTTCGCCAACCCGATCTTCCAGCGCAACGACGCGGCCGGCGTCTTCGGGCCCGGGCACCACTCGTTCTTCTCCTCGCCGGACGGCACCGAGACATGGATCGCGTACCACGCGAACTCCTCGGCGAGCCAGGGCTGCGGCACCACCCGGTCGACCCGGGTGCAGAAGATCTCCTGGAACGCCGACGGGACCCCGAACCTCGGCGTGCCCGTCTCGACGTCCACCGTCCTGGCCGCGCCGTCGGGCGAGAGCACGCCGGCGAGCAGAGAGATCCGCAACCGGCACAGCGGTCTCTGCCTGGGCACCGAGGTCCGGCAGTGGACGTGCGGTTCGGCCGCCGACCAGGACTGGTACCTGACCGACGCCGGTGGCGGCTATTCCACGATCACGAACCGGCAGCGCGGGCTCTGCCTGGACAACAAGGACTGGGGCACAGCCGCCGGCGCGCCGGTGCAGCAGTGGACGTGCAACGGCCTGGCCGTCCAGCAGTGGCGGGTGACCGCGCTCAGCGGCGGCTGGTCCGTGCTGGTCAACCGGCACAGCGGGCTCTGCCTCGACAACTACAACTTCGGCACCGCGCCCGGGGCCGAGGTGCGGCAGTGGACCTGTAACAACAACAACGCGCAGCAGTGGAGCATCGCATGAGCAGATTCCGCCGTACCGTGATCGCCCTCGGCCTGGCCGCCGCCCTGCTGGCCGTGTCCGCACCGCCCGCCGCCGCGCAGTTCGTCGTGATGCGCAATCCGGTGGTCAGCCAGCGCGCCGACACTGCCATCTACAAGCACACCGACGGCTACTACTACATGACGGCCTCGGTGCCGGACTACAAGCGGGTCGAGCTGCGCCGGGCGACCACGGTGCAGGGCCTGGGCTCCGCCGCCACGGTCAACGCGTTCACGGCGCCGTCGAGCGGGGCGCTCAGCGGCTGGATCTGGGCGCCGGACATCCGCTACTACGACGGCGCCTGGTACATGTACTTCTCGGCCTCGCCCGGCACGGCGCGGTTCGACCAGCGGCTGTACTGGATCCGCAACACCTGCGCGAACCCGACGACCTGCGCGTGGAGCGCGCCGCAGCGGTTCACCACCGGCTGGGAGTCGTTCCAGCTGGACCCGGCGTCGTTCGTCAACCGCGGCGTGCGGTACTTCGTGTGGGCCCAGGACAGCCCGAACACCAGCTACAACAGCCACATGTACATCGCCCGGATGAACGGCGCGACCGGCATCACCGGCACGGTGGCGGAGATCGCCCGGCCCACGTACTCCTGGGAGATGGAGGGCGTCGCGGGCGTGGTCGAGGGCCCGTCGCCGCTGATCAGGAACGGCAAGGTGTTCATCGCGTACTCGGCGTCCGCGACGGACTCCCGGTACAAGCTCGGCCTGCTGTCCGCGAGCGACACCGCGGACCTGACGAACCCGGCGTCCTGGTCCAAGCGCGCCAACCCGGTCTTCCAGACCGCCAACGGCGTGTACGGCCCCGGCCACGGCAGCTTCACGGTGGCCGAGGACAACACCACCGACCTGCTCGTCTACCACGCCCGCGACTACGCCACCCCGACGCCGGACGCGCTCACCGACCCGAACCGGCACACCCGGGTGCAGCAGCTGTACTGGCAGGAGAACGGCGACCCGTTCCTGGGCCAGCCGATCCCGAGCACCGTGTCCGTCCCCGGCATCCGCGGCCGGCACAGCAACCGCTGCGTCGACAACTACGAGTTCAGCACCACGCCGGGGGCGCTGGTCCGGCTCTACGACTGCAGCGGCAACACGGCCCAGGAGTTCGAGTTCACCTACAAGGGCGCGACCGGCTACGAGATCCGCAACCGCAACACCGGCACCTGCCTGGACAACCTGAACCACAACACCGCCTCGAACGCCGACGTGGGCCTGTACCCGTGCAACGGCTCGACGGCGCAACAGTGGACGGTCCAGGACCGGGGCAGCGGCTGGTTCTCGCTGCGCAACATCGCGGGCAACATGTGCCTGGACAACTACAACTGGGACGCGGCCAACGGGGCGCGGCTGTCGCTCTACGCCTGCAACGGAACCGCCGCCCAGCAGTGGCGCCGCGGATGACACCCGGCCGGGCATCGTCAACCTGGAGTTGACGAAGCCCGGCGCGTCAACCTATGGTTGACGCATGACGACAAACGAACCCGCCACCGCCTCGGTCCGGCTCGACGACCTCATCGAGGCCATCAAGAAGAACCGCCCCGACGCCCTCGACCAGCTCACCGACGCGGTCCTGGCCGCCGACCACCTCGGCGAGGTGGCCGACCACCTGATCGGCCACTTCGTCGACCAGGCCCGTCGCTCCGGCGCCTCCTGGACGGAGATCGGCCGCAGCATGGGCGTCACCAAACAGGCGGCCCAGAAGCGCTTCGTGGCCAAGGGCGAGGCGCCGGACCTGGACGCCAGCCAGGGCTTCAGCCGCTTCACGGACCGGGCCAGAAAGGTCGTCGTGACGGCGCAGGAGGAGGCCCGCGCCCGGGGCAACGCCCAGATCGGCGTGGCCCACCTGGTCCTGGGCCTGGTGGCGGACCCGACCGGCCTGGGCGCCCGGACGATCGTCGCGCAGGGGGTGTCGCTCGACGCCGTCCGGCAGACCGCCACCGCGACACTGCCGGCGGGGGCGGACTCGGTGCCGGCGCTCATCCCGTTCGACGCGCACGCCAAGAAGGCGCTGGAGCTGACGTTCCGGGAAGCCCTGCGGATGAACCACAACTACGTGGGAACGGAACACATCCTGCTAGCACTGCTCGAACTGGAGGACGGCACGGGCGTCCTCGCCGGCCTGGGCGTGGACAAGGCCGCCGCGGAAGCATCCGTCGCGCGGCAGGCGTAGCCGGGCCTGGACCGGCAGGTGGTCGCTCGGGTGCTGGGTCCCGAGGCGGTACGTGTTCATCAGGGTCGCCAGCGCGGTGACGCCCGGCGTGGTGAGGATCCAGTCGTCGCGCTCGCCGCCGGGGATCAGGGGCCCGTAGTTGTGGATCGTCGCGTACGCGGGGCCGCGCCGGGCCGCGGCGGTCCAGGTGTCGCGGAAGCCGGCCTCGTCGACGAGGAGGTGGTAGACCCTGCTGCTCGACCGTGCCGGGGTGTTGAAGTCGCCGGTCAGCACGACCGGCAGCGGCTCGAACCCCGCCAGCCGCTCCCGGATGAGCTGGGCGGCGTGGCGGCGGGCGTTCTCGCTCACGTTGTCCAGGTGGGTGTTGACCGCGTAGAAGCGCCGGCCGGTCGTGAGGTCGGCGAACAGCGCCCAGGTGACCATGCGGGTGTGGTTGGCGGCCCAGCTGATGGAGCCCGGCACCTCCGGGGTCTCGGAGAGCCAGAAGTTGCCGGACTGCTGCGGCGCCAGCCGGGCCTTGGCGTAGAAGATCGCCATGTGTTCGCCCCGGTCGCGGCCGTCGCGGCCGGCGCCGAGGTAGTCGTAGCCGGTGCCCAGGTCGGCTCGGATGTCGGCCAGCTGGGCGGCGAGGCCCTCCTGCGTGCCGATCAGGTCCGGCCGTTCGGTGGTCAGCACGGCGCGCATCGCCGGGCGTCGCTGTGCCCACGATCCCGGGGTGCGGTCGGCGGCGTACCGGAGGTTGAAGGTCATGACCTCCAGGTCGGCCGGCCCGGCCGGGCCGGCGAGGGCGTCCATCGCGGTGGGTGGCGCGACGGCGGCCGACGGGACCGGCGCCGCGGCCGGGGCCTCGCGGGCGGTCCCGTCGGTGCCGACGACCGTGAGTGTCATGGCGACCAGCAGCCAGGGGACGAGGCGGCGGGTCGGCACCGTCAGACGATAGCGGAGCTCAGTAGCCGTAGCGGGACTTCAGGTGGCGCCACCAGTCGCGGAGCATCCAGAGGTCGAAGTCGGTGATCCGGGTGGCGCTGCCCGCCTTCATCAGGAAGCCGCCCACGTCCGGGCTCCAGTCGTAGAAGTCGTCCAGGCCGAAGGTGTGGCCGATCTCGTGCAGCAGGATGTGGATGTCGTCCTGGCCCAGCGCGCCGAGGAAGTACTCGCTGCCGATGCGCTGGCCCCAGTCGCCGCCGGCGCCGCCCTGGAAGCCGGCGGTCAGCCAGAGTGACTGGTCGTAGTGGTGCGCGACGCCGCCCGGGCAGTTCGGGTACGTGCCGGACTGGTTGAAGAAGCGGCCGCAGGGTTCCGAGCACTGGGGCGCGTTCTCCCGGATGTTGTTGACGTAGATGTCCACCGAGCTGTCCGTCCACTGCAACTGGGCCCGGTCGCGCACCGCCCAGCCCACGATATTGACCGGCACCTCGGCGTACGGCCAGCCGTTGTGGCCCGCCATCACGTCCATCCACTTCTTCACCTGGCGCTTGAGGGCGGCGTGAACGGCGTCGCGCTGGGCGGCGGTGACCGTGGCGGCCGAGTCCCACCGGACGCAGTAGTTCAGGTAGCCGCGGTTGGCCATCACCTGGTCCCAGCCGTAGTTCCGGAAGCCGTACAGGTTGGCGTAGGTGCTCTCCTGGTGCCGCCAGACCTCGTCGAGCGGGCCGACCAGGTTGCTCGGCGGCGCCCAGCCACTGGTGGGCGTGGACGGAGTGGGCGTCGGGGTTGCGGTCGGCGTGGCGGTCGGGACGGGCGAGGTGGGCGTGGTCGCGCCGGTGCAGGCGGTGCCGTTGAGGCTGAACGACGAGGGCTGCGCCGGGACGCCAGCGCCCTGGAAGCCGAAGCTGACCTGGCCGCCGGTGGCGATGGCGGAGTTGTAGCCGGCGTTGACCGCGGTCACCTGGCTCCCGCTCTGGGTCACCGTGGCATTCCACGCCGAGCCGACGGTCTCCCCGTGGGTGAACGGGAAGACCAGCCGCCAGCCGCTGACCGGGTCACCGAGATTGGTGATCCGCACGTCGGCGGTGAATCCGCTGTCCCACCGGCTAGCCACGGTGTAGTCGACCCGGCAACCCGCGGCGGCCGCGGAGGCGACGGCGACGGTGCTGCCGGACGCGGCCAGCGCGGCCAGCACGGCCAGGCCGGCGAGTGACGTTCTGCGCACGATGATCCCCTTCGAAGTGCGGAGACTTAGTTGTGACTCCCGTCATTCTAGGCCAGACGTAGACCATCATCTATTAGTTACGGGTTAAGCCCCGCTCACTGGCGTTCGCGGTCGTACACCGACAGTGAGGACTGCCGGACGATCAGCTCGGGCGCGACCAGCACGCCCTGGGCCGGCCGCCGGTCGCCGTCGAGCAGGCGCGAGACCAGCACCTCGACGGCGAGCCGGCCCACGTGGTTCTTCGGCGGGCGGACCGCGGTGAGCGCGGGCTCGCCGAGATGGGCGATCTCGTCGTCGTAGGACACCAGGGCCAGGTCGTCGGGGACGCCGAGGCCGGCCTCGGCGCACACCTGGGCGACGCAGATGGCGTGCGGGTCGCTGTGCACGATCAGCGCGGTGATCCGGGCCCGGCGGCACTCGGCCAGGATGTCGTGGATGATCCGGCGGTGCCCGGGCCGGTCGAAGGTCACCGATTCGCGGACCACCGTGGCGTCGGAGACGCCGAGCTCCGCGCAGGCGCTCCGCCAGCCGCGCAGCAGGTAGGCCGAGGTCGGGCTGCCCTTGGCCAGCAGCAGCCCGATCCGCCGGTGGCCGTGCTCGTGCAGGTGGTGCACGGCGATCTCCAGGCCCAGCGCGTGGTCGCTGCGGACCCACTCGATCTGCCGGGGGGTCGCGGTCCAGCCGCGCGGCTGGCGCTCCACCAGGATGGTCGGCACCGGCAGCCGGCCGATCCAGTCGATCATCCGGGCCGCGTCCGCGCCGTCCAGGCTCGGGGCCAGCAGCAGGCCCTGTACCTGCCGGGCCGCGACGAGCCGGCCGATCTGCCGGCGGTCCTCGTCCGGGTCGTAGCTGGAGCCGCGGAGCTGCACGGTGACCCCGAGCGCCGCGGCCGCGGCCCGCGCGCCGGCCACGATGGGCGGCCAGTAGAAGTCCAGTGACGGCACGACCATCCCGATCGTGAACGCGGCGGCCGGGCGGGGCCGGTCGGGCGGGCGGACCTGGCCGGGCAGCGTGGCGCCGCCGTGCACCCGGGTCACCAGGTTGCGGGCGGCCAGCGTGGCGATGTCGCGGCGGATGGTCAGCTCGCTCACGCCGAGGTCGCGGGCCAGCTCGCGGACCCGCACGGCCCCGTTGCGGCGCAGTTCGCCGAGCAGTCGCTCGTGGCGCTGCACCGAGAACAGCCGTTCCTCCGTCAACCCGCGCCGCCCGGCGTGCTCAGATATCCATGTCTGACGATGTTAACGCAAACGTCAGGGGTCGGCGCGGGGCGGCGCCGTGGAATCCCGGACCCGCAGCGACGGGCTGATCACGACCCGGTGGGTGGGCCGGTCGGGGTCGGCGAGCCGGTCGGCGACCAGCCGTACGGCGGCCCGCCCGATCGAGCGCCGCGGCGGCCGGACCGCGGTGAGCGCCGGGCTGACCAGCCCGGCCACCTCGTCGTCGTACGCGACCAGGGACAGGTCGCCGGGCACCGACAGGTGCCGCTCCTCGCAGCGCTGCACGAGCGCGACGGCCTCCGCGTCGGCGTGCACGAGCAGCGCGGTCGTGCCGGTGCGCAGGCACTGGTCGAGGGCGTCGTCGAGGGCGGCCCGGCACTCCGGGGAACGTGCGTCCGGCACCAGCGCGTCGACGGTCGCGCCGGCGTCGAGCCCGCACTCGGCGGTGGCCTCGAGCCAGCCCCGGCGCACGTGCGGGCGGGTCGGGCTGGGCTCGGCCAGCACCACGCCGATCCGGCGGTGGCCCAGCGCGACCAGGTGCCGCACGGCCATCGCCGCGCCCAGGGCGTGATCGGTGACGACCGACTCGAGCACGGCGTGGTGCGGCCCGGCGGTGGCGGTGCGTTCGAGCAGGACGACCGGCATCCCGGCGCCGGCCAGCCACTCGATGGTGCGCCCGGTGGTCGGCGCGTCCATCCGCGGCGCGACGATCAGCGCGTCCACCCCCTGCTGGTCCACCAGCCGGGTGAGCTGCGGCCGGTCGTCCTCGCTCTGGTACGACGAGCCGCGCAGGACCACGCGCATGTCCAGCTCCCGGGCGGCCTCCTCGGCGCCCTGCGCGACATTGGGCCAGTAGTAGTCCAGCGACGGCACCAGCATGCCCAGCGCGTACCCGCCGACCGGTTCCTCCTCGGCGGCGACCTCGGCCGACGGCAGCGCCACGCCGCCGTGCACCCGGCGGACCAGGCCCTCGGCGGCGAGCTGGGCGATGTCCCGGCGGATGGTCACCGCCGCGGCGCCGAGCGCCTCGGTGAGGTCCGAGATGCGCAGCACCCCGTCGCGCTGGAGGGCCTCGAGCAGCCGGGCCCGGCGGGTGACCTGGAGCGGACCCCGTCTGTCTGCAGTGCTCACCGTGACTCCTCCATCGTGAACGTTTGTGATCGTATCAGATCGCATTTGCCATCATGAGTGTGAACAAGGCATTGACATGCGCGATTGTGAGCGTTTAACGTCCCGGAAACGGAGCGATCACCTCACTCAAGGCTCTTGTCCGAGCCGATCGGAGTGCGCCGCGTGCTGCCCGACCACGACCTGACGACGCCCGGCCCGACCCGCGCGGACCTGCTCCACCTCGCCGACCGGATGCTCACCGCCGCCCGCCGGTATGCCTCTCCCGGGTTCGCCCGCATCCAGTTCCCGGGCGCCGAGGGCGGCTACGGCCGGGCGGTCGACGGGCTCGAAGGCTTCGCCCGGACCTTCCTGCTGGCCGGGTTCCGCCTCGCCGGGGCGCGCGGCGCCGGCCTGGACGAGCTCGCCGACCGGTACGCGACCGGCATCGCCACCGGCACCGACCCGTCGTCGCCGGAGCGCTGGGTCCGCCCGGACGAGCACGGACAGGCCAAAGTGGAGGCCGCCTCGCTCGCGCTGATCCTCGACCTGACCCGCCCGTGGATCTGGGACCGGCTGGCCCCGGACGCCCGCGAGCGCGTGGTGGCGTATCTGGCCACTGTGGTCGGTGACGACACCTACCCGCGGACCAACTGGGTGTGGTTCCGGCTGGTCGTGCAGACGTTCCTGCGCTCGGTCGGCGGTCCTTTCTCGACCGCCGAGATGGCCGCGGACCTCGCCACCCACGACTCCTTCCGGCGCGCCGACGGGTGGCTGTCCGACGGGCCCGGCCGGGCCTTCGACCACTACAACGGCTGGGCGCTGCACCTGTACCCGGTGCTGTGGGCCCGGATGGCCGGCGCGGCGGAGCTGGCCGCGCCGCGCCGCGACCGTGACCTCGCCGCCCTCGACCGGTTCCTGTGCGACGCCGTCACGCTCATCGGCGCGGACGGCTCGCCGCTGCTGCAGGGCCGGAGCCTGACCTACCGGTTCGCCGCCGCGGCGCCGTTCTGGGCGGGCGCCCTGGCCGGGGTGCCCTCGGTGTCGCCGGGCCTGCTGCGGCACGCCGCCACCAGCATCATCGGGCACTTCGCCGCGCACGGCGCGCCCGACGACCGCGGCCTGCTCACGCTCGGCTGGCACGGGCCGTGGCGGCGGCTGGCCCAGTTCTACTCCGGCCCCGGCTCGCCGTACTGGGCGAGCAAGGGCCTGCTCGGCATCGCGCTGCCGGCCGATCATCCGGTGTGGACGGCCGAGGCGGAGCCGTTGCCCGTGCAGACCGGTGACACCCTGCGCGCGCTGACCGCGCCGGGCTGGGTGGTCAGCGGCTGTCGCGCCGACGGCATCGTCCGGATCGTCAACCACGGCACCGACCACGCCACCGAGGACTCGCCGCTGGCCGACGCCCCGATGTACGCCCGCCTGGGCTACTCCACCGCGACGGCCCCCGTCCTGGACGAGGACGGGTGGACCGCCCCGGAGGACCAGACCGTCGCCCTGGTCGACCGGGAGGGCCGGCGCACCCACCGCACCGGCATGCGGGAGGTCTTCGCCCGCGTCGACGAGGCCGGCGTCGCCGGGTCGACCACCCTCGCCCACTGGGTGAAGACCGGGACGGGGCAGCCCGACTACGGCGGCGGCCGCTCCGGACCTTCGTGGCCCGCCGGGCGGATCACGGTGGTCTCGCTGGTCCGTGGCCCCTGGGAGCTGCGGCTCTCCCGGGTCGACGAGCCCGACCCCGCCGCGGTACGGCTGCGCGTCGGCGGCTGGGCGGTGGCCGGGGAAGGCGCCGGCGCCACGTCCGCCCGGACGGCCACGGCGACCGGGGGACTGCTGACCTCGCGCCTCAGCCACGTACCGATCGATGACGGCACGCCGCGCGAGGTCACCGCCGGGGTCTCCACGCACGGCGATGCCGGGCCGCTCGGCGGACCGGTGCGCGTCCCCTGGCTGGAGCACGCGCCGGAGGCCGGCGCGTGGATCGCCACCCTCGTTGAGCTGTCCGCGGCGCACGCGGCGCCGGACACCCGGGAGTGCCGGGTCGCGCTCGACGGCGCCGAGGCCGAGGTCGACTGGCCCGACGGCGTCCGCACGCGCAGCCGCATCGACCACCAGCCACCGGGTGCAGCACCCGGCCCCTCATGACAAAGGAGACGCGATGAAACGTTCGATGGCGGCCGTCCTCGGCGCCGCCGCGGCGATGACGTTGGTGCTGGCGGGTTGCAGCGGTGACGACACCTCGGACGCGGCCGCCGACGCGTCCACGCTCACCCTCGCCGGGTGGAGCCTGGCCACGACGCCGGAGTTCAAGACCCTCGCCGACGGGTTCCATGCGGCCAACCCCGGCATCACCGTGCAGCTCAAGGAGTACGACGCCGCCAACTACGACACCCAGATGATCGCCGACCTCGCCGCCGGCAAGGCGCCCGACATCTACGTGCAGAAGACCCTCAAGAACTTCTACACCTACCAGAACGGCCGCCAGCTGCTCGACGTCTCCGACGTCGCGGCCCAGCTCGGTGACAAGGCCGGCGGCCTGGCCAACTACCAGATCGACGGCAAGACCTACGCGATCCCGTACCGGCAGGACTCCTGGGTGCTGTTCTACAACAAGGCGCTCTTCGACAAGGCCGGCGTCGCGCACCCGGACGGGTCGTGGACCTGGGACGACTACGCGAGCACCAGCAAGCAGCTGACCACCAAGCTGAAGGCGGCCGGGTCGCCGGCGCTCGGGGACTACCAGCACCTCTGGCAGTCGACGGTGCAGGGCTTCGCGCTCGCCCAGACCCCCGGCGCCGACCTGCAGAGCGGCGACTTCGGCTACCTCAAGCCGTACTACACCCGGGCGCTGGACCTGCAGCAGGCCGGCGCCCAGGTGACGTTCGGCGACGCGACCACCAACAACCTGACCTACCAGGCCCAGTTCGGCAAGCAGCGGGCCGCGATGATGACGATGGGCACCTGGTACATCGCCACGCTGCTCAAGCAGCAGGCCGGCGGCGACGCGGACGTTTTCGAGTGGGGCATCGCCCCGGCGCCGCAGCCGACCGCGGCCACCGCCGGCACCGGCAACACCCCGCTGACCTTCGCCGACCCCACCGGCCTCGGCATCAACCCGAAGATCGGCAAGGGCAAGGTGGACGCGGCCAAGGCCTTCCTCGCGTACGCCGCCGGCGAGCAGGGCGCCAAGAGCCTCGCCGGCATCGGCATCACCCCGGCCGACACCGCCGCGGTCGCCGACACGTTCTTCACCCTCAAGGGCGTGCCGACCGACAAGGTGTCGAGGTTCGCGTTCGCCTCGCACGAGACCAAGCCGGAGAACCCGGTCTCGAAGTACACCACCGCGCTGCAGAACATCCTCGCCGACCTGCACACGGCGGTGATGTCCGGCAGCAAGGACATCAACACCGCCATCGCCGAGGCGCAGACCCGCGCCGCGAACGAGGTCCTGAACAAGTGATCCGGCCGGGCCCGGCGCGTGCGCGGACCGGGCCCGGCACCCACCCTCCGGGAGTTGTGATGACAACGGTGCCCCTGACCCGCCGCCGGCGCGGCCGGCTCGTGTGGCGCAACACCGTGCTCGGCTGGAGCTTCCTGCTGCCGAACTTCGCCGGATTCGCGGCGCTCACGCTGCTGCCGGTCGGCCTGCTGTTCTACTACGCCTTCACCAGCTGGGACGTGTTCGGCGGCGCGACCTGGACCGGCGCGGAGAACTTCCGGCTGCTGCTGCACGACGCCAGCTTCTGGACCGCCCTGCGCAACACCGTCTACTACACCGTCTTCCACATCCCGCTGACCCTGGCCGCCGCGCTGGGCCTGGCGCTGCTGCTGAACCGGCGGCTGCGCGGGGTCGCGTTCTTCCGCACGGTCGCGTTCTTCCCCTACATCACCTCGATCGTGGCGATCGCCCAGGTGTGGAACATGCTGTTCAGCCCGGGCTACGGGCCGATCAACGCGATCCTGCGCGCGGTCGGCGTGGCGCACCCGCCGGGCTGGACCACCTCGGCGGACTGGTCGATGCCGGCGGTCATCGTGGTCGGCACCTGGCGCGAGATGGGCTACTACATGCTGCTGTTCCTGGCCGGGCTGCAGACCATCCCGGCGCAGCTCTACGAGGCGGCCCGGGTCGACGGCGCCAACGCCTGGCAGCAGTTCCGCGCGGTGACCCTGCCCGGGCTGCGACCCACCACGTTCTTCGTGACGGTGATGCTGACCATCGGCAGCTTCAAGGTCTTCGACCTGATCCTGGTGATGACCAACGGCGGGCCCGGCCAGTCGACGCTGGTGCTGTCGCAGTACATCTACCAGAAGGGCTTCACGGAGAACCAGTTCGGCTACGCCTCGGCCGTCTCCGTGGTGCTGTTCGCCCTCTGCCTGGTCGTGACGGCCGTCCAGTTCCTGGTGAACAAGCGAAGGAGCGCGTGATGGACACCGCCGTGCAGCCGGCGCCGGTGCCCACCCGCACCGGTGCCACCCCGGCGCCGCGCCGCGGCCGGCGCACCGAGCCGGTCCGGCGGATCCTCGGGTACGCCGCCCTCGGCGTCGCGGCCGCGGCGGTGCTGCTGCCGTTCTACTGGATGGTCGTGTCGTCGCTGAAGACCAACAACGAGGTCTTCACGATCCCGGTCACCTGGCTGCCGGACAGCTTCGTCTGGCACAACTACGTCGACATCTGGCGGAAGTCCGACATGACGACGTGGCTGCGCAACACCCTGGTGCTGTCGGCCGCGGTGACCGTGCTCCAGGTGGTCACCGGCAGCTTCGCCGCGTACGGCTTCGCCAAGGTCCGCTTCCCCGGCCGCAACGTGCTGTTCCTGGCCTACGTCGCGACGATCGCCGTGCCGTGGCAGTCCTACATGATCCCGCAGTTCGTCCTCATGTCGAAGCTGGGCCTGCCGGACACCCTGTGGTCGATCATCGCGCTGCAGGCGTTCGGCGCGTTCGGCGTGTTCCTGATGAAGCAGTACTACGAGTCCATTCCCGACGAACTCATCGACGCCGCCCGCATCGACGGCATGAGCGAGTACGGCATCTACCGGCGCATCATGCTGCCGCTGTCGGTGCCGGCGCTGGCCAGCCTGACCCTGCTGACCCTGGTCACCACCTGGAACGACTACCTCGGCCCGCTGCTGTACCTGCGCACTCACAGCCTCTGGACCGTCCAGATCGGCCTCAAGTCGTTCATCTCGCAGTACAACGCCGAGTACGCGCTGATCATGACCGGCTCGGTGCTGTCGGTGCTGCCGATCGCGATCATCTTCCTGCTCGGCCAGCGTTACTTCGTCGAGGGCGTCGCCACCACCGGGCTGAAGGGCTGAGCGGATGCGGAACCGGTACGAGACGATCTTCAACCTCGTCCACCTGGCGTTGCTGACCAACCTGTTGCTGGTCTGTGCCTGCCTGCCCATGATCGTCGCGCTGCTGACCACCGATCCGGGACGGTCCTGGCCGCTGCTCGCCCTGCTGGCCCCGGGCTGCGCGCCGGGACTGTGCGCCACCTTCGCCGTCCTTGCCGCGTTCACCGCCGACCGGTCCACGCCGGTGGCCACCACGTTCCTGCGGGCCTGGCGCGCCACGTTCCGCCGGGCGTTCGCTCTCGGCGCGCTCACCTGCGCCGCGCTGGTTGTGCTCGGCGTCGACGCCAGGGCGGCGTGGGGCCGGCCGATCGGCGCGGCCGTCATTCCGGTGCTGCTGACCGGCATGACCCTGATCGTGGCCACCGCCCTGCTCGTCACGGTCGTCCTGGCGGAACAACCGGCGGTGCGGCTGCGCGACGCCGGCCGCGTCTGCCTGTACCTGGCGGTGCGGCGCTGGTATCTGACCGTCGTCTCCCTCGCCGTGCTGGCCCTGCTGCACGCCCTGCTGGCGAGCCGTCCGGCGCTCGCACTCGGCCTGGCCGCCACCCCGATGCTGTACGTGGTCTGGGCCAACAGCAGGTTCACGCTCGAACCGTCCCCACTGCTGAGGAGTGCCCATCCATGACGCCGACCGGGTCCGCGGTGACCGCCGCGCTCCGCACGATCGACGCCAACCTCGCCGAGTTCGGCGACCGCTACCCGGGTGACACCACTGTGGACGACCGGTACCGGCTGCGGCTGGGCACCGGCGGCAACGTCGGCTGGACGACAAGCTTCTGGCCGGGCATGCTCTGGCTGGCCCACGACCTCACCGGCGACGAACGTTACCGGCGGGCCGCGCTGGGACACGTCCGCAGCTTCGCCGACCGCGTGGAGTCCGGCACCGACATCGACACCCACGACCTCGGCTTCCTCTACACCCTGTCCTGTGTGCTGCCGTGGCGCAGCACCGGCGACCGGCCCGCCCGCCGCGCCGCGCTGGCCGCCGCGGACCACCTGCTGACCCGGGTGCTGGAACCGGCCGGCATCATCCAGGCCTGGGGCGACATGCGCGACCCCCGGCAACAGGGCCGGACCATCATCGACAGCCTGATGAACACCCCGCTGCTGTTCTGGGCGAGCGAGACCACCGGCGACCCCCGGTACGCCGCGGCGGCGCGCCGGCACACCACCCAGTTGCGCGACCACATCCTGCGGCCGGACGGCACCACGTTCCACACCTTCTACTGGGACCCCCGCACCGGAGAGCCGGTGCGCGGCGAGACCGAGCAGGGCAACTCCGACGAGTCGTGCTGGGCCCGCGGGCAGGCGTGGGGCATCTACGGCTTCGCGCTGAACCACCGCTACACCGGCGACCCGTCGTTCCTGCGCGCGTCCCGCCGCTGCGCCGACTACTTCCTGGCCCACCTGCCCGCCGACGGCGTCGCGTACTGGGACCTGGAGTTCACCGACGGCAGCGGCGAGGAACGCGACAGCTCCGCCGCGGCGATCGCGGTCGGCGGCCTGCTCGAACTGGCCGCTCTTGCGGGGGCCGAGGCCGACCGGTACCGGGCCGCGGCCGGGCGGATCCTGGATTCACTCATCGCCGGGTACGCGACCGCCGGGCACCCGTCCTCCAACGCGCTGCTTCGCCACGGCGTCTACGACAAGCCCAAGGGCATCGGGGTCGACGAGGGCACCCTCTGGGGTGACTACTTCTACCTGGAGGCCCTGACCCGCGCCGTCCGCCCCGACCTGCCTCGTCACTGGTGATTGGAGTTCTGATGGACTACCGCTACCACTGCACCATCCCGGCATCGAACGGGCTGAACACGCTGCCCGTCAACCCGTGCCGCCTGCTCGACCTCACCCTGCTGAGACTCGACACCGGACAGACGTGGACGGGGGAGTCCGGCGACCGGGAGATCCTGGCCGTGGTGCTGGGCGGCACGGCGAGCTTCACCGTCGGCGGGGAGAAGTTCCCGGCCGTCGGCGGCCGCGCGGACGTCTTCTCCGGCAAGCCGCACTCGGTCTACATCCCGGCCGGCAGCACGGTCACCGTCGAGGCGGCCGGCCCGGTGGAGATCGCGATGCCGAGCGCGCCGAGCGACCTGGCCGTCGACCCGTACGTGATCACCCCGGACCGGGTGGCGGCGGGCCGCTGGGGAGCGGCGAACTTCGGCCGCGACTACCACCAGATCCTGACCGAGATCGCCCAGCCGGACCTGCCCGCCCGCCGGCTCATCGTCGGCGAGACGTTCACCCCGTCGGGCAACTGGAGCACGTACCCGCCGCACCGCCACAAGGTCGACAACCTGCCGGCCGAGGCGGCGCACGAGGAGCTTTACTACTTCCGGATCAACCCGGGCGGCGGCTTCGGCATCAGCCGGGTCTACACCGACGAGGGCTACGAGGAGAACGCCACGGTCCGGGACCACGGCGTGCAGCTGATGCCGGAGGGTTATCACACGGTGGTCAGCGCACCGGGCTACACCACGTACTACCTGTGGGCGCTGGCCGGCACCCAGCGCACCCAGGGCGCCCACGAGGACGTCAACCTGGCGTGGGTCGGCCGGTCCGTGCCGGTGCTGCGCGACCTCGGGCTGTGACGGTCCTCGACGCGTTCCGCCTGGACGGCCGGGTCGCCCTGGTGACCGGCGGCAACCGGGGCCTCGGCGCGGCGTGCGCGGTGGCGCTGGCCGAGGCGGGAGCGGAGGTGGCGCTGCTGGGCCGTACCGAACCGGCCGACACCCGCAAGCGCATCGAGGCGCTCGGCCGGCGGGTGACCTACCTGCCGTGCGACCTCGGCACGGCCGCTCCGGAGGAGTTCACCGCCGCGGTGGGCGCGGTCCGGGCCGACCTGGGCCGCCTGGACATCCTGGTGAACAACGCGGGCATCATCCGCCGGGCGCCGGCGGCCGAGGTGACCCCGGCCGACTGGCACGACGTGCTGACGGTCAACCTGGACGCGGTCTTCCACCTCTCGCAGGCCGCGGGCCGGGCAATGATCGCCCAGGGCAGCGGCAAAATCATCAACGTGGCGTCGATGCTGTCGTTCCAGGGCGGCATCCGGGTGCCGGCGTACACGGCGGGCAAGCACGCGGTGGTCGGGCTGACCCGGGCGCTGGCGAACGAGTGGGCGGGCCTCGGGGTGAACGTGAACGCGATCGCGCCGGGATACCTGATCACGGACAACACGGCGGCGCTGCGGGAGGACCCGGCACGGGCCGCGGCGATCCTGGAACGGATCCCGGCGGGACGGTGGGGCACGCCGGAGGATCTCGGGGGAGCGGTGGTGTTCCTGGCCTCGGAGGCGGCACGGTACGTGCACGCGGCGGTGCTGCCGGTGGACGGCGGGTGGCTGGCACGCTGACCGGTCGCCCCGGCGGCTACCCTGGCGGCAACCATGGCCGACAATCCGCTGATCGCGGCGCCGTCCGCCGAGGGACCGGGTCCCTGGGCGGGGGTGTGGATCGCCGAGGACATCGAGCTGATCATCCATGGTGTCCGGAACGGATCGTGGATCGACGGCACCCTCGGCGCGGTCGGCGCCGGCCTCGACGGCCTCGCCCTGATCTCCGATCCGGCCGGCGCGCTGCTCCAGTACGGCATCGCCTGGCTGATCGACCACGTGGCACCGCTGTCCGAGGCGCTGGACTGGCTCGCGGGCGACCCGGCCCAGATCGCGGCACACGCCCAGACCTGGCGCAACATGGCCGGCAGCCTGCACGACCAGGCCGACGCGCTGGGCCGGTCGGTGCGCGATGACCTCGAGGAGTGGACCGGCGCGGCGGCCACGGCGTACCACCGTCACGCCGACCACCGGGCGCGGAACCTGCGGACGCTCGGCCTGGCGGCCGAGGGCATGGCCCTGATGACGGAGGCCGCGGGAGCACTGATCGGCACGGTCCGCATCATGGTCCGCGACGCGATAGCGACGGTCGTCGCACGCTTGATCGTGTACGCGGGGGAGCTGCTGGCCACGGCGGGGCTGGCAACGCCGCTGGTGGCGGAGCAGGTCACGACGTTGTGCGCGGCTTGGGGGGCGAGGATCGCCCGGTGGCTGAAAGGGCTCATCGCCAGCCTCCGCGAACTGGGCACCGCCATGCGCCGCCTCGGCGACCGGGTAACGGCGCTTCGGGAGGGCCGGGCAGGGTCCGCCGAGAAGGGGCCCGACCCGGTCGGCGCGTCGGACGCCCGTGCGGCAGATCCGGATCGGCCCGACGCGACCACGCGGGACTTGCCGCCCGATCCCGGTGGGATTCCTCCGGGACCTCCGGGCCCGCCCTGGCCGGTGCGGGAGGGGGTGCCCGGCCCCGCCAAGGGCAAGCAGCTGAAGCCGCCGAATCCCCGGCACACGGTGGCGGGTGCTCGCCATGGTGAGGTCAAGCCCCGCAACAGTGTCATACTCCGCGGTAATGAGGCGGCTGTCCGCGAGGACATCAGGCAAATTGCCGCTGGAAACGCGGAGTGGAATGAGAAGAGCGCGCGCTACGAGATCAACGGGCGCTCTTATGATGTGCATGCGTCCGGCACGGTGTTCCCGCTGTCCGGTCGCGGAATCGTGGAATTGGATCGCAACGAGTATGCGGCTCTGCAGCAGCTCGCCAAGGCCGGCGGCAATCCGGCGGACGTGCCGCAGTTCACCCGCAATCCGCGCTTCGTCAACCATCCCGAGGCCATCGAGAAGGCCAAGGCCGTTTACGACGGGACCTACCCAGGATGACCTACGACCTGCTGCTCGCCGGTGACCTCGACGTGGCCCGGCTCGTGACGGCGCTGAGCGTGCTGACCTCCGTGCCGGCCAGCGGCGTCGACGTTGCCGAGCAGGACGTCATCGACCGAAACTGGGATGCCGCTGTGCTGGCTACCTACGAGGCGGTGCCGGGTGATGTGTCGTGGTCGCTGAATGTGTATCTGTCGGAGGCGGTCGACAAGCAGCCCACCGAGGCGCAGGTTGCGCGCTTTCTCGCCGACGCGCTGGCCGTTCCCGTGCTGTACCCGGCCGAGTCCTATCCGCCGAGCGCATATTGGCTCGTGTCGCCGGGGGAGTCACCGACCAGGGCGAGGGTTTACGACGGGCAGGGTGAAGACGAGGATCTGATCGTCATTGACGCCGTGGGGAGGCCGGTGCCGTCGCTGCCGCACGTCCGGGTCGAGGCCCAGCCGGAGGTCATCCGGAGCTATTCCTTGGTGACTCCGGTCTCCGACCGATTCAGCGCCTGGCTCGTCACTCAGCTGGCCGGCCCTGACCTTCCCGGGGATGCGACCTGGCACGCGCGGAACCGGCTCGGCGCGTGGGAGAACCTCACCGTCCGGATGGCATCCGGCTGGCCACCGGACGGGTGGTACCCGACGGACTACTACCGGGACGACCTCACGATCCGCGACGAGCTGGCCGCCACCGGCGCCGGGTGGCCGGCCGAGCAGGCAAGCCGGTTCGCCGCCGCCCTGACGGAGCTTGATGATGCCTTCCGGGCCGGGACCCGGGAGGCCGACCTGCTGCACCTGACTCGTGTGCTCGGGGAGGAAGCCGGGGAGATCTCGTCGCGGGGCTGGTGGTGGCGGCGGTTGCCCGATCCGGAACCGTGGGATCCGCCGCGCTGACCGCCCATCACGCCAGGTCTGGCGCCGAAATTCACTTCTTGTCAGGTCGGCCGTGGTGTTGAAGACGTTTGTTCTCCGCAGGATGGCGGCGGTGGGGTCCGACATGCAGGTTTTGTCGCGTGTGGTGGGTGGATGTTGTGGAGTTCTGGCGCGCTCCGCACCCGAGTTCTACAAGATCGCGGAGTTGCCAGAGACGGTCGCTTGGTGGCGGGGCGATTGAGGATGATGTGCGGTTTTGTCATCGGTTGGTGGTGAGAGCGGGGTGCCGGCGGTCGTCGTTACCCGGTCGGCGCCGTGAACGTCGCGGTCAGGGTGAGGCTGCCAAGGTCGTCAGGCACCCCGGCCGGCTCCGGAAACGTCGCGGTCAGAGGGAGCCTGCCACAGTCGTCGGCGCCGGACCGGGCTCGGCATCAGCCAACCTCGCGAAGTGACTCTCGCGGCGCGCTCCGAGTAGTCGCCCGACCTGCGCGGACACCAAGGTCAAGGCGCGCAAGAGCTCCGACGAATGGGCGAGACTCGAGGGACTCTAGGCTGCCCGCATGCATAACGGGGACCTTCATCGATTCAGCCTGCGCCGCCGCGTTGTCGTCGGCCTTCTTGCGCTTTTCGTGGCCGCCTCGACGGCCGCCTGCGCCGCCGCCGGCAAGACCGTCGAGCAGACCGGCGGCGCTCCCTCCGCCGCGCCTGCCCGCTACTTCGGTCCTGCCTCCTTCGGCAAGCTCACCGTCACCATGACCGAGCAGGAGGCGCTCGCCACCGGCGAGTTGCAGACCGGGCCCGTTTCCACCGTCCTCGGCCGTACCGTTTATTCCTTCGTGGACGGGCCCAGGCCCGATCCGAAGCAGATGGCCGCGGATGAGAAGCTCGAGAAGGCGGTGGAGAAGGCCGGGAAGTCCACCGACACCTCCGCGGCGGCCAGTGCCGAGGCCGCCGGGCTCTACGCCGAGTCGGCTCAGCGCATGCTGGAGCGGCTGGAGGCGTACCTGGGTGCCGGTGGCGCTTCCTTCGCCAAGGGCGAGCTTGTTTCCGTCGCCGCGCCCGAGGGGGCCGCTACCGAGGCCGGGATCAAGCGGGGGTCCACGCTGGCCGAGCTCAAGGCCGCCTACGCCGGCAAAGGGCTCACCGGCAGTGCCAAGACCGTGTACGAGTTGCCCGCCGCCGGGCAGCCGGGCTGGGTGATCCGGTTCGAGCTGGAGAAGGACGTGGTCAGGTACATGTCGCTCGGTAAAGCCGACAGCTGATCCGATTCAGTTGTAGAAGCCGAGGACCTGGACCGCCACGCAGGCCGGTTTGCCGGTCGCCTCGATTTCCGCGGTTATCTGGGTGGTGATCCGGGCGCCGCCGGGCATGCGGCGGTGGTCCAGCAGTTTGGCGGTGCCGCGCAGGCGTGAGCCCGCCGGCACCGGGGCGCGGAAGCGGACGCGGTCGAAGCCGGCGTTGACCACGTGGCTGATCGTGCGTACCTGGACGATCTCGGTCAGGAACGCGGTGCAGAGCGAGAGTGTCAGCGCGCCGTGCGCGATGGTGCCGCCGAACGGTCCCTCCCGGCGGGCCCGCTCCGGGTCGACGTGGATCCACTGGCGGTCGCCGGTGACCTCGGCGAACGCGTCGATCCGGGGCTGGTCGACCAGGTGCCAGCCGGTGCTGCCGAGCTGTTCCCGGGCGAGGAGGTCGTCGAGGTTCTCGAACTGTGTCATCCGATCATCATGCCGCGCCGTCTCGTGCGGGGACCGGAATGGTCTGACGAATGGGGTCGGCAATGGTCGGATATCCGGGCGCCGAAAGAAACGCGTGGTAGTGACCGATGTCAATAGGTGACACGCTGGCGGAGCGACCGGAAAAACTGTCCCAACGGTGGAGGTGGGGCTCGGCCGGTCGACCGTGATATTTGCGAATCTTGCACGTCCGGTCACGCTTAGTCGATCTCCGTGGGGATTAGTTGATCTCTAGGTGACGGAACGGACGTGATCCACTGCGTGGAGTGACGGTGTCAGACCTTTAGGTATTGATTAAGATCACTTAAGGAAAGCGCACGTCAAGACCGACTTAACGGTTCAGTGAGCAATTTAGACGGAGTTGAAAACAGTGCCGGGACATAGGCGTCAATAACACTCCACCGTGGACGAGTCAACGTCTGAACCGGGTCAGTGGACGGACATCGAAATGCCCCGGCGATCGTTGCTACCTTCCTTCGTGGCTCTGTCAGGGGTCAGCGCGGGATCGCTTCGTGTCAATGTCCTTAGCGGCACCTGTGGTGATCCTTTCCCCCGCCCTGGAGGTCCTGGATGCTCCCCCATCGTCCGGCGCGCCGTGGAGCGACGCGCTTGTCCCTCGTCGCGGCCGCGGTCGCGGCCGTTCTGCTCGGCGCCTCGGCGCCGGCCGCCGCCGCAGGTCCGCCCGCCAGGCCCGCCGGGCAGCCCCCGCAGGTTCCCGGCCTGGCCCAGGTCGCGCGTCCCTCCGTCGCGCGCCCGGCCCCGCTGCCCCGGCGCACCGGCAGCGTCAAGGTGGCCCCGCCGGCGGGCGCCGCCCGGTCCGCCGCCGCGGCCGGCCTCAACGACCAGGTCGCGCTGCGTGCACTGGTCATCGGCACCGACGAGAACGACTTCGGCGTTGCCACCTGGAAGACCACATTGGACCGGGTGGGCGCCGCCTACGACGTGCTGCTCGACGCCACCACGCCGCTGACCACGAGCACCCTGGTCCGGCCCGACGGGGTGGGCCGCTACAACGCGATCCTGCTGACCAACAGCATGCAGGTGTACGAGTCCAACGGCAGCTACCTCAGCGGGCTCGACTCCGCGGAGTGGAACATCCTCTGGGCCTACGAACGCAACTTCGGGGTCCGCCAGGCCGCCCTCTACACCAGCTACGGCACCTGGCCGGAGAACTACTGCCTCACCTCCACCGGTGAGGGCGGCGTCGGCAACACCCCGCTCAACCTGTCGCTCACCGCGGCCGGCGCGGGCGTGTTCGACTACCTCAAGGGCTCCATCCAGATCCCGCTGGTGCAGTCCTACGTCTACCGCACCGCGATCACCCCGGGCTGCGCCGCCGAGGCGACCCTCACCGAGGGCGCCGACGTGCTCGGGGTCCGGACCACCTCCACCGACGGCCGGGAGCGGCTCGCACTGACGTTCACCTCGAACCAGTACCTGATCCACTCCGACCTGCTCGTCTACGGCCTGCTCCGGTGGGCGAGCAAGGGCATGTTCCTCGGCGAGCAGCGCCACCACCTGAACGTCGACGTCGACGACTGGTTCAACACCTCGGACCACTACTACCCGGACGGCCACGTCGAGTACGTGCCCGGCTTCCAGGTCAGCGGGCACGACGCGGTCAACCTCGACAACCGGCAGACCGCCCTGCGCGCCGCGCACCCGCAGGCCGCCGGATTCACGCTCAACCTGGCGTACAACGGCGCCGACATCGACCCGTTCGCCGGCAGCGAGTGCAGCCCGGACGGCGGCATCACCACGCTCACCGCGACCAGCAAGTGCCTCAAGGCGAACTTCCGCTGGGTCAACCACACGCTGAACCACCCCGAGCTCAACCACAGCAGCTACGCCACCTCGTACGCGGAGATCAACGACAACCGGACCGCGGGCAACACCATCGGGCTCAACGCCCCCGACGGCGTGCTGAAGACCCCGGAGTACTCGGGCCTGGGCGTCTACAACCCGAACCCGGACGACGACACCGGTACGCCGGTCGACCACGGGCTGGCCGGCTCCAACCCGGAGCTGCTGCGCGCGGCCAAGGACCTCGGCGTCGGCTACCTGCACGGCAACATGTCGTTCGCCAGCCACGTGCCGGCGCACCTCAACGCCGCCAAGGTGCACCCGCTGGAGCCGAGCATCTCGGTGGTGCCGGACTGGCCGACCAACATCGCCTACTTCGTCACCACGCCGGCGGAGGAGACGGCTTTCTACAACTCCTTCTACGGGCCGAACGGCAAGTTCCCGTACTGGCCGCAGGATCTGACCTACGCCCAGATCATCGACTACGAGGCCGGCGTCGCCCTCGGGCACGTCGCGTCCGGCGCGATCTACTCGCACACGTTCCACATCGGCAACGTCTTCGACTACGGCTCCGGCCGGACGCTGCTGACGGACTGGATCGACGCCGTCATGACCAAGTACGAGGCGTTCTACTCCGTGCCGCTGCTCAACCAGGACTGGCCGGCGCTGGCGGCGTACACGACGACCCGGAGCGCGCACTTCGCGCAGCTCGGCGTGGGCGTGGACGCGGTCTACGACCGGTCGGCCGGCACCGTCACGGTCAGCTCGCCGGCCGCCGGCACGGTGCAGCTCAGCGGGGCGCAGGGCGCCGGCTCCAGCACGTACGGCACCGACGTGACCACCCCGCTCGCCGTGGCGGCGGGCACCCCGGTCACGGTCACCGCGGTCCCGCACCTGTGACCAGCACAATCCGGTAGAGGGGGCCCGGTGAGGATCGCGCTGGTGTCGGAGGGCACCTACCCGTACGCGATGGGTGGGGTGAGCGTCTGGTGCGAGCAGCTCATCAAGGGCATGCCGGACTACCGCTGGGACGTCGTCGCGCTCACCGTCGACGGCGCCGAGCAGTCGGTCTTCCCGGCGCCGGGCAACCTGGACACGGTGCACTCGATCCCGCTGTGGGGCGCGCGGCCACCCGGCCGCCGCCCCCGGCGGGGCTCGCACCGCCGGCCGGGCGCGTCCTTCACCGAACCGTACGAGGTGTTCCTGCGGGCGCTGGTGACCCCGCTGGAGTCCACCCGGTCCGAGCAGAGCGCGGTCAGCCGCAGCATGTTCCTGCTGGCCCTGCGCGGGCTGTTCGAGTACGCCGCGGCCGGCGGCGACCTGAGCGCGGCGCTGCTGTCCAACCAAGCCCTGACGATGACCCTGGACACCTGGCGGGACCTGCGGGTCGACGAGGTGGGCCCGGCGCCGACGGTCGCCGACGCGGTCGAGGCCGCCTGGCTCATCGAGCACATGCTGCGCCCGCTGAGCGCCGCACCGGTCCGGGCCGACATCGTGCACTCCTCGATGAACGGGCTGGCCACGCTCGTCGGGATGACCGCCAAGTGGCAGCACGGCACCCCGCTGGTGATGTCCGAGCACGGCATCTACCTGCGTGAGCGGTACATCGCCCACCTGCACGACGACGCTTCGCATCCGGTACGCGTGCTGGCGCTGAGCTTCTTCCGCCAGCTGGCCGGGGCGGCGTACCTGATCACCGACGTGCTCGCGCCGCACTCGATGTACAACCGGCGCTGGCAGCTGCACAACGGCGCCGACCCGGATCGCATGTGGACGATGTACAACGGGGTCGAGCCCGAGGAGTTCCCGGCCGCCACCACCGAACCCGAGCTGCCCACCATCTCGTACATGGGCCGGGTCGACCCGCTCAAGGACCTGCACACGCTGATCCGGGCGTTCGCGCTGGTCCGGGCCGAGCTGCCGGAGGCCCGGCTGCGCATCTTCGGCGGCACCCCGGCGGTCAACCGGATCTACCACGAGAGCTGCGAGCGGCTCATCGAAGAGCTCGGCCTGACCGGCGCCGCCGTGCTGGAAGGCCGGGTCGGCAACGCCGTCGACGCCTACCACGCCGGCAGCATCGTCGCGCTGACCAGCATCTCCGAGGGCTTCCCGTACACGGTCGTGGAGGCGATGGCGTGCGGGCGGCCGACCGTGTGCACCAACGTCGGCGGGGTGTCCGAGGCGGTCGGCGACACCGGCTTCGTCGTGCCGCCGCGCGACTACGCCGCGGTGGCCGAGTCCTGCCTCAAGCTGCTGCGCGACGACGAGCTGCGCCGCCGGCTCGGGGTCCGGGCCCGCGCCCGGGTCCTGGAGCACTTCACGTTGCGCCGCTCGCTGGAGATGTACCGCAACGTCTACGAGAGCCTCGCCACCCCGCTCAGGGCCTCCCCGCCGCCGCGGCACCTGCGCGGCCAGGACCTCGGCCCCGCCGGCGCGCCCGCACCGCGGGCGCCGGCCGGACGGCTCCAGCTCGGCGGTGAGGCGCGATGAGCCTCGACAGCGACCTCGACCCGAACCGCCAGCGGCTCGGCTCCATCATGGCCGCCGCGGCGGCCACCCGGGCCACCGGCCCGGGAGAGCACACCGTGCTGCTGCCGCGGATCTCCACCGATCCGCTGGACGACCTGGTGGAACGGGTACGCCCGCAGCTGGGTCGAGCGGTCGACTCGCTGCACGTGGCGGCCGCCCTGGAAGCCGACGGACTCACCGACCGCGGCGCCCGCGTCGAGTACGGCTACCACGACGTCTTCGCCCTGGCGACCGAGGTGTTCCGCCGCCTCGGCCCGCGGCTGCCGGTGACCCGGGACCAGGCGGGCCGCGACCCGAAGGCCTGGCGGGAGAGCCTGCGCCTGATCGCCCACGGCCCGCTGTACGTGTTGCCCAGCACCGCCTTCCCCGCGGTGCTGGCGATCGTCGGGCGGCGCTCGCTGGTGCTCGGGCTGGTCGTCGCGAGCGTGCTCGGCTGGGTCTACGCCGGCGCCACCGCGCATGCCGCGTACCGGATGCTGGGTTTCGGCCGGCCACGCGCCGCCGCCCGGGTCCTCACCGCCGCGGCCCTGACCGCCCCGCTGGCCGGGCTCGCGGCCGGCGCCGCGCTGCTCGGCCTCGCCGGCGGCGGGCCCGCGCTGGTCGCGCTGATCGCCTGCCTGGTGGCCTACCAGCTGACCAGCACCGTGCTGGTCTGCTACCGCCGGGAGCGGTGGCTGGCGCTCGCCCTGACCCCGGCGTTCCTGGCCGGGTCGGCCTATCTGGTCCTCGGCCCGGGCCTGCGGCCCTGGTCGGTCGGGGCGGCGGCCGGGGGCGTGCTCGCCGCGTTCCTGAGTGCGGTGCTGCTGGGCGTGCGGCGCGGCCGGGCCGCGGTGCTGCCGGAACCCCCGTTGCGGGTCGCGCTGCGACCGGAGGTGCCGGCCCTGCTCGGGGTCAGCGCGTACGGGTTGTGCTCGGCGGTGCTGCTGCTGCACGCCGAGGCGCCGTACCTGCTGGGCCGGCTCGACATCGCGATCGCCGCCGCGCCGCTGATCCTCAGCATGGGAGTGGTCGAGTGGCGGGCGGAACGGTTCCGGCCGCAGGCGGTCGCGCTGGTCCGCCGGGTCGAGCGCCCGGCGCAGTTCGTCCGCGGCGTCCGGCGGCTGCTGGCCCGCGAGACGGCCATCTGCGTGCTCGCTCCCGCGGTGCCGGCGGTCGCCCTGCTGGCCGGGCTGGCCCAGCTGGGGCTGCTGTCGGCCGCCGGGATCGTGATGACCGCCGCGCACGTCGCGCTGGGCGGCGCGTACCTGATCGCCTTCCTGCTCGCCGGGCGCGACCGGTTCGGCTGGCTGTGCGGATCCATGCTCGCCGCCATGACGGTCCATCTAGGACTCGGCTGGTTCGCCGGCGCCGCGCCGCTGCTCGGCCGTCCCGGGTCCGCGCTGCTGGACACCTCGCTCTACCTGGGCAGCGTGCTGCTGCTCCAGGCGTTCTTCCTGCTCGGCCTGGTCCCGATCCTCGGCCAGGCCCGGCACTACCGCTAGCTCCGACACGTGGGGAGGCAAGTCAGCGATGCACGCAGTGATCCTTGCCGGCGGCAAAGGCGTCCGGCTGCGGCCGTACACGACGGCGTTGCCCAAGCCGCTGATGCCGATCGGTGACCACCATTCGATCCTGCAGATCGTGCTGGACCAGCTCGCGTCGTGCGGCTTCACGTCGGTGACGCTGGCGATCAACCACCTGGGCCCGCTGATCCGGGCGTTCGTCGGCGACGGCGCCCGCTGGGGGCTGTGCATCGACTACGTCGAGGAGAACGTGCCGCTGTCCACTGTGGGCCCGCTGTTCGCGATCAAGAACACGCTGCCCGAGGAATTCCTGGTGATGAACGGCGACATCCTGACCGACCTCGACTACGCCGAGCTGCTCGCCGCGCACACCCTCGGCGGCAGCCCGCTCACCGTCGCCACCGCCGCGCAGACCCACAAGATCGACTTCGGGGTGCTCGACGTCGAGGGCGGCCGGATCGTCGGCTTCCGCGAGAAGCCGGTGCTCAGCTACCCGGTCAGCATGGGCGTCTACGGCATGTCCCGGCGGGCGCTCGCGCCTTACCCGCCGGGCCTGCCGTTCGGCTTCGACCAGCTGGTGCTGGACCTGCTGGGCCGCGGCGACCACCCGGCCACCTACCCGTTCGACGGCTTCTGGCTCGACATCGGCCGGCCCGAGGACTACGACGAGGCCAACCGCACCTGCGACAGCCTGCTGCCGCTGCTGCTACCGCAACGCTCGAAGGAGCCGGTATGACCGCCTGCACCGAGCGGCACCTGGCCGCACCGGGAGACGGCCTCGCAGGCGAGGGCCAGAAGGGCATGCCAGAGGGAGGCACGGTATGAGCTCTCGGGTGCTGCTGTTCGGGGCGTCCGGGTTCATCGGCGGGCATGTGCGCGCCGCGCTGGAGGCCGACCCCCGGATCGGGGCGGTGATCTGCCCCGGCCGGCGGGACCACGACCTGATCGACGGCGACCACCGCGGGCTGGTCCAGGTCATCCGGGACAGCACGCCCACCGCGATCGTCAGCTGCGTGGGCCGGCTGGGCGGCACCGACGCGGAGCTGATCCGGGGCAACACCCTGGTGGCGACCAAGCTGCTGGAGGCGGCCACGGCCGTCCGGCCCGGCGTGCGGCTGGTCCGGCTGGGCTCCGCCGGGGAGTACGGCGCCGTCCCGCACGGGCACGCCGTCACCGAGGACGCGCCGCCGCACCCGGTGGCCGCGTACGGCGTCAGCCACCTGGCCGGCACCCGGCTGTTCCAGCTTGCCGGGGAGAGCGGCATCGTCGACGCGGTCTCGCTGCGGGTGTTCAACCCGATCGGGCCCGGGATGTCGGCCGAGACGATGCTGGGCAGCGCCGCCGGGAAGATCCGGACGGCGCTGGCCACCGGGGCCGGGGAGATCACCCTGGGGCCGCTGGCGGCGTACCGGGACTTCGTCGACGTGCGCGACCTCGCCGCGGTGGTCCCGGCCGTGCTGCGGGCGGACCGGTTGCGGCACCGGGTCTTCAACGTCGGCAGCGGCCGGGCGGTCCGCGCGCGGGAGGCGGTGCGGCTGCTCGCCGAGGCGGCCGGCTACCGCGGCGAGATCCGCGAGCGGGGCGCCGGGCCGCGGCGCTCGGCGACGGTGGACTGGATCCAGGCGGACGTGCGGCGCGCCCGCGAGGAGCTGGGCTGGGTGCCCGGCCACGACCTGGCAACGTCCATCAAGGACATCTGGGCGGGTGCGGCCGGATGACAGCCCGGCGGCGCGGGATATTGCTGGTGGCCCTGGCCGCGGTCGTGGCGCTGGTGGCCGGTGCCGTGCTGCTCGCCCGTACCGGGAGGGACCGCGGACCGGCCGCGGCCGGGACCGTGCCGCCGGGCCGGATCTCCAGCTGGGCCTACCAGCTCCAGGGCTACGCCGGGGGCCGGCTCGACCAGGTCGCCGCCGGCCCCTACCAGCTCGCCGTGATCGACCTGGCCCGGGATGCGCACGCCGACTACTTCCGTGCCGAGGAGATCCGCGCGGTGCAGCGCACCGGCAAGCGGGTGCTGGCCTACTTCGAGATCGGCAGCATCGAGGACTTCCGGCCCGAGTATCCGGCGTTGCGCCGCGACGCCGGCGACCTGATCGCCAACGAGTGGCGCGACTGGCCGGGGGAGTACTTCGTGCGCTACTGGGACGAGCGCTGGTGGGACCGGGTGCTGCGGGCACGGCTCGACCAGGCCCTGGCCGCCGGCTTCGACGGCGCCTACCTCGACACCCCGCTGGCCTACGAGCAGCTCGACCCCGGCTACGCCGAGGGCCGTGACCGCACCGCGCTGGGCGCCGCGATGGCCGCGCTCATCGCGCGGATCAGCGCGTACGCGAAAGCCCGCCGCCCGGGGTTCCTCGTCGTCCCGCAGAACTCGCCGGAGCTGCGCCGCTTCGCCGGCTACACCGCGGCGATCGACGGCATCGCGATGGAGGAGCTGTTCTTCCTCGCCACCGACGGACCGTGCACACAGGACTGGTGCGCGGAGAACCTGGCTGACACCCGGGCGCTGCGCGACGCCGGCAAGTTCGTGCTCAGCGTCGACTACGCCACCCGGCCCGCCGACATCCGCTCGGCCTGCCGCCACTACCGCACCGAACGCTTCGCCGGCACGGTCACCGTGCTGGCCCTCGACCGCCTCACCCCGCCCTGCACCTGAACCGGAAGGACGATCGCACATGCCGAAGACAATCGGTGTCGTCGGGCTCGGCTACGTCGGGCTCACGCTCACCGCCGCGCTGGCGGACAAGGGCTTCGTCGTGCACGGCTGCGACGTGTCACCCGGCGTCCTGGACACGCTGGCGCGCGGCCGGTCGCACATCTTCGAGCCGGGCGTCGGGGAGGTGTTCGCCGAGCAGATCAACATCCGCATCCACGTCGGCACCGAACTGCCGCCGGACACCGTCGAGGTCGCCGTGATCAGCGTGTCGACGCCGGTCGACGAGAGCACCCGCCGGCCCAACCTGGCCAACCTCGCCGCCGCCGCCCGCGGCGTCGCGGCCCGCTGCCGGCCGGGCACCCTGGTGGTGGTCCGCAGCACCGTGCCGGTCGGCACCAGCCGCCAGGTCGTGCTGCCGGAGCTGCGCGCGGCCTGGGGCGACGACGTCAAGCTGGTGATGGCGCCGGAGCGGACCATCCAGGGCCAGGCGCTGCGCGAGCTCGTCGAGCTGCCCCAGGTGATCGGCGGCCTCGACGAGCCCAGCCTGCGGGCCGGCGTGGAGTTCTTCGCCGGCCTGGCCCGCACCGTCGTGCCGGTGTCCGGATTGGAGACCGCCGAGCTGGTCAAGCTCTCCAACAACTGCCACACCGACCTGATCTACGCGTTCGGCAACGAGATCGCGCTGATCGCCGAGCGGCACGGGCTGGACCCGCTGGAGGTGATCCGGGCGGCCAACGCGGACTACCCCCGGCCCGACCTGTCCAAGCCCGGCTACGTCGGCGGCGGGTGCCTGTCCAAGGACCCGTACATCATGATCGACAGTGCCCGGGGGCGGGAGCCGTTGCTGGTCGGCCGGGCCCGCGAGCTCAACGAGTTCCTGCCGGTGCACGTTGCCGAGACGGTCGTCCGGATGCTCCAGGAGACCCGCGGCGAGACCCGGGGCACCCGGCTGGCGGTGCTCGGGTGGGCGTACAAGGGCTGGCCGCCCACCGACGACATGCGCGGCACCCCGATCGCGGGCATGATGCCGGCCTTCTCGGCCGCCGGCATCACCGTCACCGGCCACGACCCGATGGTCTCCGCCGACGTCATCCGCCAGTACGGCGGCGAGCCGGTCAGCCTCGACAAGGCGTTCACCGACGCCGACGCGGTGCTGATCATCAACGACCACCCGGACTACCGGGCGATCCGGATCCCGGACGTGCTCGGCGCGGCCCGGCCGGCCTTCATCTACGACTCGTGGCGGGTGCTGGACGCCGACGCGGTCGCCGCGGCCGGGATCCGCTACGCGGGGCTGGGCTACCTGCCGCGTTTCAACGCGGGGGTGCACGCGTGAGGGCGCTGCTGCTGGGCGGCGCCGGGTTCATCGGGCTGCACCTGGCGCGCCGGCTGGTGGCCGAGGGCCACGAGGTGACCATTGTGGACGACTTCTCCCGGGGGCGGGAGGACCGGGACCTGAACGCGTTGCGCGGTGCTCCCGCCGTACGGGTGATCTCGGGGGATCTGACCGAGCCCACCACCTGTGCGGGACTGCCGCGCGGCTGGGACCAGATCTATCTGCTCGCGGCCGTGGTCGGGGTCCGCAACGTGGAGGCCGACCCGGCCCGGGTGGTCCGGGTCAACACGCTGGCGGCGCTGCACCTGCTGGACTGGATCGCGCCCGGCGAGCGGGTCTTCTTCGCCTCCACCAGCGAGGTCTACGCCGGCGGCGTCGAGGCGGGCGTCGTCGCGGTGCCGACCCCGGAGGACATCCCGGTGATGATCTCCGACATCACCGCACCCCGCTTCGCGTACGCGGTCAGCAAGCTCCTCGGCGAAGCGGCGTTCCTGCACACCGCCCGCGCGAAGGGCTTCGACGCCGTGGTCGGCCGCTTCCACAACGTGTACGGCCCCCGGATGGGCGCCGACCACGTGATCCCGGAGATGTCCCTGCGGGCGCTGCGCGGCGACGACCCGTTCCGGGTGCCGGGCGCGGATCAGTTCCGCGCGTTCTGCCACGTCGACGACGCGGTCGAGGCGATGCTGCGGCTGATGGCGGCCCCGGAGGCGGCCGGGCAGATCGTGCACATCGGCAACGACCGCGACGAGACCAACATCGGCGACCTGGCCAAGCTGGTGCTGCGGCTGGCCGGGGCGAGCCCGGTGATCGAACCCCGGGCGGCGCCGGCGGGCTCGGTGCCGCGCCGCTGCCCCGACCTGACCCGGCTGCGCGACCTGACCGGCTACGAGCCGGCCGTGCCGCTGGAGGAAGGCGTCCGCACCACCTACACCTGGTACCGCGAGAACGGATGGCCGTGATGACACCGATCTGCTTCTACTACGGCGACGGACACCTCGACGAGCTGGCGACGTACCCCCGCGTCGTGCTGCAGCCGGACTTCTACAGCGCCCGGGAACTGCGGTCGCTGGCGGACCAGGGGGTGCAGACGCTGGGCTACCTGTCGCTGTCGGAGGACCAGGGCCCGCCGGCGCCGTGGCAGCGCCAGGAGCGCAACCCGGACTGGGGCGGCGCGTTCGTGCAGGTGGGCCATCCGCTGTGGGTGGAACACGTGATCGGCCAGGCCCAGCAGGCGATGGCGGCCGGTTTCGCGGGCCTGTTCCTGGACACGCTGAACGTGGAGCTGACGTTCCCGGAGGACGTGCCGCACCTGCTGACGCTGGTGGCGGCGATCCGCACCGAGGCGGAACCGGCGTACCTGCTGGCGAACCGCGGCTTCGGCATGCTGCCCCGGCTGGCCGAACTGGTCGACGGGGTGGTCTTCGAATCGTTCTCGGCGCGGTGGACGGATGAGGGGTATGCGCCGTGGCCGGCTGATGTGCTGGAGTTCCATGCCCAGATCGCGGAGCAGCTGTTGCAGCTGGAGCTGGATCTGTACGCCCTGGACTATGCGGACACGCCGGGGCTGACGGATTTTGCCATGCGACGGGCTCGGCAGTTCGGGATGCAGTGCGTGGTGAGCGATCGGGCCCTGTCCCGGGTCTGAGCAGGCTGTCTCGGCCGGCGTTCGGGAAAATGTCAGAGGGTGGCGGCATCATCGGGGTATGGCTGAATCCGCCACCCCGTTGTCCCATCCGCGCCTGGAGTTGTCGCTGGTGGAGGCTCGCACGCGCTTCGTGCAGCTCGCCCGGCTCGCCGGCCTGACGCAGCAGACCACCGTGGTCACCGAGGACGGCCGCCCCCTGGCGGCGATCGTGCCGATCGGCGCGACGCAGCCGGAGCGGCCGAACCCGGAGCGGCCGAACCCGGCGGCGGCCGGGTGGATCAGACGCATCGACAAGCTCCGCGCCGAGCTCCGGCGCCAGCACGAGGGCCTGGAGCAGGCGCTGGAGGAAGCCTGGCGGGAGCTCGACAGGCTGCGGCCACCGGGCGCCGACCGCGAGATCGACACGCTGCGCACGGCCCACGCCGACATCCGCCGGCCCCGGGCGCCCGGGTAGGGCGTCGCCCTGTGACGAACCCCTTGATGGCCACGGCAGTGCCGCCACTCAGATCGGCGGGCGGTCCGGTCCGGCTCGTGTCGTGTCACACCGGCCGGGTCGACGAGGGCGTGGACGCTGCGCTCGCCGCGCAGCAGGTCGCCGAAATCCTCGGGGTGCCCGTGCCGGCCCCGACCCAACCGGTCGGTGTCAGCCCCAACCTCATCGCCGCCACGGGCCGGGCCGGCGGTGACTGCCCGCCGGCCCGGCCGTAACACTCGTGAACCCCACCGGCGAGTGCGCCGGGTCCAGATCAGTGGGCGATGACCGGTGCCGCGTCCGGGTCGACCGCGAGCGGCCCGTTCCGGAAGAGGACCGCCGCCGCCAGCGCCGCGATCACGAAGAAGCCCGCCGACCACCAGAACACGGTGTGGTAGCTCTCCATCGCCGCCTGGGCCGCCAGCTGCGGCGTCGGGGTCTTGCCCGCCAGGTGGTTGCTTGCCGCGGTGGCCGCGAACGAGCTCAGCAGCGCCGTACCGATGGAGCCACCGATCTGCTGGACCGTGTTGATCATTGCCGAGGCGACGCCGGCGTCGCGGTGTTCGACGCCGGAGACGGCGGCGTTCTGGGTGGGTGCGAAGACCAGGCCGAGGCCGAGGCCGACGATGATCAGGCCGGGGAGCACGCCGGTCACGTACGTGGAGTCCAGCTCCAGCTGGGTGAGCAGGAGCATGCCGCCGGCCGCGATCAGCGCGCCGAGCGGGACCAGCGGGCGTGGGCCGATCTTCGGGGTGAGCAGCGAGCCGGCCGTGGTGGCGGTCAGCATGACGCCGCCGAGCATCGGCAGGAAGGCCAGGCCGGTCTCGATCGGCGTGAACGCCAGGATGGTGGTCAGGTAGTAGGTGAGGAAGAGGAAGATGCCGAACATGCCGGCGCCGGCGATCGCGATGGAGGCGTACGAGCCGCCGCGGTTGCGGTCCAGCACCACGCGCAGCGGCAGCAGCGGGTTGGGCACCCGGAGCTCGACCAGCACGAACAGGGTCAGCACGAGGACGCCGGCGATGATCGGGCCCAGCGTCCAGGCGTCGCTCCAGCCGTGCGACTCGGCGTTGCCCAGCCCGTAGACCAGCGCGACCAGGCCGAAGACCGCGGTCACGGTGCCGAGCAGGTCCAGCTTGCCGTGCGCCGTGCTGGGCTCGTCGCGCAGCTTGAACGTCGCGCCGACGACCGCGAGGGCGGCGATGGCCAGGTTGACGTAGAGGCACCAGCGCCAGGACGCGTACTCGGTGAGCACGCCGCCGAGCAGCAGGCCGATGCCACCGCCCGCGCCGGAGATCGCGCCGAAGATGCCGAAGGCCTTGCCGCGTTCGGTGGGGTCGGTGAACGTGATGGTCAGCAGCGACAGCGCGGCCGGGGCCAGCGCGGCGCCGAAGACGCCCTGCAGCGCCCGCGCGGTGATGAGCAGCTCCAGGTTCTGCGCCATGCCGCCCAGCGCGGAGGCCAGCGCGAAGCCGACCAGGCCGATGATGAACATCCGCTTGCGGCCGAAGAAGTCGGAGAGCCGGCCGCCGAGCAGCAGCAGGCTGCCGAACGCCAGCGCGTACCCGGTGACGACCCACTGCCGGCCGGAATCGGAGAAGCCGATGTCGGCCTGCGCGGTGGGCAGCGCGATGTTCACGATGGTGGCGTCCAGGACGACCATCAGCTGGGCCAGCGCCAGCACGACCAGTGCCCACCACCGACCGGCGTGCCGGTCGGCCGCCGAGGTGCCCGGGCGTCCGGCCGGTGAGGTGAGGCGTTCCGCAGTTGTGGTCATCGGCGTCCTTATCAGCGGTCTACGTTGAGGTTCGATCTCCGCATCGGAAAGCTAGCCGCTAAGTTGAGGACCTGGCTCCGTTTTGTTCGGCAGCTCACAAAAAGTTGAGGGGCGTCCTCCACTTGTTAGCCTGTAGGTATGACAAACGCGGATGAGCAGCCCCGCGCGGGCTTCTGCCGCCCGCTGCGCCGGGACGCGCAGCTCAACCGGCAGCGCATCATCGAGGCAGCCCGGGAGATCTTCGCGGTGCGCGGCCTGGCTGCCACCCTCGACGACGTGGCCCATCACGCCGGCGTCGGCATCGGTACGGTCTACCGCCGCTTCCCGACCAAGGAGGAGCTGGTCGATGCCGCCCTCGAGGACCGGCTGGCGGAGTTCGCGGGCGCCGCGGAGGCCGCCCTGCGCGCACCGACCGGTTGGGAGGGGCTGACCGCGTTCCTGCGCACCGTCGCCGAGATGCACGCCGCCGACCGTGGCCTGCGCGACGTCGCCCTGGGCGCCGGCGTCGGCCACCGCCAGCACGAGAGGATCGCCGAGCGGATGGAACCGCTGGTCGACCAGCTCATCGAGCGCGCCCGCGCCGAAGGGACGCTGCGCCCCGACATCACCGCCGAGGACCTGCCGCCGCTGCTGATGATGATCAGCGACCTGGCCCACCACAGCCACCCGGTCCGGCCCGACCTCTACCGGCGGTATCTGCAGCTGCTCATCGACGGGCTGCGGTGCGCGCCCACGGCGGGAGACCTCGGCCGGCCGCTGACCCGCGACGACATCGACGCGCTCGCCCGCCAGTGGCTGCCTACCATCGAGCCCCGGCGATAGGGGGCGGTCCGCGGATCATGACCGTCGGCACCGGGTCCCAGGTCCGGCTGCGCCGGCTCCGACGTCCCGTCCGCACCGGGCCTCCTGCTCCCGCGGCACGGCTCCCGCATATGGCTGTGCGGGTGCTCGCTTTCCGGCTGCGCCGGTTTCCGCTTCTGTCCGCGCGGGGTCTCGCGTTCCGGCTGCGCCGGTTTCCGCTTCTGTCCGCGCGGGGTCTCGCGCTCCGGCTGCGCCGGTTCCCGCTTCTGATTCGCGGCTCGGCGTCGCCGGGGTCCGCGAGTGATCATTCAGCCGCCCGCGACGCGTCGAGCCGGTTGTCCGACCGATACTGGCGCGCCGGGCTTACCGTTGTCGCGGCGCCTGGCGCATCGCGAACGACACCGGAGACGACATCGTGACGATCGAGGAGCCCGAGCCCGCCGAGCCGGGCGCCGGCGGGCAGCAGATGGCCCGCTGGCGAACCGCCGACCAGGGCTACGCCGGGCCCGACCTGACGCCCCGGTCGGCGCCGGACGAGCTGGACGCGTTCCGGGGCCTGACCGGCGAGCTGACCCAGTTCATGCTGATCTACAAGTTCGGGCTCGCCGAGATCGGCACCAAGATCAATATCCTGACGGAGGAGCTGACCCACCGCGGCCGGGGCAACCCGATCGAGCACGTCAGCCCCCGGCTCAAGACCCCGTCCAGCATCATCGCCAAGGCACGGCGGATCAACTGCCCGCTGGCCTTCGACGACCTGCGCGCCCGCATCCGCGACATCGCCGGGATCCGGGTCGTCTGCGGCTTCGTCTCCGACGTCTACCTGGTCGCCGACATGCTGACCCGCCAGCCGGACCTCAACCTGGTGCAGACCAAGGACTACATCGCCGAGCCGAAGCCGAACGGCTACCGCAGCCTGCACCTGATCGTGGAGATCCCGGTCTTCCTGTCCGACCGGGTGGTGACGGTGCCGGTGGAGGTCCAGCTGCGAACCGTGGCGATGGACTTCTGGGCCAGCCTCGAACACAAGATCTACTACAAGTACGACCCGGACATCCCGGACCGCCTCCGCGAGGAACTGGCGGCAACGGCGGAGGACGCGGCCCGGCTGGACAAGCGGATGGAACTGCTGCACCGCGAGATCCACGGCCGCTGAGACCCGACGGCAGCGAAGGGTGGCGGATGATCGCCTGGCTGGCCACGAACGCGACAGCTGCCTCGGGGAATCCCGGCCTCGGCCGGCCGAGTTGTGCGGTCTTCGTCGCCCAGGTCAAGGGCGGTGCGCTGGACCATCCTGGCGCCCGCGCCTGACTCGCCGTCTGATCAGGCGGTTGGCCACGAAGCCAACGGCGACGACGGTTGCCGCCAGGCAGGAGATCCGAGCCGGGGGGTTGCCTGCTCTGCTCCGCGGTAGGTCGGATTCCGGCAGTTCGCCATGGACCGCCCGGCGCGTGGGTGCGGCACCTTCGCGGGTGTCGGCTGACGCCCATTCCTCGTGGACGACGCGCAAGAATTGCCTCCGGCGGCGTCCTCTGACGGTTGTCCAGTGTTCGTTGACCTGGCGCCACCAGTCCCTTGCGACGCGACTTCTGAACATGGTTGACGTCAGATTCCTCAATTCGGCGTCCGCTATCTCGCCCAGCTCCCACATCGTCATCCAGTAGGTCAGCACGAGGTTCGCATAGACCTTCCGCCGGTCTTCGGCTGCGAGCGGGCTGCCGTCCAGGACCTCGAAGAAGTCCGGGTTCTCGAGGCCGAGCTTGACCAGTTCGAAGTGCTGTTGCTTGTGCAGGTTCAGCAGGTCCTGGCGCACCTGCCGGGACTGCAGGAGCAGTGACCCGCCGATCGCCGACAGCGCCGCCGCCGACAGCAGGGCGGACGCCCCGCCATATGCCTGGCCGACGTCTGCCAGCCTCGGCCAGGGCAGCGACTCGCCCAGCAGCCGATACATCAGCAGTGGCGACCAGATCACGATTCCGGCACCCGCAGTGAGGGCTATGGCCAGAATGATCACGACAGGCGAGTGGCGCCGTCCTGTGGGTGCCATGACGCGTCCCATCCTTGCGCCGGCGACGAGAGGAATCGATCGCACTGACTTCACTGTAAGTGATGACGCAAATACGGAAACCGCTCAGTGGGCGAGCAGCAGGAACAAGCCCGCCCAGGTGTAGCCGATCATCAGCAGCACCACCGGCAGCTCGTCCGCCAGCGTCGCCAGCGCCGGCCGTTGCGGGCCGTCGGTCAGCGCCTTGTCATGAGCCACCACCACGCCCAGCACGTGCCCCGCGAGGATCAGCGTCACCTGCACCATCGCGAGCACCCCCGCCGCCGGCACGAAGTCCCACTGCGCGTCGTCCGCCAGGCCCCACTGCTGCACCGTCAGCAGCACCCCGCGCGGCGCCTCGACCAGCAGCAGCGACGCGTAGTGGGCCAGCGTGTACCCGACCGCGATCGGGATCAGCGACGCCGTCACGTCCAGGCGCCGGGCCAGCACCCGTACGCTGACCAGCACCAGCCCGCACAGCGCCAGCAGGACTGCCGTGCCGTACCGGATCGTCGGCACCAAGCCGGACGCGCTGTCGAAGATGGTTGATCCCCACCACACCGCGAGGAAGGCCGCCAGGCCGGGCCCGTCGGCGGTCTGCGCGATCCCGGCCAGCGGGTTGCGGTGCAGCCGTCCCGCGAGCGTCGAGGTGACCTCGAAGCAGTCACCGCCCGCGAACCACTCCTCGCCGTACATGGTGGCCAGCGCGAGCTGCACTGCCGCGTAGCCGAGCAGGAAGCTGCCCACCGCTGCCGGATCGCCGCGGTGCGGCGCCACCAGCTCGAACCAGACGAACGCCAGCAGCGCGATCGCGGCGGGCCAGCGCCCGGCCGACACCGGTACGGGCCAGAGCCCGCCCGCCGGCAGTCGAAGCAGCCGGAACACGGTCCGCAGCGGGTTCACCGCCCGCCAGACCGGTCCGAACACGATGCTGACCGGCACCAGCCCCACCCACAGCCAGACGAACAACGCGTGCGCGGCCGGGTTCGCCGGACCTGGCGGCCCGAGGAACGCGTTGCCGGTGAAGTAGAGCGCCGCGGCGAGCACGACGAAGCGAAGGCTGCGTCCCGGCGCCGGCCGCTCGGGGACGGGCGTGGTGAGTCGTGGCTGTTTCCACCACACCGCCACCACCAGGAACGAGACGACCACCGTGGCCGCGCCCGCCTGCAGCACCAGGTCAAGGGGCAGGGGCAGGTCCGGCGACTGTCCCACCCCGTGCGCCAGCACGGTCACCGGTTCACGCCCGGCGATCCTCGAGCCCTTCGGCGTCGCCGGCGGCAGGGTCCGGCTGGGCGATCCCGGTCGCGGTCGTGCCGGCCCCGGACTGCTGCGCGAGGGTACGCAGTGCCGACGCGCCCGCCACCGCCACGCCGACTCCGGCGCCCAGCGTCAGCACCACCAGGACCCGTTCGAGCGCCGGCGGGCCCGCGAACGGCAGCACCGCCCGATGCAGCGACGTCACGTCGGGCAGCACGAACACCGCGGTCAGGGCCGCGCCCGCGCAGATCGCCAGCACCCCGGCGGGCCGGCCGCGCAGCACCGCCACCGCGCCGCCGACGATCAGCGGCCAGTTGAGCAGGTTGATGCCACAGGCGCTCAGGAAGGTGCTCACCACCGGCGCCGATTCGACGGCCAGCGTCGAGCCGAGCACGTGCCCGGCCGACGCGGCCATCACGATGAGACCGGCCGCGGTCAGCGCCAGCTCGGGGCGGCGCAAGCGACGCGACACCAGGGGTACGCCCACCGCGGTCATCAGCGCAGCCGCCCACCACGGCAGCGGCGCCGGCGGTCGCTCGCCGACGAGTTCACCGGTGACCGTCACCGGCGTACCCCCGAGGTTCAGGACCAGCGACCAGGCCTGCCGGTCACCGGCCGCGACCGTGCGACCCTCCGGGCTGCTCCTGCTGTCGACCCAGGTCAGCTCGCCGCCGGGCGCGACCACGACGCCGTCCCCGGTCGGTACCGTGACCGGGGAGGACGTGCCGTTGCGCAGGCGCAGCCGGGCGCCGTCCTCGATGGCTTGCACCGCCAGGCCCGGCACGGCGGGCGTCACCGCCACCACGACGCTGCGGGCATCGGTGGCCGTCAGCCCGCCGGCGTGGGCCGCGGCCGGGGACGCCCCGGTGAGCAGCAGCCCACCGGCGACCAGCACAAGAAGAGCGGACCAGCGCAGCGCCCTCACGACGCGGGCACACCGGTCCGAGACTCGTCACCAGCCGCCACCGGCGCGGCCGGCTGTCCAGCGGTTGCAGCGGGCACGGCCGGCTTACCGGCGGTCGCGGGGGCCGTGGCGTGCTCGTCCGGGGCTGTCAGCGGTTGTCCAGCGGTTGCAGCAGGCACGACTGGCTTTGCGGCGGTTGCCGCAGCCTGCTCGTCTGCGGTTGCCGCGGCCTGCTCGTCTGCGGTTGCCGCGGCCGGCACCGGCTCGGTTGCGGGTGCCGGGGCCGTCGCTGCGGCCGGGTCACGGTCGGTGCCTGCTGGGGTGGCCGGGGCCGTGCCGGTCCGATCCGACGGTGGTTCCACCCGGCGGGCGATCAGGGCGGTCAGGCCGCCCGTGATGGCGACCAGCGTGAGCAGACCGCTGACCATGTGCACGTTCCAGCCGACTCCCACCACCCGGTCGGCCGCGATCAGCAGCGCGGCGCACACGATCAGCGGGGCGACCAGGCCCACCACGAACCACCGCACGTCGGCCGACCAGCGCACCGCCCGGCCCGCCACACGCAGCACCAGCTCGGCGCCGGCCGCCGCGCCCGCGACGGTGAGGGCCGGCCACCAGCCGTCGTCGGACGAGAACATCAGGTGCATCAGCAGCGCGGGCACCGCCACCAGCACGGTCGGGACCCCGATCGGGAGGCGCCAGCGCCGGCCCATCATCAGGATCGGCACGAGCAGCAGCACGGTGCTGAACAGGTAGCCGTGCATCACCTGGGCGTCCGTCGAGAAGATCCGGACCGGGCCGGCGTCACCGCGACCGAAGAAGGTGGTGCCGAAGATGGACGCGTGCAGCGAGTAGATGTGCAGCGGCAGCACCGACAGGAGTGCCGAGATGCACGCCAGGGTGCCGTCCGCCGCGGACAGGCCGCGGCCTGGCTTGCCCGCCAGCATCAGCGCCGGGCCGGCCGCCACCAGGACCATGCCCAGGATGATGAACTCGTGGCTCGGGCTGACGAAGATCTCCAGGCCCTGCTCGATGCCGAAGATGTTGTGCCACAGAGTGTCCACGCCACCGCCGACCAGCAGCAGCGCCATGCCGATCAGCGGGATCCGCAGCGCGTTGGGCAGCGCGAGCAGCGTCCGGTACGTCGGGATCACCGGCAGTCGGGAGCGCATCAGCCACACCAGCGTCAGGCCGGAGACGGCGATGCCCGAGTAGAGGACGCCGTGCCAGGGCGTCCAGAACGTCTCCAGCTCGGGCGTGGTGGCATGCGCGTACGCGTCGAGCTGCAGGCCGCTGACCAGCCAGGCGCTCGCGACCAGCAGCACCCACCGTTCACGCGCGCTGAACGACGCAGATGGCACGGAGCTCGTCACGCGGTCACTCCTTCGTTGAGGTGGATCACTGCGGGGACGTCGCCCGGCGGTGCTCGGACAGTTCCATGTCGATGTAGGCCTGCACCATCGCGCGGTAGATGCGTTCCACCACGTCCGGGTCGGCCCCCGCGGTGGCGGCGTGCGCCCGGGCCCGGGTGACGACCTGCTCGACGCGGGCCGGGGCCTGCACGGCCTGCGGGTCGCGTTTGAGCGGGGCGGCGCGGCGCACCAGGCGCTCGCGGCGGGCCAGCAGGCGCACCAGGTCGGCGTCCACGACATCGATCGCTGTTCTGATCTCGTCCAGCGAAATCGGCTCGGGCATGTCGGACATCCTCGCACGGTTGCGGCGCGCGCAAGGTTCCCCGGCCCCGCACAGCCGGCTCCGGTCGCGGCCGGCAGCGAGTGCAGGGCCGTGCCCGAGGCGCGCGCGGGGTCGGTGCCGACCTGCTGGCGGCGGGCACCTACAGTGGCGCCGATGGAAGACGATCATGATCGGCCGTCGCCGCTCAGTGGGCTCTGGTCCTGTGTGGTCGGTGGGCTGCTGCTCGTCCTCCTGCTGATCGTGCTGGATCCGGTCCTTCGCGTGGAGGACTGCCCGAACCATGGGGGCAGCTTCAGCGGCAGCGGCGGCGCCAGTGCCTTCGCGGATCCCGCCTGGGACTTCTTCTTTCCTCTGCTGGCGCTCGGCTGGGTGGTGCTGGTCGTCATGGAGCAGGCGCTGCCGGTCACCTGGCGCGGCCGCTCCCGGCTCGAGGGCTGGGTGCGGGCCGGCGTCGCTGTCATGGCCTCGATGGCTGCCTCCTGCCTGCTGGCGTTGTCCTTCGCCGTTGTGTGTCGATGAGCTGCACGCGTGCGGTCAGGCCGCGGCGGGCGCTGACCGTGCGCTGAAGCTCCAGTGGGGGCACCCGGATCTCGTGGCCCTGCCACCGGACCGCCTCGAGGCGGGCGGCCGCCGCCGGGCCGAAGTCGGTGGTCTCCGGCTGGTCGGCGGCCGGGCCGACGCCGCCGACCCATTCCACCCGGGCGCCGAGCACGGCGCGGCCCCACCAGCGGCAGAACCAGTCGGCCGGTGCGACGGGCTCGATCAGGCCGTCCAGCAGCAGGTCGCCGACCCGATGGGCGTCGCGGTCGGCGACGATGAGGTCGAGGTCGCCCGGTGTCACCGGGATGCCGCGGACGGCCAGCGCGGCGCTGCCCGCCAGCCACCAGTCCACCCCGGCGCCGTTCAGCCGCCGGCAGACCTCGGTCAGCGCCGGCTGCCAGGGGACCGGGTCGAGGCCGGCGGCCTGTCGCAGGCACGGCTCGATCAGGCGCTGGAAGGTGAGCCAGGCGCGCTCCAGGTGCGGGGTGCCCGCCGGGAACGACCGGCTCCAGTGGCCGTCAACATCGGTGAAGGCGAGCTTGCGCACCGCCGGCACCAGCGCGCCGGGCACGTCGAGGATCCGGAACTCGCTGCTCCGGACGGTGTCGTGGCGTTCGTAACGCATGCCCCCGATCCGACCACGGGGGTATGACAGAAAGGGTGTTGACTCCGCCCCAGGGGCGGGCTGTTCGCTGGTGCGGTCGCTGCACGGGAGGAGATGGTGATGGTCACCGAGTGGGTGGAGCCGGGCGTCATGACGGCTGCCGGGAAGTACGCGAGCCTGTTCGACGGGCTACCGGGGGACGCCGCCGGCATCGCCCGGGTGGTGCAGGGGCTGCTGATCCACGAGTTCTGGGCCGGCGCGTACGGGGTCACCCTGGCCGAGGACGACCGGGACCGGGTCAACCTGCGCCGGGTGGAGCAGGTGCTGGAGGCGGTCGCCGGCCGCGACGACCGGCCGCTGGACCAGGCGCGGGAGCCCGGCAGCCGGATCGCCACCAACTGCCGGGGCTTCTCCGTCATGGCGGTCGCGATGTTCCGGGCGCGGGGCGTGCCGGCCCGGGCGCGGTGCGGGTTCGGCGCGTACTTCAAGCCGGGCTGGTTCGAGGACCACTGGGTGGCCGAGTACTTCGACGACGGGCGGTGGAAGCTGGTCGACGCGCAGATCGACGAGCTGCAGCGTGAGCACCTCGGGCTGAGCTTCGACCTGACCGACGTGCCGCGGGACCGGTTCGTGATCGCCGGGGACGGCTGGGCGCTGACCCGCGCCGGGCGGGCCGATCCGGACCGGTTCGGGCTGACCTCGATCAACGAGGCCGGCGCCTGGTGGATCGCCGCCAACCTGATGCGGGACGCCGCGGCGCTGGACAACCTGGAGCTGCTGCCCTGGGACCTGTGGGGCGCGATGCCCGAGCCCGAGGACACCGTCGACGTGGCGCTCTTCGACGAGCTGGCCGCGGCGACCGCCGGGCCGGATCTGGCGGCTGTGCGCCGGCTGCTGGCCGACGAGCGCCTCCGGGTGCCGGACGAGGTGTTCAACGTCCAGCACGGCCGCAAGGAGGCCCTGGGCCTGCGGTGATGCCGGGGACGGACCGGTGCATCGCCGGGATCAGCGGGGTCCAGAGTGATCCCGGCGGTATCGGTGGTGGTGCCCCGCCTACCGGCGGACCACGCGGCGGGCCCAGCGCATCCGCTGGGCGGCCAGGTCGGGGTGCTCGCCGAACTCGTACGCCATCCGCGCCGAGCAGCCCCGTGGCCCGTCCTGCTTCAGCAGGTCGGTGACGGCACGGTCGACGACCGCGGTGTCCTTGACGTCGTCCGCCTGCAGGTGTGAGGCGAAGAGCGCTTCGGCGCGCGTGACGTCGTCAACGGACTCCTTCATGTCATTTCACCTCCCTTCGGTGATCGCTCCCAGGTCCAACAATGCCCCGGCGCCGCCGCATCCAGCCGCGCCGGTGAGCGCCGACACAGCGGCGCGGCTCAGAGGCGGGGGTGGGCCTCCTCGATGGTCGGCGCGTTCAGGTACAGCAGCAGCGCCTGCCGGTCGTCGGCGTCGAGGTCGGCGAACCGGGCGTACGCGAGCCGCCGCGACCGCGTGGTCTCCGCCGCCAGCAGGGCGGTGATGGCCGCCCAGGACAGCGTCACGAGGTGGAAGAGCCGGTTCTCCTGCAACGGGGGGAGCCGGCTCAGGTCGCCGAGCGCCGTCACGGCCGCGTCCTCGCTGCGGGCGCGCAGCGCGAGCTCGAACACCGCGCGGGCCCGGTACGGGGTGCAGCCCCAGGCCAGCGCCTTGAGCTGGGCCACGGTCATGTGGTGCACCCACAGCTCGGCCGTGCGCGCCGACGACGACGGGCCGGTCAGCGTGCGGCCGTGCAGGTAGCGGCGCATCTTGAGCGCGCCGGCCCGGGTCGCGAAGGACCTGGCCGGCGGTCTGACGGAGTAGTTCATTGCTCGTGCCTCACTGGATGGGGGATGAAAGGGGGTGGGACGGCGCCCCACGTGGGGGGTGGGCGCGTGGGGCGCCGTCACCGGTACCGGCTCGTCCTCAGACGAGCCTGGCCGCGATCCAGTCGGCGACCTGGGTGGTCGTCGCGAAGACCGCGCCGTCGTGATTGGCGCCGCTGACCGGTACGAAGGTCACGGGCTGCGTCCCGTACGCCTGCAGCTGATCGACCAGCAGGTCCGCCGTCAGGAAGTACGGCACCGCCTCGTCGTCGGTGCCCTGCACCAGCAGCACCGGAGCGGACGGCGCCGACTGCGCCGGGTTGACGTACTGGGCCAGCTTGGCGACGACCGGGTCGGGCAGGGTGCCGCCGGTCAGCAGCTGGCTGGCGGTCAGCGGGGCGTAGGCGTCGAGGATCTCGTACAGGCAGCCGCTCTGCAGGACCGGTGCCTTCTGCTGGGCCGGGGGCGCCAGCACCGAGTTCGGGTTGAAGGTGGGGTCGACCGTGCTCAGGCCGTACAGGGCCATCACCAGGTAGCCCTGGCCCGGCATGCCGGGGATCAGCGGCGCGAAGATCTGGGCGTTGGAGACCGGGGCGATGGCGGACACGGCCTTGAGCACCAGCGCGCCGTCGTAGCTGGGCGCCAGCTCGCCGGCGAACAGGGCGGCCTGACCGCCCTGGGAGTGCCCGTCGACCGCGTACGCCGTGGTGAGCTTGCTGTCCAGGTTCCGGGCCGCCTTGACACTGTCGATCATGGAGCGGGCCTCGCTCAGCCCGATCAGGTAGGGGTGCGCCGACGGCATGCCCAGGCCGGGGTAGTCCGGGGCCGCCACGGTGTAGCCCTTGGCGAGCAGCGCGGCGATGGCCGCCCGCGCCTCCGGCCAGAACACGGCCTGGCTCGCCGACGGCGCGCACTGGTCGGCCAGCCCGGTGGTGCCGTGTCCCCACGCCACCGTCCGGTTCTTCTTGTTGGTCTTCGGGGTGATGATCAGCCCGGTGGCGGTGATCGTGCTGCCGGTGACCGAGGTCGAGACGTACGCGATGCGCTTTCCGGTCGCGAGCGGCGCGAGTTCGCCCGGCAGGGTGGCGGTGACGCTGAGCAGGACGGTGCCGGGTGCCACGGCAGCCTTGGCCGGCGTGCCCGCGAAGAGCAGGATGGCGGTGCTCAGCAGCGCTACCTGAAACGCGGCGACCCAGGCGTGGAAACGGGCAGAGTTCATCTACGAAGGCCTTTCAGGACGGTTGATTCCGGGCATGCGGGAACCCGGACGGAATTGCGGAATGGCGGAACGGGCGGGGGAAACGCGCGCCGGGGAAAGCGCGGCGGGGATCAGGCGAAGTGGTCGGCGATCCGGCGCAGGGCGGTGATGGTCTCGCGGTCGCGCCGCTCGTCGTCCTGGGTGGGCCAGGCGCTGCACTTGACGATCACGACGTCCGCGGTGGGGTCGACGAAGAGGTACTGGCCGTGCACGCCGAGGCCGGTGAAGGCGTTGAAGGAGCTCTCGCCGAGCGTCCACCACTGGTTGGCGTACCCGTAGTGGTCGTAGCCGCTCGGGCCGAGCGCGCCGACCGCGAGCTCGGGCCGGTCGCTGCCGCGGCTGCGGCGCACCCAGTCGCGCGGCACGACCTGGTGGCCGGCCACCACGCCGTCGTTGGCCATCAGCAGGCCGAGCCGGGCGACGTCGCGGGCGGTGGCGTTGAACGAGCCGCCGCCGATGGCGGTGCGGGGGCGGGCCCGGGTGAGCCAGTAGTAGGCGTCGCGGTCGGCGCCGAGGTGGCACCAGAGCCGCTCGGCGGCGTAGCGGGCCAGGCTGCGGCCGGTGGCGGCCTCGAGCACCCAGCCGAGGATCTGCGCGTCGAACGTGGAGTAGTTGAAGCCCTCGCCGGCCGGCGCCCGGCGCGGGGCCGAGCGGACCACCTCGGCGACGTCGCCGCCGCCCATGACGGCCTGCTCGAAGCGCTTGATGCCGCTGTCCGGCACGTCCCAGACCTCGGCGTCGCCGACCCCGCTGGTCATGTCGAGCAGGTCGGCCAGGGTGGACTCCTCGTACGCGGTGCCGCGGAAGTCGGGGCGGTAGTCGGTCACCCGGTCCTTGACGCTGCCGATCTCGCCGTCGGCCAGCGCGATGCCGATCAGCATCGAGGTCACCGACTTGGAGATCGAGAACAGCTGCATCCGGCTGCGCGGGCCGGTGAAGGCGCCCGGGTATGTCTCGTGCACGATCGCGCCGTGGTGCAGCACCACGAACGCCGTGGTGAAGGTGCGCCGGTGCAGGTCCTGCAGGGTGTGGTCGCGGTCGTCGAAGCGGTAGGTCAGGTCGAGCGGGCACGGGCTCAGCGGCAGCGGCAGGTGCGGGCCGCCGCGCGGCACGTACTCGGTCGGCATGAGCCAGTTCATGTGGGTGAACGTCCACTCGTTGAACGGCCGCCGCATGATCAGGTCACCCTGGCGGTCCCAGAACGTCGGTTCGTGCGCGGGATGGGGGCGGGCCGGTTCGGTCGTGGTCGTCGTCACGTCGTTTCTCCGTCGTCGGAGGTGCGCTCGGCAGGACGCGGTGCGGGCGCGCGACGTTCGAACTCTTCGCGCAGGGTCAACCCGCTGGACTCGCCGGCGGGTTCGAGGTAGCTGTGCATGATCGCGAGAACGGCCATGCCGGCCGGGTTGTCGTCGGTGGGGTCGTCGCCGATGACGCCGGCGTGCGGGTCGCCGAGGTGGTGCACGGCGAACCCCTCGGTGATGGCGGCCAGGATGTTGGCGAACTGCTCGATCGTGATGCCCTTGCGCAGCTGGTAGCCGCGGGCGGCGATGGTCGCCTCGTAGATCTTCTTCCACGGCTCGAGGGCGCCGGCGTAGTTGTTGGCGATCGCGTCGTGGATGCCGTCGTTGCGGTCGGCGGTGGCCACCATGATCAGCTGGAGGCGGAACAGCGGCATCCGGCAGATCGCCAGCACCTCGTGGAAGATGGCCCGGTCCAGGGCGTTGGCGAAGCTGGCCTCGGTGCTGATCAGCCAGTCACCGCGGGTCTCCAGGTCGGCGCCGTACTGCGGGTCGTAGTTCATCGCGTGGAACAGGAACGTGAGCAGGTCGTTCAGGTAGTCGTCGTGGCTGGCCCAGGTGGCGCGGTAGGGGCCGTCACCCTTCTGGCGCAGGAACGGCGGCTCGAGACTCTCCATCTCGCGGGACAGCGCGCGCTCGGTGAGGAAGCGCAGCCCCGACCAGTACGGCTTCCGGCCGCTCTCCCCCTCGGGGACCGTCGTGTCCTTGACGCCGAGGTTCTTCTCGACCAGGTTCGCACCCGCCTTGAGGTAGGAGGCGACCTTGGGGGAGTTCACCAGGGCGGCACGAGTCGACTCCCGGACACCCTTGACGCGGGTCACGATGCCGGAAAAGTCCTGACAATAGGGGAAGGGAAGATCCTTCTTGCCGTACGTCATGCGTTGATTGTTGCCCGACGCGAGGGCGATTCAAGTGCGCACGTGCGTAGTACTCGGAGTCTAGGCCTCGGGAATTTCGGGAACGTGCGGAAAATGACTTTGGGTAGGCGTGTGATAACGCAGAGAAATCAGATTCGGCTCAGTTTCCGGCTCGGCTGCGGATCACCGCGACCATCCCGGCGAGCCAGGGCAGCACCGCGATGACCGCGCCCTTGGGGCCGCCGAGGGCGATCAGCAGGATCGCCGCGACGCACAGCGCGAGCCCGGTGCCGAGCAGGATCCGGCCCCGGCGGCCTGCGGCGGGCTCGTCGGCGGCGAAGCGGGGATCGTCGCGGCGCAGCTGGGACACGATGCGGGCGAACGCGCGGGACTCGTCGTTGTCGGTCACGTCGCCACCTCCGCGGGCCGCCGGATCAGCCGACCGTACCCCGTCGGCGGGCCGGCGGCGCCCGGGCCGGCCGGACATCAGCCCTCCTCGCGGAAAGCGAGGCTGAGAATCGCGTGCGCCACCCAGATCGCCTGCGCCTTGTTGTCGTACGGCCCGACCCGCAGCTCCACCGCTTTGTCGCCGAACAATGCGCGCACCGTCCAGCTGTTCGGATGGCGTTCGTCCTCGCGGCTGTGATTCACGATCACCTGAGTGGCGCACCGGACGTTCACCGCGGACCACTTCTCGTCGCCCTTGGGCCAGGCCCGGAACCAGCCGGGCGCCACCGCGACGACCTCCTTGCCGGCCTCGGCCAGGGCCCATTGCAGTTCTTCGGGAACCACGATGTCCGGTTGTGCGTGGGTCATCTCGCCGCCCTGGGTCGCATGCGCGAGCGTCCAGGATAACGGCACATAATGTGAATATTACCCAGATCCCTACGAGAGCGGCACGCGGGCTATCGCGCGCTCGGTCAGGCTGCCGAGCCAGAGGGTGTCGCCGTGCTGGCGGACGCCGGTCGCCATCACGTACCGGCCGGCCGGGCCGTGCAGCACCCGCAGCACCGTCCCCTCGCCGTCGACCAGGGCGGCCATCGGGTACGGCACCGGCTGCGGCTGGAAGCGGGTGGGCAGGACCGCCGCGATCCGGCGCAGCTGCGGGTGCGGCAGCAGCTTCTCCGCGAGCGCGACCCGCGGGCTGGCCAGCGCGATCCAGTAGGTGCCGTCGCCGACCGGCGCCATGTTGTCCGGGTACGCGGGCAGGTCGCCCAGCACCCGGACGGCGCCGTCCGGGAGCGACACCCGCACCAGCCGGTGCGCCACGGTCTCGCACAGCAGCAGTGCGTCCTGCTCGGGGGTCAGCGCGACACCGTTGGGGAAGTGGAAGCCCTCGGCCACCACGTCCGTGCGTCCCGAGGCCGGATCGAAGGACAGCAGCCGGCCGTTGGGGCGGTGTTCCAGCAGGTCCCGGCGCCAGTGCGAGACCGGGAAGCGGTCCGAGCTGTCGGTGAAGTAGACGACGCCGTCGCGGGTCACCGCCGCGTTGTTGCACAGCAGGATGCGCCGGCCCCCGGCCCGGTGGGTCAGCTCGGTGACGGCGCCGTCGTCGGTCACCCGCAGCAGCCCCCGGTACGCGTCGCAGACCACCAGGCTGCCGTCGCGCGGATCGATCTCGATGCCCAGCGGCCGGCCGCCGGTGCTGACGACCAGGTCAGGCTGGGCGCCGGCGTGGGCGTCGGGCGGCCAGCGCCAGATGTCGCCTTCCTCCGTACCGGAATAGACGTGGCCCTCCGCGCCGACCGCGACGTCCTCCGGGCCGTGACCGGTGGGCACCGCCAGCAGTTCGGCGTCGTCGAGCCGGGTGTCGGTGGGGGCCCAGGCGCCGGTGAGTGCCGGCGGGACGGTGGCCGGCAGCTTGACCGGGCGGATCAGCCAGGGCGCGCGCGGGCGGGTAACGGTCATCGGGTCATCGTGTCGCCTGCGCGGCCGCCCGGCCAGAGGATTCACTCCCGGAACATGAGCGCAACTTCCGGCTCTCAGTGTCCTCAGAAGATCGGCTACTTAACCGCGAAGGTGCCGTTGGCCTGAGAAAACACCGCTTCCACCAGTCGTTGGCTGCCCGACCTGCCCCGAAACATCGCAGCAAACTTCCGGAAATGAGTTATTGACGTGCGCCGAAACAGGACCGAACAATGGGCGAACGACGGCCGTCGATCGCTGCACGCACGCTCCCCGCCAGCTCCGAGAGGTGAGCCTCCTCATGATCAGCAAAGTTCCCGGGACGAGATCAAGATCCCGGTTCCGCGGCGTCGTCGTCCTCGCGACCGCCGGTGTCCTGGCCGCGGCCTCGACCACGTTCCTGGCCGCCACCGCCGAGGCGGCGACCACCCTCGGCGCCTCGGCGGCCCAGTCCGGTCGCTACTTCGGCACCGCGATCAGCGCCGGCAAGCTCGGCGACTCGACGTACACCACGGTGGCCGCGCGCGAGTTCGACATGGTGAGCGCCGAGAACGAGATGAAGCTCGACGCCACCGAGCCGAACCAGGGCCAGTTCAACTACACCTCGGGTGACCGGGTGGCGAACTGGGCGACCAGCAACGGCAAGCGGCTGCGCGGGCACACGCTGGCCTGGCACTCGCAACAGCCCGGCTGGATGCAGAACATGAGCGGCAGCGCGCTGCGCTCCGCCATGCTCAACCACGTCACCCAGGTCGCCACCCACTACCGCGGCAAGGTCTACGCCTGGGACGTGGTGAACGAGGCCTTCGCCGACGGCAGCAGCGGCGCGCGGCGCGACTCCAACCTGCAGCGCACCGGCAACGACTGGATCGAGGCCGCCTTCCGGGCCGCCCGCAGCGCCGACTCCGGCGCCAAGCTCTGTTACAACGACTACAACATCGACGACTGGAGCCACGCCAAGACCCAGGCCGTGGTGAGCATGGTCCGCGACTTCAAGTCCCGCGGGGTGCCGATCGACTGCGTGGGCCTGCAGGCCCACTTCAACAGCGGCAACCCGGTGCCGGGCAACTTCTCCAGCACGGTGTCCGGCTTCGCGGCGCTCGGCGTCGACGTGCAGATCACCGAGCTGGACATCCAGGGCTCCGGCACGGACCAGGCGAACAAGTTCCGCTCGGTGGTCAACGCCTGCCTCGGCGTCGCCCGGTGCACCGGCATCACGGTGTGGGGCGTCCGCGACAGTGACTCGTGGCGGGCCAGCGACACCCCGCTGCTGTTCGACGGCTCCGGCAACAAGAAGGCCGCGTACACCGCCGTGCTCGACGCGCTGAACGCCGCCGGGCCGACGACCCCGACGACCCCGCCGACGCAGAGCGCCAACTGTGCGAACGGCTACGTCGGGCTGAGCTACGACGACGGCCCGAACGCGAGCAACACCAACACGCTGCTCACCGCGCTGCGCAACGCCGGGCTGCGGGCCACGATGTTCAACATCGGCCAGAACGCCGCGGCCAACGGCTCGCTGGTGGCCGCCCAGGTGAACGCCGGCATGTGGGTCGGCAACCACAGCTACACCCACCCGCACATGCTCAACCTCAGCGCGTCCGAGATGTCCTCGGAGCTGTCCCGGACCCAGAGCGCCATCCAGAACGCCGGTGGCGGCACGCCGAAGCTGTTCCGGCCGCCGTACGGCGAGACCAACTCCACCCTGCAGTCCGCCGCCTCGGCGCTCGGCCTGCGCACCATCACCTGGGACGTGGACTCGCAGGACTGGAACGGCGCGAGCACCGCCCAGATCGTGCAGGCGGCGAGCACCCTGACCAACGGGCAGACCATCCTCATGCACGACCAGTACGCGACCACGGTCGCCGCGATCCCGCAGATCGCGGCCAACCTGAGCAGCCGGGGCCTGTGCGCCGGGATGATCTCCCCGAGCACCGGCCGGGCGGTGGCGCCCGACGGCACCGGCACCCCGACCACGCCGCCGACGACCGGCCCGACGACCCCGCCGGCCGGTGGCAGCTGCACGGCGACCTACGCCGAGGGCCAGAAGTGGAACGACCGGTTCAACGGCCAGGTCACCGTCAGCGGCACGAACAACTGGATCGTCACCGTGACCGTGCGGTCCCCGCAGAAGATCATCGCCACCTGGAACGCCACGGTCAGCTGGGACAGCAGCGGCCTGGTGATGACGGCGCGGCCGAACGGCGCCGGCAACACGTTCGGCTTCACCGTGCAGCACGGGGGGAACTGGACCTGGCCGTCCCTTTCCTGCCGAGCGGCCTGACGCTGCCGCGCGGCACGACGGTCCGGGTGGCATGACGCTGCCGCCCGGCCCGGCGGAACGGCCCCGAGAGCGGGGCGTGGTGACCACCCATCACCACGCCCCGCCGCCGTCGGTCGGCGGTGCCGCCGGACCTGACCGAACGGTGGGCTCGCTGGATGATCATCGCCGCTTATGCTCACGCGGCTTTGTCGTTCACGGGGAGGAACCACCACACCATGCACCGCGCCCTGCACCGCCTGCTCGCCGGAACGGCGGCAGCCCTCCTGGCGGCCGCCGCGGTGGCCCTGCCCGGTAGTCCCGCGCTGGCCGCGGGCCCCTCGGTCACCCTGCACTTCCCGGACACCACGGTGGCCGGCGGGCTGCCCAAGGTCGTCCCGCTCTTCGCCTGGGTCGACGTGCCGGACAGCCCGGGTGCGGTGCCCGCCCCGGTCGCCGAGGTGACGGTGAGCGTGGACACCGCGGACGTGGCCGGCGTCGCGACCGTGACGACGTACGACGAGTTCGAGCTCGGCGACGACCAGGACTGCGCCCGGACCGGCACCGTGATCACCTGCACGCTGGCCGGCCCGTTCGAGTTCGAGGCCGGGACCAGCCTGGTGCCGTTGCTGGTGCTGGAGGTGACCGGCAAGGCCGGCGCCGCCCAGGACGCGCACGGCGAGCTGGCGTTCAGCGCGCGGTTCGGCGACGCGCCGGCGGTCACCACCGAGGCGACCGTCACCATCGGTGAGGGCGTCGACCTGGCCGGGGTCATCAGCACCCCGCGCACGGTGGCGCCGGGCGCGAGCATCGACACCGGCCTGCGGGTCGCCAACGCCGGCAGCACCGCGGTCAGGAGCGCCGTGCTGGTCGTGGCCGGCTGGGACCCGAGCCTGTTCGCGGGCGGCGGCTTCAGCAACTGCCGGTACGGCTTCCTCACCGTCTGCACCTTCGACGACCTGCTCGCCGCGGACACGACGTACGAGCTGGCGACGCCGCTGCGGCTGAAGATCCCGGCCGACGCCGCCGCCGGCAGCCGGGCGAGCGCGCTCGGCGGCTGGTACACCCCGGGCGACTTCAAGGAACTGCTCGACACCGCGCCCGAGCTGGACGAGGAGTTCTTCGGGCCGAAGGGCACCGGGGGACCGGTCCGGCTCCAGCCGGTGCCGGCGAAGGCGGCCGCGCTGCGCGCCGCGGCCGGCCAGGTCGACACCGACCCGGCGAACAACGTCATGATCAGCGAGTTCGTGGTCGGCGGCAGCCGCCGGCCGGACATGGCCGCCGTCGGCGCCACGGTCACCGGCGACCCGGGCGACAAGGTGGACCTGCGCGTCGGCTTCGTCAACAACGGGCCGGGCACGCTCTACCACTGGACCTTCGAGAACACCGACCCCGGTACGCGCGTCGTGGTGCCGGCCGGCGTGCGGGCCGTGACCGTGGACGAGCGCTGCTTCCCGCTGCTGTGGGAGGCCGTCGACCCCGACGACATCACCGAGGACGTGACCGGGGCGTCGGAGTACCTGTGCATGCTGGAGCAGGGCGTGACCAAGGCTAAGGCGTCCAGCCTGTTCGACTTCACCGTCCAGGTGCGCGAGAACCCCGCCGCCGCGGCCGGCAAGGTGGTCATCAACGACGAGTTCTTCGTCGAGGACACCCCGCTCGACCGGGACGGCAGCAACGACGCGGCGGCGATCACGGTCGCCCTCAGCGGCGGCGAGGGCGGCGGCCTGCCGGTGACCGGCGCCGACGCCGGCCTGCTCGGCGCGGGCGGCGCGGCGCTGCTGCTCGCCGGCGCGGCCGGCCTGCTGCTGGTCCGCCGCCGCCGGGTGCGGTTCACCGCCTGACCCACCGCCCGCCCCGGCCGGGGACCACCACGGTCCCCGGCCGCCCGATCGTGATCCGTGTCCGGCCAAGCGCCCACGGGCTCGCTCCCGTGGCAATACGCTGGGGATGTGCATACCGTCCTCAGCAAGGGCAGCCGGTTGGATCCGGACGTCACGCTCCCGGAGCATGCCGGCCTGACAATGGTGACCGGGGCGCCGGTGGAGCTGCTGTTGGCGCTGAGCCGCCCGCACGAGCTGGAGGTGCAGGCGGTCACCGCGGCCCCGACCCGGTTCGCGTGGATCGACGTCGGCGCCGCGGGGGTCCTGTTGTACCGCCTCGGCCCGGTGCTGCCCTGGGCGCAGGTGACCTTCCACCCCCATCTGGTTCCGGCCGAGGAGGGACCGGCCGGCGTCGACGGTACGCAAGGGGTGCGGATCGCGCTGGTCGACCGGGACAGCAGGGTGGTCCTGGCGGTGCACCGGGTTCGGTGGCCGGTCGGCTTCCTGTCGGTGGTGCGGGAGTCGGTCGCCAGGATGCAGGAGACGCCGTACGACCGCCTGGCTCACCAGCATGCCGTTGCCGCGCTGCACCGCCGGTACCCGACACCCGAGGACCTGCTGGTCGACCGGGCCGACGCGCACTGCACTGCCGTACCGATCCGCGCGGGGTGACATCGCACTCAGCCGGCCCGGCGTCCCCACCGCCACCCCACAGCAGGTCCGTCAGGTAGCGCGCGATCCGGCGCGGGCGTGCCGGCTCGCTGCCGGGCACGGCATGACGACCGTGCACGACTCCTATGAGGTCTTGATCATCGACCCCTCGCTCGACGCGGTGTACGACCAGCTGCCGAAAGGGCTGCACGGCCGGTGGACGGTCGCCGTGACGCGGGCGAACGGCGGATGACGAAGTCTCCGCTCGAGTCGTGCTGATGGGAGCTCTGGTCGCACCCGGTGGACCGTCGCGCGCGATCCGGCGACCCGCACGGCCTGGCGGGCTGAGGTCGAGGGACATCAGCGCCTCGCGCAAGCCAGCTACTCTCGCTCTGACCACACCCGACTGATCGGAGCCTGTGCCGCGATGAGCGCCATCGAGGACCCTGACTCAAGCAGTGAGCCTGGTGGTCCGGGCCGGACCAGCGACGATCTGGAACACTGGCTGTCGGATCTGCGCACCGAGGTGTCCGCTGCCCCCCATGGATGGATCAACAAGGATGCTGTCGGCGGGCAGCCCACCGACCAAGCGGTTGAGCGCAGCCCGCTGGCCCATGGAGAACGCGGTACGGCCGCTGCCAAGCCAGGCAGCGGCGGGCGGCACCGTGCCGCGGACTAGACCCGGCCACCCGAGGGGTCGCCGGACAGTCGCTGGGCGATAGCGATCGGGATGACCGAGGCGATCACCAGCACCGTGGCGACCACGTTGACGATCGGGGCCTGGTTGGGCCGGAACAGATTGTCCAGGATCCAGAGCGGCAAAGTGGTGGTCGTCTGGCTCGCGGTGAAGCGGGTCACGATGATCTCGTCGAAGCTCAGCGCGAACGCCAGCAGCCCACCGGCCAGCAGCGCCGTGCGCAGCAGCGGGAAGGTGACCCGCCGGAAGGTGGTGAAGCTGTCCGCGCCCAGGTCCATCGAGGCCTCCTCGAGGTTGCCGCCCAGCCGGCGCAACCGGGCGATCACGTTGTTGAAGACCACCACCACGCAGAACGTCGCGTGCGCCACCACCAGCGTGAGCAGCGACAGCGGCAGGCCCAGGACGGTCCGGAAGCCGTTGTTGAGCGCGATGCCGGTCACGATGCCCGGCAGCGCGATCGGCAGGATCACCAGCAGCGACACCGCCTCGCGGCCGAAGAACCGGTAGCGCTGCAGGGACATCGCCGCCAGCGTGCCGAGCACCAGCGCCACCGCGGTGGAGAGCAGGCCCACCACCACCGAGGTGCGCAGCGCCTCCAGCGCGCCCGCGTTGTGCACGGCGCGGGACCACCACTCGAGGGTGAAGCCGGCCGGTGGCCAGCCGAACGTGCGGTCGCTGTTGAACGAGTTGATCACCACGACCAGCAGCGGCACGTAGACCACCGTGAGCACCACGGCGGTGATGATCCGCAGCGTGACACGCATGCCCCGGGTCAGGTACATCAGAGGTTCTCCAGGGCTCCGGCGCGCCGGGACAGGAACAAATAGACGATCATGACGGCCACCGGGACGAGGGCGACCGCGGCCGCCAGCGGCTGGTTGTTGGCCGCGCCGATGTTGTCGTAGACCAGGTTGCCGAGGAACTGCTTGGTCCCGCCGACGATCTCCACCGCCACGTAGTCGCCGAGCGACAGCGAGAAGGTGAAGATCGACCCGGCCACGATCGCCGGGAACACCAGCGGTAGCACCACCGTCGTGACGGTGCGTGCGGGCCGGGCGCCCAGGTCGCCGGCCGCCTCCAGCAGGGAGTCCGGCAGGCGTTCCAGGCCCGCGAAGATCGGCAGCACCATGTACGGGAACCACAGGTACGCCAGCGTGCACACGGTGGCGGTCAGGCCGTACCCGGGTGAGCCGATCCCGAACGGCGCGCCGGCCCAGTCCAGCAGCCCGCCCCCGCCGAACATGCTGCGCCAGGCGTACGCCTTGACCAGGTACGAGGCCCACAGCGGCAGCAGGATGCCGGCGACCAGCAGGGGCTGCCAGCGGCGCCGGGCGACCTTGGCCATGAAGAACGCGACCGGCAGCGCCAGCACCGCGTCGACGACCGTGACCAGGGCCGCCACCCCGATCGTGCGGATCGTCACCGAGCGGTAGACCGAGTCGGTCAGCACGGTCCGGATGTTGTCCAGCGTCCACACCCGTTCGATCGCCCCGGTGTACGTGTCGGTGCTCCACAGGGCGGTGACCAGCAGCGCCGCCAGCGCGCCGAGGTAGGCCAGCCCGAGCCAGAGCAGCGGCGCCGCCAGCAGCAGGGCCAGCCGGGTGCGCGGCGAGCGGGTGAGCCGGGCCGACAGCCGGCGCCGGCGGGTGTCCTGGAGCGTCACCGGCGGCTAACCCTTGATCTCGGTCCAGGCCCGGGTCCAGGCCGCGTAGTCGGTGCAGGTGACGTCGGTGCGGCCGTCCAGGCACTGCGGGATCGGCGTGCTCCAGTACCAGATCTTCTCCGCGTACGCGGCGTCGCCGGCGTGGTAGGCCGTGCAGAAGTTCTTGTCGGTGGTCAGCGCGCACGCCTTCTGGTTGGCCGGCGCCTCGCCGAAGTACTCGGCCACCTGGGCGTTGGCCGTCGGCCCGACGATCCAGTTGAGCCACTGGTACGCGCAGTTGGGGTGCGCGCTCTTGGCGGCGACCATCCAGGTGTCCGACCAGCCGGTCGAGCCCTCGGCCGGCAGCACCGCCTGGACCGGGGCCTTCTCGGCGACCGCCGTGTTGACGATGACCTGCCAGGTGGTGCCGATGACCGAGTTGCCGCTCTTGAACGACTGCACCTCCTTGAGGTAGTCCGACCAGTACTCGCTGACGTGCACCTTCTGCGCCTTCAGCAGGTCGACGGCCGCGGCCAACTGCGCGGAGTCCAGCGCGTACGGGTTCTTGATGCCCAGCTCCGGCTTGGTGTTCATGAGGAACAGCGCGGCGTCGGCGAGGTAGATGGGCGAGTCGTAGGCGGTGACCTTGCCGGTGTACTTGGCGGCGTCGGTGAACACCGCGGACCAGGAGGTCGGCGCCGGCTTCACCTGGTCGGTGCGGTACATGAGCAGGTTGGCGCCCCAGCCGTGCGGTACGCCGTACATCTGACCGCCGACCGAGTTCCAGGCCTTGCCCTTGAGGAAGTCCGTGACGTCGGCGTAGTTCGGGATCAGGGCGGTGTTGACCGGGGCCACGCCACCGCCGGCGATCAGCCGCAGCGAGGCGTCGCCGGAGGCGGACACCACGTCGTACCCGCCGGTCTTCATCAGCGACACCGCCTCGTCGGAGGTGCCGAACGTCTTGACCGTGGTCTTGCAGCCGGTCTGCTTCTCGAACGGGGTCACCCAGTCCACCGCCGGGTCGTTGCTGCCGTTCTCGGCGTACCCGGGCCAGGCCAGCACGGACACCGCGCCCTCGCCGGCGCCGAGCTGGGCCAGCTGATCGATCTTGGGCGGGGTGAAGCCGGACGCGCCCGGGGCGGGGGAGTCGTCGCCGGAGGAGGTGCCGCAGGCGGCGGCGAGCAGGAGGACGGCGCCCAGTGCCGTACCCCGGAAAAGAGATCTGGTGAATGCCATGGCCTGACCCTTCAGGGGCGCTCCAGGGCGACGACGTCGCCGGGCCGGATGCTGACGAGGACACGCTCGCCGCGGCGCTGGGCAGCGGTCGCGGCGCCGGCCTCGGTGTTGGCCTCGCTCGCGGTGATCCGCGGGCCGGCCTCGAGGTCGACCAGGTAGCGGGTGGTCGCGCCGAGGTAGACCACCTCGGCGATGGTGCCGGGCACCCCCGATCCGGTACGGGCCAGCCGGACCCGTTCCGGGCGCACCGCGAACGTGCCGGCCTTGCCGAGCAGCTCGACGGCCACCGGACCGGTCAGCACGGTCGAGGTGCCGACGAAGCCGGCCACGAACGCGGTGTGCGGATGCTCGTAGATCTCGGCGGCGGTGCCGACCTGGGCGACCCGGCCGTGCTCGAACACAGCGATCCGGTCGCTCATGGTCAGCGCCTCCTCCTGGTCGTGGGTGACGAAGACGAAGGTGATGCCGGCCTCGCGCTGCAGCTGCTTGAGCTCGACCTGCATCTGCTGGCGCAGCTTGAGGTCGAGCGCGCCCAGCGGCTCGTCCAGCAGCAGCACCTTGGGGCGCACCACCAGCGCGCGGGCCAGCGCGACCCGCTGGCGCTGCCCGCCGGAGAGCTGGCCCGGTTTGCGGTCGCCGAAGCCGGCCATCCGCACGCCGGCCAGCGCCTGCTCGGCCCGTTCGCGGCGCTCGGCCCGGCCGACCCGGCGGACGGCCAGGCCGTACTCGACGTTCTGGCGGACGGACAGGTGGGGGAACAGGGCGTAGTCCTGGAACACCGTGCTGACGTCGCGCTGGAACGGCGCGGCGCCGGTGACCTCGGTGCCGCCGAGCGCGACGTGGCCCGCGGTGGGCTGCTCGAACCCGGCGATCATCCGCAGCACCGTGGTCTTGCCCGACCCGGACGGGCCGAGCATGGCGAAGAACTCGCCGTCGGCGATCTCCAGGTCGACGCCGTCGACGGCCACGGTGCTGCCGAACGCCTTGCGCAGGCCGGTCAGGGTGATCGCCGGGGCAGTGGGCACGCAGGCCTCCGTCGGGGAGGAGACTGGCTGTCGTGCCGAAAACCTATGGCGTCATAGTTCAAAGCACAAGCCTCGGACAGCTGGGGGAACGATGCCGGAGCAGCGCACCCGCCGGGCGGTCTTCGCGCCGCTGACCCAGGGCGGCCGGGCCGCGGCCGTCACCCGGCGGCTGCGCGACGCCATCGTGCTCGGCGTGCTCGGCGACGGCGAGCAGCTGCCGTCCGAGGTGGAGCTCGCCGAGGCGCTCGGCGTCGCCCCGGTCACCGCCCGGGAGTCCCTGCAGACGCTGCGCGAGCTGGGCCTGGTCACCACCCGGCGGGGCCGCGGCGGGGGCAGCTTCGTGTGCGCGCCGGAGCACCCGGACGTGGTGCTGGTCCGGACCCGGCTGGCGGAGCTGTCCCTGGTCGACATCCGCGACTTCGGCGACTTCTACACCGCGATCGCGGGCGCCGCGGCGGCGCTGGCCGCCGAGCGCGCGGCCGGCGAGGACCTGGACCGGCTCCGCGAGGTCGGGGTCCGGCGCGCGACGGATCCCGGCGGCTCGCGGCGCGCCGAGGCGCAGTTCCACCTGGAGGTCGCGGCGGCCACCCAGTCGGCCCGGCTGACCCAGGAGGAAATGCGGCTGCAGGCGGAGTTCGGCCCGCTGCTGTGGCTGTCGATGGGCTCGCCGCAGGGCCGGGCCCGGTCCGAATCGGATCACCGGGCGATCGTCGCGGCGATCGGCCGGGGTGACCGGGCCCGGGCCCGGGCCTTGACAGCCGGGCACGTCGGGCGTGCGATCGACGCGGTGGTCCGCGCACGCCTGGAGGTGGTTGATGACTGAGGTCGTCACCCCGCCGGGCGCCGCCCCGGCGGCCGCCGGCATCACCGCCGAGCTGGAACGGCTCTGCGCGACGGTGCTCGACCCGCTGCTGGCGATGGCGGAGACGGTCGCCGCCGCGCTGCCGTCCGGGCGCCGGCCCCGGCTGGCGGAGCTGGACGCGGTCCGGCCGCCGGCCCTGGCGCAGCTGCGCCGCGCGGACGACCTGGTGGCCGGTTCCGGGCTGATCGCGGACCCGGCGCTCATCGTGGACGCGCCCTGGCATCTGGCCTGGTGGACCCGCGGACGCGACGGGATCACGCCGTTGCGGGTGGTGTCCGACCCGGCCCGGGACGGCTTCCGCGACTACACGGTGCTGGAGTGGTGGACGGTCCCGCACCGCACCGGCCGCCCGCACATCACCGGGCCCTACGTGGACTACCTCTGCACCGACGCCTACACCCTGACCTTCACCGTCCCGGTGCGCGGCCCGGATGCCTCGGTGGCGGGCGTCGTGGGCTCGGACGTGTACGTGGCCCGCATGGAGCGGATGCTGCTGCCGGTGCTGCGCGCCTGCGGACGCCCGGCGACCGTGGTGAACCGCACCGGCCGGGTCGTCGTGTCGACGCACCCGGCCCACACGACGGGATTCCCGATCCGGGCCCGGCCGGCCGGCTGGCTGCGGCACGACAGCCCGGCGGTCCCGTTCAGTGTGCTGATCGGAGCTCAGCGGGCGTCGATCTCCACATAGTCCAGGTCGCCGGCGTAGTAGTCGCAGCCCACGTGGATCTGGTCGCAGCCGGTCTTGCCGCCGATGCTGATCGGCCAGGAGTTCGCGATCCGGCCGGTCCAGCCGTAGCGGCGGGCCACCGTCGCGCCGTCCACGGTCAGCGTGACCCCGTTGTCCGTCCGGGCGCAGCGCACGGTGTGCCAGCGCCCGTCGTTGAGCCGCCGCGGCGAGGACACCAGGAGCTGGCCGGACGAGCCGCGGAACAGGCACTCCACGATCCCGCTGGGGATCTGCAGCTTGAAGTTGCCGCCGGAGACGGTCGCCTGGCCCTTCTGGATGATGTTGCCGAACTTGTGGGTGGTGCGCAGCCGGACCGTCACCGCGTAGTCGCGGGTGCCCGGGTCGAGCGCGTCGGCGTCGCGCACGGTCACCAGGTGGCCCGGGCGGGGCGGCGGCGAGTCGGGCCGGAGCCGGTCGAAGCGGTAGCCGATCGCGCCCCGGACGTGGGTGTCGGTGCGGACCTCGCTGCCGATCCGGCCGTGCAGGCCACGGCCGCTGCTGTCCATCATGGTCCGCGCGCCGGCGTGTTCGTCCATCTCCCACACGGCGACCGGCCGGTCCGCGGCGGCGCCGGCCGTCGCCGCCGTAGCGATCAGGACGGTTCCGGCGGTCAGGGCGACAGTCAACGAGCGGCGACTTCTCATGGCATCCTCACGCTTACCAGCAGATCGGACCATGTTAAACAGGATTAATGGTTCTAACAGCGTATTAGCTGCTGAATCGCCCAAGGGTGACCCCGGGCCGGCGCGGTGGCCCCGCACATTCCTTCGATGAACATGAATGAATGGGGTGTTGTGCGGAGGGGTCGCGCACTACTATCCGTGTCTGGCGAGTTGCTCAAAGTGTGCTGATTCCGATGGAACTCCACGGCGGGAGCGTGCGATGACAGACACCCGGCAGGTCGGTGCGGCCCGGCCGTACCCGTTCAGCGAGCCGGACCGGCTGACCCTCGATCCGCTCTACGCCGAGCTGCGCCGCCGGGAGCCGGTGACCCGGGTCCGGCTGCCGTTCGGTGAGGAGGCCTGGCTCGCCACCCGCTACCAGGACGTCAAGGTGGTGCTCGGCGACCCGCGGTTCAGCCGGGCCGCCGCGGTCGGCCGCGACGAGCCGCGGATCTCCCCCCAGCCGATCTCCGGCGGCATCATGTCGATGGACCCGCCCGACCACAGCCGGCTGCGCCGGCTGGTCGCCAAGGCGTTCACCGCGCGCCGGGTCGAGCAGCTGCGCCCGGGCACCGCCGCGATCGCCGCCGAGCTGATCGACGCGATGGTCGCCGCCGGGCCGCCGGCCGACCTCGTCGAGAGCTTCTCCACCCCGCTGCCGGTCCGGGTGATCTGCCGGCTGCTCGGCGTGCCCCCGTCCGACCAGCACCTGTTCCGGACCTGGTCGGAGGCGATCGTCTCGACCACCTCGCTGCCACCGGAAACGATCATCGAGTACCTGGGGAGCCTGCAGGCGTACATGGCCGGGCTGATCGCCGAGCGGCGCGAGACGCCGACCGACGACCTCATCGGCGCCCTGGTGCAGGCCCGCGACGAGGACAACGACCGGCTCACCGAGCAGGAGATGGTCGAGCTGGCCGCCGGGCTGCTCGCCGCCGGCCACGAGACCACGGTCACCCAGATCTCCAACTTCGTCTACGTGCTGCTGACCCACCCCGAGCAGCTCGCGATCCTGCGGGCCCGCCCGGAGCTCGTGCCGGGCGCCGTCGAAGAGCTGCTGCGGTACGTGCCGCTGGGCGCGGCGGGCCTGTTCGCCCGCTACGCCACCGAGGACCTGGAGCTGAGCGGCGTCCGGATCCGCGCCGGGGAGCCGGTGATCGCCGCGATGTCCGCGGCCAACCGGGACGCCACCGTCTTCGACGAACCGGACCGGCTGGACATCACCCGCGGGGCGGGCCCGCACCTCGGCTTCGGGCACGGCGTGCACCACTGCCTGGGCGCCCAGCTCGCCCGGATGGAGCTGCAGGTCGCGCTCGGCACCCTGCTGCACCGCCTGCCGGAGCTCCGGCTCGCGGTCGACGAGAAGCGGCTGGAGTGGAAGTCCGGCCTGCTGGTGCGGGGCCTGCGCGCGCTGCCGGTGACGTGGTGAGCCCCGCCGCGGGCGGTCACCCGATCGCCCCGGAGTCGTGAGTTGTCCGTTGTCCGTCCGGGGGCGTCCGGTGCGGCGCCGCCCGCGCATCGAGGGAGCCGCCGCCGTGGACATCCAGCCTGACGTGCCGCACTCCGCCCGGGTCTGGAACTACTGGCTCGGCGGCACCGACAACTTCCCGGCGGACCGGGCGGTGGGCGACCAGTTCGCCGCCCTGTACCCGGACATCACCGCGGTGGCGCGCAGCTCGCGCGGCTTCCTCACCCGGGCCGTCACGTTCCTCGCCGCCGAGCGGGGCATCCGGCAGTTCCTCGACATCGGCACCGGGCTGCCGACGGCCGCCGGCACCCACCAGGTGGCCCAGGCCGCGGCCCCGGACGCCCGGGTCGTGTACGTGGACAACGACCCGCTGGTGCTGGCCCAGGCCCGGGCCCTGCTGACCGGCACCGCCGAGGGCGCGACCGAATACCTGGACGCCGACCTGCACGACCCCGGCGCCATCGTCGAGCTGGCCGGCCGGCGCACGCTGGACCTGGCCGAGCCGGTGGGGCTGATCCTGATGAACATCCTCGGTCACGTCCCCGACCTCGGCGAGGCCGCGACGATCGTGCGCCGGCTGCTGGCCGCGCTGCCGTCCGGCAGCTACCTGGTCACCGCCGACGGCACCAACGTGCTCGACGGGCCGGCCTTCTCCAAGGCGATCGCGGTGTGGAACGCCAACGCGCCGCTGGCGTACCGGCTGCGCAGCCCCGCGGAGCTCGGCACGTTCCTGGACGGCCTGGAGGTGGTCGAGCCGGGCCTGGTCCCGTGCGCCGGCTGGCGGCCCGACCCGGCGGCGAGCGCGGCCGACCGGCGCCCGGTCGACGAGTACGGCGCCGTCGCCCGCAAGCCCTAGACCAGGTGTTTTGCCGCTGCGGAAGGCCCGAACGGCCGATCCGCCCGGCTGAAAGTCTGCTCGCTTTCGGGCTCCGCGGCTTGGTAACATGCCGCGGATCATGGCCAGCGTTCCGGCCGGCACGCCGGGGCCGCCGCGGGTGAAGCCGCACGTACGGAGGTCTCCTGTGACTGACAACCGGATGAAGGATCGTGTGAAGGTGATGCTCGGTACCTCGCCCGACGGCGCGACCTCGGAGCACGCGCTGGTCTCGCCCACGCCCGTGCCCGGCCTGCCGACCCAGGCGCTCCAGGTGCTGAGCATGGCCCAGCGCACCGCCGAGGAGCACGTCGGCGCCGCGCACCAGCAGGCCGACAAGATCCGTACGGACGCGCTGGCCGCGGCCGAGAACATCGCCCGGGACGCGCAGATCCACGCGCACAACGTGCGCCGCGAGGCGGACAAGGTGCTCTACGACGCCCGCGCCGGCGCCGAGCAGATCGGCCAGGAGGCCCAGGCCGCCGCCGAGGACGCCCGGCGCACCGCCGAGAAGATCGTGCTGGACGCCCAGGCCCGCGCCGACGCGATCGCGGCCGAGGCCAAGGCCAACGCCGAGCAGCTCAACCTGCAGGCCAAGCAGCGCTACGACGACGTGGTCGGCAGCCTCGGGATCAAGCGCGAGGCGCTGCAGGAGCAGATCGAGGCGCTGGAGCAGTTCGACCGTGAGTACCGCGGCCGGCTCATGACCTTCATGCAGGGTCAGCTGCGCGCGCTCTGGGTGGACCAGCCGCAGGTCGTCGGTGAGCTGCCGGCCGTCGACGACTCGGCCGGCCGGCACGGCTCCACCGACGCGGAGGCTGTCGTCCCGGCGCAGCGCCAGCCGCTGGAGGACGGTGTCGAGGGCCCGCGCGAGGCGGCCGAGGAGGACGAGACCCAGGACGAGCCGGCGCCGGCCGGGCGTTAGGAGTCACGCGTCCGGGGCGGCGTACACCCGCTCGCCCCCGATGTAGGTGAGCGCCACCGAGGCCTCGGCGATCGCCGAGGCCTCGCCGGCGAACAGGTCGCGGTCCAGCACGACCAGGTCGGCCCGGTGGCCGGCCCGCAGCGTGCCGGTGTCGTCGAGGTGGTTCACGAAGGCCGAGCCCGACGTGTACGCGGTCAGCGCGCTGACCAGGCTGAGGCGCTGCGCGGGCAGCAGCGGCCCGGCCCCGCTGCCCGGCAGCGCCCGGTTGACCGCGACGTGGATGCCCTGCAGCGGATCCGGGCTGCTCACCGGCCAGTCGCTGCCGGCGGCGAGGGTGGCCCCGGCGCGCTCCAGGTCACCGAACGGGTATTGCCGCCCGGCCAGCACCGGGTCCAGGAACGGCAGCGTGAGCACGTCCATCTGCGGCTCGTGGGTGGCCCACAGCGCCTGGATCGTCGCGGTCGCCCCCAGCCGGGCGAAGCGGGGCACGTCGTCCGGGTGCACGACCTGCAGGTGCGCCAGGTGCGGCCGGGTGTCGCGCGGGCCGTTGGCGGCGCGGGCGGCCGCGACGGCGTCCAGCGCCTCGCGCACCGCCCGGTCGCCGAGCGCGTGGAAGTGCGCCTGGAAACCGAGCGCGTCCACCGCGGTGACGTACTCGCGCAGCGCGACCGGGTCGATGAACGACAGGCCGCTGTTCGCCGTCGCGCAGCCGTGGCCGTCCCGGTAGGGCGCGGTCATCGCGGCGGTGAAGTTCTCGGCGACCCCGTCGAGCATGAACTTCACCGAGTCGCAGCGCAGCCGCCCGGCGCTGAGCACCCGGCGGTTCTCCACCAGCTCGGGGAGCTGCTCGGCGTCGCGGTCGCGGTCCCACCACAGCGCGCCGACGACCGTGGAGACCAGCGAGCCGTCGGCGGAAGCGGTGAGGTACGCGTCGGAGATGTCCGGGTAGCCGTTGCTCGCGCAGATCATCGCGTCCTGCCAGGCGGTCACGCCCAGCCGGTGCAGCAGCCGCTGGGCACGCAGCAGCCCGGCCAGCCGGTCCGCCGGGGTCACCTCCGGGATCAGCGCCTCGACCAGCGCCATCGCCCCCTCCTGGAGCCCGCCGCTGGGCGCGCCGCCGGGCTCCCGGTCGATCCGGCCGTCCGCCGGGTCCGGGGTGCCGGCGGTGATCCCGGCGCGGGCGAGCGCCGCGCTGTTCACCCAGGCGCCGTGGTGGTCCCGGTTGACCAGGTAGACCGGCCGGTCGCCGACCACCGCGTCGAGCAGCTCCCGGCCGGGCACGCCGCCGGGGAAGCTCTCCATCGACCAGCCGCCGCCGACGATCCAGCCGGATCCCGGCCGGGCCCGCGCGTACGCGTCGATCCGGGCCAGGTACTCCGCGAGGTCGGTGGTGCCGGTCAGGTCGCACTGGCCCAGCTCCACGCCGCCCATGACCGCGTGCACGTGGGCGTCCTGGAAGCCCGGCAGCAGCAGCCGTCCGCGCAGGTCGACGATCTCGGTGCCGGGCCCGGCGAGCTCGGCGACCGGCGCGCCGCCCACGGCCAGGATCCGGCCGTCCCGCACCGCCAGCGCGGCCGGCCGGCCCGTGCCGGGGGCGCCGGTGAAGATCGGACCGCCCACGAACAGCAGGTCCGGGGCGGTGGCGGGCCGCTCAGGCACCGATGAGCAGCCCGTCCAGGTTCGCCACCTCGAGCACCATGCGGACCATCGGCCCGGGCTCGCGCAGGCGCAGCGTGATGCCCTTGGCCTCGGCGGCCCGCCGGGCGGCGACCAGCATGCCGATGCCGGACGAGTCGAGGAAGGTCACGGCGTGCATGTCCACCTCGATGCGCCCGCCGGTCTTGTCCGTCACCACCCGCCGCAGCACCTCACGCACGTAGGTCGCCGTTTCGAGGTCGATGTCGCCCTCGGGGGTGACGACGACGGTGTCGCCCTGCCGTTCCACGGTGCACTCGAATGCCATGTCAGCTCTGCCTTCTGCTCGGACGACCGCTGGGCCGGTACCCATTGTCGCGGATCATCGTGCGGCGCCGCTGCGGGCCTCGGCGCCGGCGCACCCGGGCGAACCTGGCGATCGCAACCCGGCTGCACCCCGGACAGCGGAGGATGGCCTTCCGGAGACCACTGGCGAGATGAGGCGGCCGACATGGGAGCTGCGCGGGGCGCGGCGGGCAGCCACCGCAGGCGGAGCGCCGCGCCCGTTCGCCGGCTGCGGGCCTGGCCGGGTTTCCTGCTGGGTGGCGTCGCCGTGGCCGCCGGTGCGGTGGGCGTGGGCCCGGCCGGCCGGGAGGTCGGTTACGCCCTGCTGTGCCTGGGGGTGATCGGCGCCGTGATCGCCGGCGTCGGGATGCACCGGCCGGCCAAGCCCGTCGGGTGGTGGCTGCTGGCCGCCGGGGCGGGCTGCGGCGCCGTCGCCCACAGCCGGTGGGCCGTCGACCTGTGGGCGAGCGACCGGAGCCCCGGGCTGTCCTGGGCCGACTTCGTCTACTTCACGATGTACCTGCTGGTCGCCGCGGCCGTGGCGGTGCTGGCCGCGTCCCGGCTGCCCGGCGCCGCGCTGGCCGGGATGACCGAGGCGGGCGTCGTGGCGTGCACGGCCGCCGTGCTGCTCTGGGTCTTCCTGCTCGACCCCTTCATGTACGACACCAGCGGCGCGGCCGGCGTCGGGGTGCTCGCGTACCCGGTCCTGGACCTGCTCGTCCTCACCATGGCGGTCCGGCTGCTCCTCACCGCCCGGGTGCTCAGCCGGTCCCAGCAGTTCCTGCTGGCGGCCGTCGGCGTGCTCGTGGTCGCCGACCTGGCGTACTTCATCACCGCGATGACCGGCGGGCAGTGGGCCGGCTCGACCTTCAGCGCCGTCGGCTGGCTGCTGTTCCCGCTGCTGCTCGGCGCGGCCGCGCTGCACCCGTCGATGGCGCACGAGCCCGGCGCGGGAGCGGGCCGCGGCCCCGCGGGCACCGGCCGGTGGACCGCCGCCGCCATGCTGGCCGTGGTGCTGATCGGCCCGGCGGCCACCTGCTACGCGCTGCTCAAGGACATCCGCGAGGGCGACCTCGACGCGCTCGACGTGGTGCTGCCGCTGAGCGCCACCTCGATCACCGCGGCGCTGCTGGTCACCCGCCTGATCCGGGCCGGCGGCCTGGCCCAGCGGCGCGCCGCCGACCTGCAGCGGGCCCTGGACCACCAGGCCACGCTCCAGCTGCAGATGGGTCACCTGGTCCTGCACGACCCGCTGACCGAGCTGCCCAACCGCCGGTACCTGGACCGGGAGCTGCGGGCCGCCCCGGGCCGGCCGGACCCGGGCTGCCTGTTGCTGCTGGACGTCGACGGCTTCAAGCACATCAACGAGAGCCTGGGCCACCCGGTCGGTGACGCGCTGCTGGTGGAGATCGCCGAACGGCTGCGCGGCAGCGTGGGGCCCGGCGCGGTGCTCGCCCGGCTGGGTGGGGACGAGTTCGGGGTGCTGCTGCCGTACGGGGACACCGCCGCGGTGGCGGACCGGTGCGCGGACATCCTCGCCGCGGTGCGCCGCCCGGCCGATGTCCAGGGCCACCGGCTGCACGTGACCATCAGCATCGGGGTACGCCGGCTGGCCGGCCCGGCCGAGAGCGCCGACGTGCTCAGCGACGCCGACCTGGCCCTGTACGAGGCCAAGGCGACGGGCCGGGACCGGGCGGTGACCTACGACGCCGGCCTGCGCGAGCGGCAGCTGGAACGCACCGAGCTGATCGAACGCCTGCGCGACGCCCTGGCCGCCGAGCAGTTCCTGGTGCACTACCAGCCGATCGTCACGCTCGGCACCGGCGGCTTCGACGCGTTCGAGGCGCTGGTGCGCTGGTCCCCGGCGCCCGGGGAGTTCATCGGCCCGGACCGGTTCATCCCGGCCGCGGAGGACAGCGGCCTCATCGTCGCCCTCGGCGAGTGGGTGCTGCGGCAGGCGTGCCGGGACGCGGCGGTCTGGCACCGGCGGTACGGCACGGCGGTGACCGTCAACGTGTCACCCCGCCAGCTCATGGAGCCCGACTACGCCGAGACGGTGCGGCGGGCGCTGCGTGACTCCGGGCTGCCACCGGCGGCGCTGATCCTGGAGATCACCGAGGGTGTCCTGGTGGGCGCGGCGAACGAGGACGACCGCACCATCGCGCACCTGGGCGCGCTGCGCCGGGAGGGGGTCCGGGTCGCCGTCGACGACTTCGGCACCGGCTACTCGTCGCTGGCCTACCTGCGGGACCTGCCGATCGACATTCTCAAGATCGACCGGTCGTTCCTGCCCGACGGCGATCCCGGCTCGGCGCCCCGGCAGGTGTCGTTCGTCCGCACCATCGTCGACCTGGCGCACAACCTGGGGCTGGCCGCGGTGGCCGAGGGCGTCGAGACCCCGGCCCAGGTCGCGGTGCTGCGCGAGCTCGGCTGCGACAAGGTGCAGGGCTACCACTTCGGCCGGCCGGCCGGGGCAGCCGAGGCGGCGGAGGTCCTGGCGGCGGCGCACCGCCCGGCCGTGTCGGTGACCGTCTGACCCGGTTCCGGCGTTCTCCCACGAACTACCGAGAAAGGGCTCATACTTTCGGCTAGTCAGCGATCATATTTTCGGCTAGGGTCACTCCATCGGTCAAGAAGGCGCCGAGAGCACCACCCTGCGATGTCGCCATCGCGGTGCGGACTCGACGCCTCCTGCTGCCCTGATGCGTTCCTCCTGCACCGCGGTCGCCGCGCGGGTGGTCCGGAAACGGATACCCACGACGCAGTGTTCGAGAGGAATCAGCATGCAAGCATCTGTCACGAGGCCGATCCGCGTCCCGCGCCCCGCCGAGCCGCCGCTGGCGGACGAGCGCGGCGCCGACCTCATCGCCCGGCTGTCCCGGCTCGCGCCGGACGACCCGGCCCGGCCGCGGCTGCGGGACGAGACCATCGAGGCATGGCTGCCGCTGACCCGCCGGCTCGCCCGGCGCTACGCCGGCCGCGGCGAACCGCTCGACGACCTGATCCAGGCCGCGACCGTCGGCCTGATCAAGGCGGTCGACCGGTTCGACGCCGAGGTCGGCGTCGACTTCACCGGCTTCGCGATCCCCACCGTGCTCGGCGAGATCAAGCGGCACTTCCGCGACCGGGCCTGGGCCATCCGGGTGCCGCGGCGGCTCCAGGAGATGCGGATGGCGATCAGCGACGCCGGTACGGTGCTCGCCCACCGGCTGGGCCGGGCGCCCACGGTCGCGGACCTCGCCGGCTACCTGAAGGTCAGCGAGGAGGACGTGCTCGAAGGGCTGGAGGGGGCCCGGGCGTACAGCGCGACCTCGCTGTCCACGCCGGTGGGTGCCGAGGGCGGCGCGCTGGAACTCGGCGACACGCTGGGCGCGGAGGACGACGACTACGCCCGCACCGAGCTGCACCTGAGCCTCGGACCGGCGCTGGAGTGCCTCACCGAGCGCGAGCGGACGATCGTGACGCTGCGGTTCTTCGGCAACCAGACGCAGACCCAGATCGCGGCGCAGATCGGGGTGTCCCAGATGCACGTGTCCCGGCTGTTGTCGGCGGCGCTGGTCAAGCTGCGTACCCGGCTCGGCCCCGACGCCTGCTGAGCACCGCGCACCGGCCGTCCCCAAGCGGGGTCAGGAACGCGGCGTCTGCTGGGCGCGGTCCACCAGGAGCTCCGCGACGTCGCGGAGCTTGCGGTTGGTGTCCTGGGAGAGCCGGCTGAGGATCCGGAACGCCTCCTCGGCGGTGCACCGGCGCTCGCCCATGACGATGCCCTTGGCCTGCTCGATCACGGCCCGGCTCGCCATCGCGGCCTGCAGGTGCTGGGCCAGGGTGGCGGTGACGTCGTAGAGGTGGGCGTTGGCCAGGGCCACGGCCGCATACCCGGCGAAGGTCTGGGCGAGGATGATCGCGTCCTGGTCGAACGAGCCGGGCTTGGTGGCGTAGATGTTCATCGCCCCGCTGACCGTCTCGTGGATCGGCAGCCCGATCGACAGGGAGCTGTGCACCCCGGCGTCCACCGCGCACGTGGTCCACCGGGGCCAGCGGGTCTCGCTGGTCATGTCCGGCAGGGAGAGGCTCGCACCGGACACCGACGCCTCCAGGCAGGGGCCCTCACCCTGCTCGTACTGGCAGTCGTCCAGGGTGAGGGCCAGGTCGCCGGTGAACGCGGCGGTGTACGCCCCGGTGCCCCGGATCAGCGTCACCGAGACCTCGTCGGCGCCGGGAACGGTGCGCCGCGCCAGCCCGGCGATCGTGGTGAGCACGCCGTCGATGTCGGTCTCGCTGAGCTTGATCCGGCCGAGCTCGGCGAAGGCGTCGGTCGGATCCAGCGGTGGTGTGTCGGTCATGAGCTGCGCGTCCCGGAGAGTTCGACGAGCCTGCCACGGACATCCAGGGTAGCCGGGGCCCCGCTCCGCGGCAGGCCGGCGCGTCCGGCCGAACGCCGGGCCGGGCCGCCGGGGCGGGCTCGGCTATCATCGCTGCGAGCCACCGGCGCCCCCGGGCGTGGGCGGCCGTCCATGGCTCACCACCCCATCGATCCCTCCTCCGCGTTCGCCGAGTTCGGGCGGATCAAGCTCGGCGAGACCGGCGTCGACGGCGTGCTCACCCGCGTCGCCGAGCTCGCCCGGGGCACGCTGCCCGGCGCCGACGAGGTCTCCATCACCCTGGTGCGCGACGGCCGGCCGTGGACCGCCGCGTCCACCGGCGAGATCGCCCTGCACCTCGACGAACAGCAGTACGCGGGCAACGCGGGCCCGTGCCTGCAGGCAGCCGCGGAGAAGACCACCGTGTCGGTCCCGGACACCGCCTCCGACACCCGCTGGGACGGCTGGGCGGCGCAGGCCGCGGCGGCCGGAGTGGGCAGCGTGCTCTCCGTCGGGCTGCCGATCGTCGAGAGCGTCAGCGGCGCGGTGAACAGCTACGGCCGCCCGGCCCGGGCCTTCGACGACGACGCGATCCGGCTCGCCCAGCGGTTCGCCGGCTACGCGACGGTGGCCCTGGCCAACGCCCATCTGCACGCCAGCACCGCCGACCTGGCCCAGCACATGCAGGCGGCGATGGCGAGCCGGGCCGTGATCGAGCAGGCCAAGGGCATCATCATGGGCGAGCGCCGGTGCTCCGCCGACGCGGCCTTCGCGATCCTGACCAGGATCTCCCAGGATTCCAACCGCAAGGTCCGCGACGTCGCGGCGGCCCTGGTGGACCGGGTCGCGGGCGGCTCGGCGCCGTGAGCCGTGCGGTGCGCCGGGCGGTCGGCTAGGGTCGATCATCATGGGCGTCCGCACCTGGATCCGCGACTGGCCGGTCTACCGGCAGCTGACCGGCACCGACCCGCTGGGCCGGGGCGCCGCCGCGCAGTCGGACCGGTCCCGGTCGCTGACCGCCCGCACCGAGACCGCCGACTCCGTGGCCCGTTCGGTGTGCCCGTACTGCGCGGTCGGCTGCGGGCAGCGGATCTTCGTCAAGGACAACCAGGTCGTCCAGATCGAGGGCGACCCGGACAGCCCGATCTCCAAGGGCCGGCTCTGCCCCAAGGGTTCGGCCAGCAAGAGCCTGGTCACCAGCGACCGGCGCCAGCAGAAGGTGCTCTACCGCCGGCCGTACGGCACCGACTGGGAAGAGCTGGACCTGGACACCGCGATGGAGATGATCGCGGACCGGGTGCTCGCCGCCCGGGAGCAGACCTGGCAGGACAGGGACCCCGACGGCCGCCCGCTGAATCGCACGATGGGTTTCGCGAGCCTCGGCGGCGCCACGCTGGACAACGAAGAGAACTACCTGATCAAGAAGCTCTTCACCGCCATGGGCGCCTTGCAGATCGAGAACCAGGCGCGGATTTGACACTCCGCCACCGTTCCCGGTCTGGGAACCAGCTTCGGCCGTGGCGGGGCCACCGGATTCCTCCAGGATCTGGCTAACGCCGACTGCATCGTCATCCAGGGTTCCAACATGGCGGAGGCCCACCCGGTGGGCTTCCAGTACGTGCTGGACGCGAAGAAGCGCGGCGCGAAGATCATTCACGTCGATCCCCGGTTCACCCGGACCAGCGCGCTGGCGCACACCTACGTGCCGGTGCGGGCCGGCGCCGACATCGCGTTCCTGGGCGGGATCGTCAACTACATCCTCAGCAACAACAAGGACTTCCGGGAGTACGTGGTCGCGTACACCAACGCGTCCATGATCGTCAGTGCGGAGTTCCAGGACACCGAGGACCTGGACGGGCTGTTCTCCGGCTACGACACCGAGCACCACACCTACGACCAGAAGAGCTGGGCGTACGAAGGTCAGCAGGAGGACGAGGCCGCCACCCAGGACGAGGGCGAGTCGCACGTCGACCGGGAGACCGCCGCGGGCCTGGAGCAGGAGTCGCACGGCCCGCCGGTGCCCGCCGACGTGCCCCGCGACCCGACGCTGCAGCACCCGCGCTGCGTCTACCAGGTGCTCAAGCGGCACTACGCCCGCTACACCCCCGAACTCGTCGAACGCGTCTGCGGCGTGCCGCAGGACAAGTTCCTGGAGGTCTGCGAGGCCTGGACGGCGAACTCGGGCCGCGAGCGCACCACCGCGCTGGTCTACTCGGTGGGCTGGACCCAGCACAGCGTCGGCGTGCAGTACATCCGCACCGGCGCGATCATCCAGCTGCTGCTGGGCAACATGGGCCGGCCCGGCGGCGGCGTGCTGGCGCTGCGCGGGCACGCCAGCATCCAGGGCTCCACCGACATCCCCACCCTGTTCAACCTGCTGCCCGGCTACCTGCCGATGCCGCACGTGTCCCAGCACGAGACGTTCCGGCAGTGGGTCGACGAGATCCGGCACCCGGACCAGCAGGGCTTCTGGGCCAACGCGGAGTCGTACGCGGTCAGCCTGCTCAAGGCCTACTGGGGCGACGCGGCCACCGCCGACAACGACTGGGGCTACGGCTGGCTGCCCCGGCTCACCGGCGACCACGGCACGTACCAGCAGGTCCTCGACATGATCGACGGCAAGATCAAGGGGTACTTCCTGCTCGGGCAGAACCCGGCGGTCGGCTCGGCGCACGGCAAGGCCCAGCGGCTGGGCATGGCCAACCTGGACTGGCTGGTGGTCCGCGACCTGTTCATGATCGAGAGCGCCACGTTCTGGAAGGACAGCCCGGAGGTGGCCACCGGCGAGATCGTGCCGGCGGAGTGCCGCACCGAGGTCTTCTTCCTGCCGGCGGCGTCGCACGCGGAGAAGGAAGGCACCTTCACCCAGACCCAGCGGATGCTCCAGTGGCGCGAGAAGGCCCTCGACCCGCCGGGCGACTGCCGCTCCGAGCTGTGGTTCTTCTACCACCTCGGCCGCATCGTGCGGGACCGGCTGGCCGGCTCGACCCTGACCCGCGACCAGGGCATCCGCAACCTGACCTGGGACTACGAGCTGACCGGCGAGCGCGGCGACGAGCCCAGCGGCGAGGACGTGCTCCGGGAGATCAACGGCTATGACCTCGCCACCGGCGCGCCGCTGCCCGGCTTCACCGCGCTCAAGGCCGACGGCTCCACCGCCTGCGGCTGCTGGATCTACTCCGGCGTCTACAAGGACGGCGTCAACCAGGCGGCGCGCCGCAAGCCCGGGTCCGAACAGGACTGGGTGGCCCGCGAGTGGGGCTGGGCGTGGCCGGCCGACCGGCGCACGCTCTACAACCGCGCCTCCGCCGACCCCGACGGCAACCCGTGGTCCGAGCGGAAGAAATACGTCTGGTGGGACGCCGAGGCCGGCGAGTGGACCGGCTACGACGTGCCCGACTTCGAGAAGACCAAGCCACCGGGCTACCGGCCGCCCGAGGGCGCGAGCGGCGTCGAGGCGATCTCCGGCGACGACCCGTTCATCATGCAGGGCGACGGGAAGGGCTGGCTCTACGCGCCCAGCGGGCTCATCGACGGCCCGCTGCCCACCCACTACGAGCCGGTCGAGTCGACGGTGCGCAACCCGCTCTACACCCAGCAGGCCAACCCGACCCGCAAGGTCTACGAGCGCCCCGACAACCTGACCAACCCGAGCGCGCCCGACGTGCACTCGGCGGTGTTCCCGTACGTCTTCAGCACCAGCCGGCTCACCGAGCACCACACCGCCGGCGGGATGAGCCGGCAGCTCGCGTACCTGTCGGAGCTGCAGCCGGAGATGTTCGTCGAGGTCTCGCCGGAGCTGGCCGCGGAACGCGGCCTGGCACACCTGGGCTGGGCGCACATCGTGACTGCCCGGGCGGCGATCGAGGCCCGGGTGATGGTGACCGACCGGCTCGCCCCGCTGCGCGTCGACGGCCGGATCGTGCACCAGCTCTGGCTGCCCTACCACTGGGGCGGCGCGGGGCTGGTCACCGGCGACTCGGCCAACGACCTGATCGGCATCACGCTGGACCCGAACGTGCTCATCCAGGAAAGTAAGGTCGGCACCTGCGACATCCGGCCCGGCCGCCGGCCGACCGGCCCGGAGCTGCTGGCGTACGTGCACGACTACCGAGTCCGTGCCGGGCTGGTGCCGGACCGCCACCCTCCGATGCTGACCGGGGACGATTGACGATGGCCGGACCGAACAGCTTCTACGGCCCGATCGACCCCGCGGCCGACGCGGGATACGTCGACGCGCCGCCGCGGATGGGCTTCTTCACCGACACCAGCGTCTGCATCGGCTGCAAGGCCTGCGAGGTGGCGTGCAAGGAGTGGAACCTGATCCCGGACGGCGGGTTCGACCTGCTCGGCCAGTCGTACGACAACACCGGCGGGCTGACCGCGAACTCCTGGCGGCACGTGGCGTTCATCGAGCAGCCGGCGGCGCACCGCGGCGCCCTCGCGGGCCTGCCGACCGGCCCGTCGGCGAGCGCGCCGAGCGCGGTGGCGGCGGCCGGGACCGGCGCGGACACCGGCACCGACCCGGGCCTGCCGCCGGCCGTGGACGCGCCGGCCGCCGCGGCCACCCCGCAGTTCCTCGGCATGCCGAGGAGCGACCTGCCGGGCCGGACCATGGACGCGCCGCGCAGCGACTTCCGCTGGCTGATGATGTCCAACGTGTGCAAGCACTGCACCCACGCCGCCTGCCTGGACGTGTGCCCGACCGGGTCGCTGTTCCGCACCGAGTTCGGCACGGTGGTGGTGCAGGAGGACATCTGCAACGGCTGCGGCTACTGCATCCCGGCCTGTCCGTACGGCGTGATCGACCAGCGCAAGGACGACGGCCGGGCCTGGAAGTGCACGATGTGCTACGACCGGATCGGCGACGGCCTGACCCCGGCGTGCGCCAAGGCCTGCCCGACCGAGTCCATCCAGTACGGCGAGCTGGACGAGCTGCGCGCCCGCGCCCAGCACCGGGTGGCGAAGCTGCACGAGCAGGGCGTCGACTCGGCCCGCCTGTACGGCGAGGACCCGAACGACGGCGTGGGCGGCGACGGCGCGTTCTTCCTGCTCCTCGACGAGCCCGAGGTGTACGGCCTGCCACCGGACCCGATCGTGACCACCCGCGACCTGCCGGACATGTACAAGCGGGCCGGCTGGGCGGCGCTGGCGATGGCCGCCACCGTGGTCGCCTCGTTCCTGGGACGGCGCGGATGACCCCCGGCGGCGGTAGCTCGTCGGGTGACGCGCCGGGCGGGCCCGGCGGCGGCCGCTCGCCGGGCGGGTTCGGCGGTCGGGGTGGCCGGGGCGGGGCCGCCGGCGGCCGGAAGGGCGTCGGGCGCGGCGTCGGGCGCGGCGGCGGGCGCGGTGGCGGGCGCGGTGGTGACCGGCCGATGGTGCCGCCGGCCGAGTTCCGGTCCTACTACGGGCGGCCGATCGTCAAGGCCGCGGTCTGGCGGCACGACATCGCCGCGTACCTGTTCACCGGCGGCCTCGCCGCGGGCTCCGCGCTGCTCGCCGCCGGCGGCGACGCCACCGGCCGGCCCGCGCTGCGTCGCGCCGGCCGGGTCACCGCGCTGGGCGCGGTCGCGGCCAGCACCTACTTCCTGGTCAACGACCTGGGCCGGCCGGCCCGTTTCCTGCACATGCTGCGGGTGGCCAAGCCGACGTCGCCGATGTCGATGGGCACCTGGATCTTCAGCGCCTTCAGTGCGGCGGCCGGCACCGCGGCGGTCGCCGAGGCCGCCCCGCTGCTGCCCGACCGGGGACTGCCGGGGGTGGCCCGCAAGCTGCTGCCGGCGGCCGGCACCGCGGGACAGTACGGCGCCGCGGTGCTCGCGCCCGCGCTGGCCACGTACACGGCGGTGCTGCTGGCCGACACCGCGACACCGAGCTGGCACGCGGCGTACCCGGAACTGCCGTTTGTCTTCGCCGGCAGCGCGCTGGCCAGCGGGGCCGGCGTGGGCCTGATCGGGGCCCCGCCGGGGCAGGCCGGCCCGGCCCGGCGGATGGCGATCTGCGGCGCGGCGCTGGAGCTCTACGGCGCGCACCGGGTGGAGACGACCAAGGGCATCCTGAGCGAGCCGTACCGGGACGGCCGGGCCGGCAAGCTGCTGCGCGCCGGGCGGGCGCTGACCGCGCTGGGCGTCGCCGGGGCGGTGCTGGGCCGGCGCAGCCGGGTGGCCTCCGTGCTGTCCGGGGCGTCGCTGCTGACGGCGTCGCTGATCACCCGGTTCGGCATCTTCGAGGGCGGGCTGGCGTCGGCCCGCGATCCGAAGTACACGGTGCTGCCGCAACGGGAGCGCCTGGCGCAGCGGGCGGCCCAGGACGAGACACCCAGCTAGCCGACGAGCAGCGTCGTGCCGTCGCCGCGGGCGGGCAGCAGCTCGCCGATGACCGGGTAGCCGGGGACCTCGCCGGCCACCAGCAGCCCGCCGGAGGTCTGCGCGTCGGCCAGCAGCAGCAACTCGTCCTCGCCGACGCCGGCCGCGGCCAGGTGCGGGCGCACCCAGTCGAGGTTGCGCCGGGTGCCGCCGCTGACGTACCCGGCGGCCAGCGCGTCCCGGGCACCGTCCAGGTAGGGCACCGCGGCCGGGTCCACCCGCGCGGTCACGCCGCTCGCCCGGGCCAGCTTGTGCAGATGCCCGAGCAGGCCGAACCCGGTGACGTCGGTCGCGCAGACCGCGCCGACGGCCAGCGCGGCCTCAGAAGCGGCCCGGTTGAGCTCGGTCATCGCGGCGACCGCCTGCGGGAAGGCGGCACCGGTCTGCTTGTGCCGGCTGTTGAGCACGCCGATGCCGAGCGGCTTGGTGAGGGTGAGCGGCACACCGGCCACGCCGGCGTCGTTGCGCATCAGCCGGTCCGGGTCGGCGATGCCGGTGACGGCCATGCCGTACTTGGGCTCCGGGTCGTCGACGCTGTGCCCGCCGGCGACGTGACAACCGGCGTCCCGCGCGACCGCCAGGCCACCGCGCAACACCTCGGCGGCCAGCTCCATCGGCAGCAGATCCCGCGGCCAGGCCAGCAGGTTGACCCCGACGACGGGGGCGCCGCCCATGGCGTACACGTCGGAGAGCGCGTTGGCGACGGCGATCCGCCCCCAGTCGTAGGCGTCGTCGACCACCGGGGTGAAAAAATCAGCGGTGGCGACGATGGCGACCCCGGCGGCGATCCGCACCACGGCCGCGTCGTCGCCGTCGTCCAGCCCGACGAGCAGCTCACCGGGCCCGCGCGGCGCGGACTCACCGAGCAGCCCGGCGACCACGGTCTCCAGCTCACCGGGCGGAATCTTGCAGGCGCAACCGCCGCCGTGCGCGTACTCGGTCAGGCGGCGCCGGTGTGTCGTGGTCACCCGGGCACTCTCGCACGATCACCGGCATCCCGCCGCACGGGCCGCGCGGGGGCGGCTTAGGGTGATCGACGGAGGCGTTCAGGTGGCTGGTGCCCCTCCCGGTCTTCAAAACCGGTGTGGCCCGGTATCCGGGCCGGGCGGGTTCGATTCCCGTCCGCCTCCGCCAACCAGCACGGTGGTCAGCTCGGCTCGTGGTGGGCGTAGCTGTCCAGCGCGGCGGCCCACATTCGCGAGATCAGCCGGCCCGCCGGGCCACGATGCAGCAGGAACAGCAGCGGCCGTTGCGAGACGCGGGCTCCGGTGTTGGTCCATTCGACGTGCAGCCGGCTGCCGCCGCTGTCGTCCGCCACAATCCGCGCGGACGTACTTCTTCGCGTCGAGGGTGCGGCTCCAGATCTGCGGCCTGCGGTCGGTGAAGTCGGTGAGGGCGCGGCGCACCTGCTCGGGCGAGGCCTGCGTGACGACGTCGAAGCGCATTCGACAATCCGAGCACACGGCCCTCCGCGCGTCCATGCTCTTCCGGACGCGGCGTGGCATCCTTTCCTCGTGGCAATGCGGTTCGGGACGCGCGCGTCTGACTCGCCGTGGGTCGACACGGTCTGGACCTGTACGAGCGAGCACGTCACCCGGATGACCTCCGTGGCCACGGCTTCCTGGGGCCTGGTCTTCTGGCAGCAAAACGGCCAGGCGTACGCCGCCGTTACCGGCCCCGAGACCAGAACCGGCGTCGCGCCGGTTCCCGAGGGTGCGTCCTTCGTCGGCGTCGAGTTCGCCCTGGGCACCTCGCTGCGGGTCGCGCCCACCCCCACCCTGGTCGACGGCGGCCTCGCGCTGCCGGACGTGACCCGCCGGACCTTCCGGCTGGACGGCCTGCGCTTTCAGACGCCCGGCGCCGACGACGCCGAGGCCCTGGTGAGCCGGCTTGTCCGCGCCGGTGCGCTGGTCCGGGATCCGTTTGTCACCGAGCTGTGCCGGGGACACCGCCCGGCCGTCTCCGGACGCACCGTCGAGCGCCGCTTCCGCGCGGCGACCGGGCTCACCCGGGGCGCCGTACGGCAGATCGAGCGCGTCCGCCGCGCCGCCACCCTCCTGGCCGGCGGCACCGAGGTGGCCGACGTCGTGGCCGGGCTCGGCTACTACGACGAGCCGCACCTGGCCCGGGCGCTGCGCCGGTACGTCGGACGGTCGGCCCGGCACCTGCGCGCGGGCACCGGCGGCGCGATCGGGCTGGACCTCGCTCAGCCGGCCACGTCGTAGATGAGCTTCACGACGCCGTTCGGGTAGGCGGCCGACGACCGGAGCCGCAGCGTCTGCTTGTCCCGGTCGGCCCTGCTGAACAGGCTCTTCCCGGCGCCGAGCAGCACCGGGAAGACCAGCAGGTGGTAGCGGTCGATCAGGCCGGCGTCGGACAGCCGGCGGGCGAGTTCCGCGCTGCCGTGGATGAAGATCGCGCCGCCCTCGCTCTTCTTGAGCTCGACGATGTCGTCGGTCGAGCGCAGGATCCGGGTCGGGCCCCAGCCCGCGACCAGGGCGTCCTCGGGCAGCGTGCTCGACACCACGTACTTGGGCAGTTCCCGGTAGGCCGCGTGGTCCTCCGACCCGGGCCAGGTCGTCGCGAACGCCTCGTAGCTGCGGCGGCCGAACATCAGCGCGGTGGTCTCCTCGAGCTCCTCGCCCTTGAGGGCGAACGCCTCGGGCCGGAACTCGATGTCCTTGACCACCCAGCCGCCGCTGCGGTGGTCCTCGCTCGGTCCGCCGCCCGGGGAGTCAACCACGCCGTCGAGCGACAGGAAACCGGTGTAGATCAGGTTACGCATGCGGCCAGACTAGGGAGCTCGCACCGCGGTCGTCTTGGACAAAAACGACGGCGCCCGTCAGAGCGGGTCGGGGCCGGGCCTGGTGGGGAGCCAGACGAGCTGGTCCGCCGGGAGGTCCGGCTCCATCAGCGCCCAGCGGTCGCGGCCCGGCAGCATCCAGCCCGCCGTCACCACCAGCCGGGCCACCTCGATCGCGCCGCGGGCCTGCAGGTGGGTGTCGTCGGCCACGCCGTCGGGGAACTTCGCGGAGTCGCCGGGGTTCAGCCACAGGAACAGGTCCTTGGTGGCCTCGGGCCCCAGGGCCTCGAACAGCGCGAACGACAACGCGGTCAGGTCGATCAGCGGCGTACGGCTGACCCGGGCCACCTCGCGCATCGCGGCCGGATAGTCGCCGTGCGACGGGAACGCCCTGCCGTCGGGGGTGAAGCGGCGCCGTTCCACCGGGGTGACCAGGACCGGCAGGGCCTGTGCGGCGCAGGCGCTCTCGACGTAGCGGAACAGGTACTCCTGGAAGGTCGTCCACGGCTCGGTGTGCCGGCTGGGCAGCTCCGACTCGTCGGCGTGGCCGAACGAGATGAGCAGCACGTCGCCGGGGCGGAGCGCGGCCAGCGTGCCGTCGAGCCGGCCCAGGTCGGCGAAGCTCTTGGTGCTGGAGGCGGAGACCGCCGCGTTCACCACCTCCGTGCCGGGCGCCAGGAACAACGGCAGCGCCTGTCCCCAGCCGGCCCGGGGGATCTCCGTGACGGCGTACGACGCGGCGGTGGAGTCGCCGACCACGTGGATCCGCGGCCGGGCCTGCGCCGCGCGGGCCGGCGTGGCGATCCCCGGCCAGCCCACGAGCACCCCGGCGGCGGTGGCGCGGAGCAGCGTCCTGCGGTCGATCGTCATGCCGCCATATGATCACAAACCGGTAGCCCGCTGGTCGTCTTCGCCCGGCTGCTCACCCGGCGGCGGGGATCGGGACCGCCATAGGATGGTGGGAGTCGACGGAGGGGGCACGGGTGGCTGAGGCCGTGGTGGACCGGCGCCGGCTCGTTCCGCGTACCGATGCGGTGCTGGCCGATCCGCGGCTGGTGGATGCCGCCGCCCGGCTCGGGCGCGGGCCGGTCAAGGCCGCGGTCGCCGCCGCCCAGCAGCGCGCCCGCGCCGGTGAGCTCGAGCCCGCCGGCGTGGCCGACGCGGCCGTCGCGGCCCTGCCCGGCACCGCCGGCGGGCTGCGGACCGTGCTGAACGCCACCGGCGTCGTGCTGCACACCAACCTGGGCCGGGCCGCGCTCTCCCCGGCCGCGCTCGCCGCGGTCGCCGCGGCCGGCGGGCACACCGACGTCGAGCTGGACCTCGGCACCGGCCGCCGGGCCCGGCGCGGGCGCACCGCCCTGGCCGCGCTCGCCGCCGCGGTCCCCGCGGCCGGCGCCGTGCACGTGGTCAACAACGGCGCGGCCGCGCTGGTGCTCGCCGCCACCGCGCTCGCCGCCGGCCGGGAGATCATCGTCAGCCGCGGCGAGCTGGTCGAGATCGGCGACGGCTTCCGCCTGCCCGACCTGCTGGAATCCACCGGCGCCCGGCTGCGCGAGGTGGGCACCACCAACCGCACCGCGCTCGCCGACTACGCCGCCGCGGCCGGCCCGGAGACCGGCTTCATCCTCAAGGTGCACCCGTCGAACTTCGTCGTGCGGGGCTTCACCCGGTCGGTCGACGTCGCCGAGCTGACCGGGCTGGGCCCGCCGGTGGTCGCCGACATCGGGTCCGGCCTGCTCGCCCCCGACCCGCTGCTGCCCGACGAGCCCGACGCCGCGACCACCCTGCGGGCCGGCGCCGACCTGGTCATCGCCAGCGGGGACAAGCTGCTCGGCGGCCCGCAGGCCGGGCTGCTGCTCGGCGACGCCGCGCTGATCGAGCGGCTGCGCCGGCATCCGCTCGCCCGGGCGCTGCGGGTGGACAAGCTCACCCTCGCGGCCCTGCAAGCGACCCTGACCGGGCCGGCGACGCCGACCTGGCAGGCGCTGCGCTGCGACCCGGACGCCCTGCGGGCCCGCACCGAGCGCGTCCGGGAGCAGGTGCGGGACGGCGAGGCCGAGCTGGTCGAGTCGGTCGCGGTCGTCGGTGGCGGTGGCGCGCCCGAGCTCGAGCTCCCGTCGTGGGCGCTCTCGCTGCCCGACCGGTACGCGGAGCCGCTGCGCACCAGCAGCGTCGTCCCGGTCGTCGGGCGGGTCGAGCGCGGCCGGCTGCTGCTGGACCTGCGCTGCGTGCCGGAGGACCGCGACGCCGATCTGATCGCCGCCGTGCACCGCGCCGGGGGCCGCTGATGCACGTGCTGGCCACCGCCGGGCACGTGGATCACGGCAAGTCCACGCTGGTGCGCGCGCTGACCGGGACGGAACCCGACCGGTGGGCCGAGGAACGCCGCCGCGGCATGACCATCGACCTGGGGTTCGCCTGGACCGCGCTGCCCTCCGGCGCCACCGTCGCGTTTGTCGACGTGCCCGGCCACGAGCGGTTCGTCGCGACCATGCTGGCCGGCGTCGGCCCGGTGCCCGCGGCGGTGATCGTGGTCGCCGCCGACGAGGGCTGGCGCGCCCAGTCCGCCGAGCACCTGGCCGCGCTGGACGCCCTGGCCGTGCGGCACGGGCTGCTCGTGGTCACCCGCAGCGACCTGGCCGACCCGGGGCCGGCCGTCGCGCAGGCCCGCGCCGAGATCGCCGCGAGCTCGCTCGGCGGCGTCGAGGCGGTCGCGGTCAGCGGGGTCACCGGCGCCGGGCTCGACGAGCTGCGGGCCGCGCTGGACCGGCTGGTCGCGCGGCTGCCCGCGCCCGACCCGGCCGCCGCGGTGCGGCTCTGGATCGACCGGTCGTTCACCGTCAAGGGCGCCGGCACCGTGGTCACCGGCACGCTCGGCGCGGGCCGGCTGCGCGTCGGCGACGAGCTGGAGCTGACCGGCGCCGACCGGCCCGTGCGGGTCCGCGGGCTGCAGAGTCTCGGCGTCGCCGCCGCCGAGGTCGGCGCGGTGGCCCGGGTCGCGGTCAACCTGCGCGGGGTCGACAAGGAAGCGGCCGGGCGGGGCCGGGCGCTGCTGACCCCCGGCCGGTTCCGGCTCACCGACCTGATCGACGTCCGGGTGCACGGTGATCCCGTCGCCGGCCTGCCGGCCACGGTCACCCTGCACACCGGCTCCGCCGCCGTGTCCGCGCGGGTGCGTCCGCTCGGCGCCGACACCGCCCGGCTGCGGCTGCACACCCCGCTGCCGCTGCGGATCGGCGACCGGGCGCTGCTGCGTGATCCCGGCCGGCACCACGTGGCCGGGGGTGTGACGGTGCTCGACGTCGTACCGCCGGGTCTGCAGCGGCGCGGCGCGGCCGCGGCCCGGGCCGGCACGCTGGCCGGCCTGGCGGGAAAGCCCGACCTGGCCGATGAGCTGCGCCGCCGCCTCCTGGTACGCCGTGCCGACCTGCTCCGGATGGGCGTCGGCGAACCGGGCGAACCGGTGGCCGGCGACTGGCTGGCGGACCCGGCGCACTGGGCGGAGCTGCGGGACCGGCTGGCGCGGGAGGTGGCCCGGCACGCCCGCGAGCACCCGCTGGAGCCGGGCGCCCCGGTCGAGGCCCTGCGGCACCGGCTCGGGCTGCCGGACCGGTCCCTGGTCGAGGCGCTGGTGCGGCCGCCGCTGGTCACCCTCCGAGGCCGGATCTCGGCCGGCGCCACCGACGTGCCGGACGAGCTGGTGGCCGCGGTCGGCAAGGCCTTCGACGGGCTCGGCGACCGGCCGTTCGCGGCGCCGGACGCGCACCGGCTGAGCGAGCTCGGCCTCGGCCCCCGTCAGCTGGGCGCCGCCGTGCGTGCCGGCCTGGTGGTCCGGCTGGCCGACGGCGTCATCCTGCGCGCCGGAGCGCCGCAGCAGGCCGCGCAGGTGCTGGCCGGGCTGCCGCACCCGTTCACCGTCAGCGAGGCCCGGCAGGCCCTGGACACCAGCCGCCGGGTCGCGGTGCCGCTGCTGGAGCTGCTGGACAGCACCGGGGTGACCCGGCACCTGCCGGACGACCGTCGCGTGGTGGCCGCGGGCGGATGACGGATCAGCGGCTCGTGACGGCCAGGTTGTCGAAGGCCGCCGCGGCGTTGTAGACGCGGACACCCGAGGCGCCGGCGGTGAACGTACCGTCGGTGGTGTTGATCTTGGGGGTGGTCAGGTCGTCCACGAAGACCTTGAGGGAGGCGCCGACCGCCTCGACCCGGAGGTGGTGCCGGGTTCCCGGGGTGACGGTCATCGGCACGGCAGCCAGCTGGGTCCAGTTGTTGTTCGCGCGGCCGAGGACGACCCGGCCTGCCGGGGTGATGCCGGCGTAGTAGCCGCGGTAGCTGTCGGTGCCGACGGCCGGCGCGGTGGCCCGGAAGACCAGACCGGCGTCGCCCGCCCCCGAGGTGACGGTGACGTCGGCGTCGTAGACCGCGTTGCTGTGGTTGTCGTCCAGCAGGGACTTGCCGCCGTACGAGTGCCCGGCCCGGTACTGCCCGCCGGTTGCGGTCCAGGTGCCGCCGTAGGTCTTCCAGCCGATCGTGTTGGTGTCGTCGAAGTTGTCCTTGACGAGCATCGTCACCGGCGGGATCGTGCCGTCCGGGCGGAAGGTCATCCGGTCGTAGGCCAGGTAGCGGGCGTTGCCGTCGGTCTCGCTCAGCGGCCGGCGGTGGTAGAAGATGTACGAGGTGTCGGTGCCCGGGATGGTCAGCACCGAGTTGTGGCCGGCGCCGCGAGCCACCGCGGCGTCCTGCGCGAGGATCTTGTCGAGGCGGCGGAACGGCCCGGTGGGCGAGTCGGCCATGGCGTAGGCGACGGAGTAGTCCGGCCCGGTCCAGCCGCCCTCGGACCACATCAGGTAGTACTTGCCGTCGCGCTTGAGCATCTGCGGGCCCTCGACGTAGCCGGCCGGGGTGATCTCCCGGTAGACGCTGCCGTCGGCGAAGCTGCCCAGGCTGGTCATGTCGCTGTTGAGCTTGGCGACGTTGGCGTGCCCCCAGCCGCCGTAGTAGATGTAGGCCTGCCCGTCGTCGTCGATGAACACGTCCTGGTCGATCGGCTGCGCGCCGTTGACGAACCGGTCGATCAGCGGCCGGCCGATGGCGTCCACGTACGGGCCCTCGGGGCGGTCCGCGACCGCGACGCCGATCCCGCCGAGCGCCGCGTTGCTCTGGATGTCGTTGGCCGCGAAGTAGAGGTAGTACCGGCCGTTGCGCTGGATCGGGGCGGGCGCCCAGACCGCGTACTTCGCCCAGGAGACGTTCGCGGTGGTCAGCACGTTCGGGTGCTTGGTCCAGGTGACCAGATCGGCGGAGGAGAACGCGTCCAGGTAGGTCTGCTCGGCGTAGCTGCGCGAGCTGGTGGGGAAGACCCAGTACCGGTCGTTGTAGACAGCCACGTCGGGGTCCGCGTACCGGCCGTCGACGAAGGGGTTGCCCGCCTCCGCGGTCGAGTAGCCGGGGGGCACGGGCGCGGCGAGCAGGGCGACGAGAATCGCGGCGATTGTCTGCATGGTGCCCCCATCGATGATCCCCGATGTAATGATGAGGATTGTTTACTGGTGCCGGGCCGGGTCGTCAAGGGTTTCGGTCTGATGAGCGCGAACTTTCGTCTCAGGCGGCAAAAGTTTCCCTTGATCCATTGAAAGTTCGCCGGAAGATGTCGATAGTGGACCGCGCCGGTAACGCTCGCGTTAAGGAGCACCATGGTCCGTACCGTCGTCCTCAGTCTGGTCATCGCCGCCGCGACCGTCGCGGTCAGCCCTTCTTCCGCCTCGGCCGCCGAGCTCCCGCCGCAGGAGCCTGGCGTCACCCTGCGCACCTTCGATACCCGCGTCCCACTGACCGAGATCTGCACGCTCAAGCCCGGGCAGACCCCCAACATCGACAAGCTCATGCCGGCCGTCGACTTCCGCGGCGCCGACTTCGGCCTCGAGGACAACTTCGTCTCGCACGCGCTGGCCAACCTCACCGTGCCCGCCGCCGGCCGGTACACGTTCCGGCTCTCCAGCGACGACGGCTCCCGGCTGTCCATCAACGACGCCGTGGTGGTCGACAACGACGGGCTGCACGGCGTCGAGTCCAAGGACGGCGCTGTCGACCTGACCGCCGGGCCGCACGCGCTGCGCGTCGAGTACTTCGAGGGCGGTGGCGGCCAGGAGCTCACGCTGGCGTGGCAGCCGCCCGGCGCCGACGGCTTCACCGTGGTGCCCACCTCCGTGCTGAGCACCGACGCCGGGGTGGTCCGGGTGACCGCGCCGGGTCAGAAGCAGTGCGAGGGCGTCAACGACGCGCCCGGCGACGGGCTGCCGCTGGACGCGGTCAACCCCGGCTACACGCTGACCGACCTGCGGCCGGAGGGCTTCCAGCCGCAGGTGTCCGCGATGGACTGGCTGGCTGACGGACGTCTGGTCGTCACCACCTGGGGCGGCAGCGACCAGGTCAAGGGCGAGGCGTACATCGTCAGCAACGTGACCGGCCGGACCGGTCCGGGCAAGGTGAAGTACAAGAAGATCGCCCAGGGCCTCCGGGAGCCGATGGGGGTCGCGGTCGTCGACGACAAGATCTACGTCTCGCAGAAGCACGAGCTGACCGAGCTGCGGGACACCGACGGCGACGAGGTCACCGATGCGATGCGGACCGTCGCCACGTGGCCGTACGGCGGCAACTTCCACGAGTTCGCGTTCGGGCTGCTCTACCGGGGCGGCGACTTCTACCTGAACCTGTCCGTGTCGATCAACCTGGGCGGGGCCACCACGGACCCGCAGCCGGTCGCGAACCGGGGCACCAGCATCAAGGTGAACCGCAGGACCGGCAAGGTCAGCTACGTCGCGGGCGGCCTGCGCACCCCCAACGGGCTGGGCTGGGGTCCCGAGGGTGACCTCTTCGTCGCCGACAACCAGGGCGGCTGGCTGCCCTCGTCCAAGCTGCTGCACATCAAGCCGGAGCGGTTCTTCAACCACTACACCAGCCCGGCCGGGCCGTACGACGGCAACAAGGTCAGCAAGCCGGTGCTGTGGCTGCCGCAGAACGAGATCGCCAACTCGCCCAGCACCCCGGTGCTGCTCAAGCAGGGTCCGTTCAAGGGGCAGATGCTGATCGGTGACGTCACCTACGGCGGGCTGCAGCGGGCGTACCTGGAGAAGGTGCACGGCGAATACCAGGGCGCGGTGTTCCGGCACACCCAGGGCCTCGAATCCGGCGTCAACCGCACCACGATCGGCCCGGACGGGTCCCTCTACATCGGCGGCCTGGGCGCGGACGGCAACTGGGGCCAGGAGGGCAAACTCCGGTACGGCCTGCAGAAGCTCACGCCGAACGGCACCACCGCGTTCGACATGAAGGAGATGCGGGCCACCAGCACCGGCTTCTCCATCGAGTACACCAAGCCGCTGTCCGACGAGACCGTCAAGAACATCGCCACGGCCTACAAAGTGGAGCAGTGGCGGTACGCGGCGACCCCGGCCTACGGCGGCCCCAAGGTGGACGAGGAGAAGCTGGCCGTCACCGCCGCGAAGGTCTCCGGTGACCGCCGTACGGTGACGCTGGCCGTCGACGGCCTGAAGCGGGACCGGGTGGTCCACCTCCGCTCGCCCCGCCCGTTCGCGGCCGCCGGCGGCGAGCAGCTGTGGAGCACCGAGGCCTGGTACACCCTGAACGCCATCCCGGGCGCCCAGCCCGACGAGGTGTTCTACGAGGCCGAGGAGGGCCGCCGCCAGGGTGGCGCCAGCCTTGCCACCGACCACCCCGGCTTCTCGGGCGTCGGCTTTGTCGCCGGCTTCGGCAAGCTCAACGCCAGCACCACGACGCACGTCGAGGTGAGCCGGTCCGGCGAGTACGAGGTCGGCCTGCGCTACTCCAACGGCCCGGACCCGTTCTCCGGCGACAAGACCGTCAGCATCCACGTCAACGGCCGCAAGGTACGCCAGACCGTGCTGCCCACGACGGTCACCTGGAACGACTGGGCGACCAAGACCGAGAAGCTGCGCCTGACCGGCGGCGACAACACCATCGAGTACCGGGTCGACGCGCCGGACAGCGGCCACGTCAACCTCGACCTCATCACGGTGCGCAAGCCGGGCGAGCGCATCGTGCTGTTCGACGGCTCGGACCTGACCGAGTGGCAGCACACCGACGGCCGCTTCCCGAGCTGGCCGCGGGTGGCCGGCAACGCGATGGAGGTGAAGGGCGGCGACCTGCGCACCAAGCAGGCGTTCGGCGACTACAAGCTGCACGTCGAGTTCAAGGTGCCGCTGCTGCCGGCCGACGTGACCGGCCAGAACCGCGGCAACAGCGGGGTCTACCAGCAGGAACGCTACGAGCTGCAGATCCTCGACTCGTACGGTGACACCACGCCGGCCAACAACGAGGCCGGCGCGATCTACACCAAGAAGGCGGCGGACGTGAACGCCGCCAAGCCGCCGGAGCAGTGGCAGACGTACGACATCGACTTCCGTGCGGCGCGCTACGACGCCGCGGGGAAGAAGACGGAGAACGCCCGGATCAGCGTCGTCTGGAACGGCAAGCAGGCGCACAAGGACTTCGAGATCGATGGCGGCACCGGCGGCAACATCGCCGAGGGCCCGTCCACCGGCGCGATCCGCCTGCAGGACCACGGCAACAAGGTCCAGTACCGCAACATCTGGATCGAACCGCGCGGCTGAGAAATGCATCGGGGCTGCCGGCGCCGACTCGGAGGACTCCAACGACCTTCCGGGCCAACGGTGACGGCAGCCCTGATGAGGTGACTCTTCCTGACAACTCGGGCACTGTGCCATTGCCGGTCGGGGCATCGACCACCACGATCGTCGTCGCCAGCGATGCCGCCGAGGAAAAGGACACCCCCACCCGTGCAGCCAGAGTCCCTCGTGCCCGGAGCCGGCCTGGACGAGCCCGCCACCGTCGACCTCAGTGGCCGGTGCGTCGGTAACTCGTACATCCTGATCTGCCCGGTCGGGCAGGGCGCCACCGGCACGGTCTGGCGGGGCATCGAACGGACCTCCGGCGAGCAGGTCGCCGTCAAGCTGCTGCACGAGGGCCTGCTGCGCCAGCCGAAGCTGGTCACCCGGTTCGTCCAGGAGCGGACCATCCTGATGATGGTGCGCCACGAGCACATCGTCGGGGTGCGGGACCTGTTCAGCGCCGGCGAGTCGCTCGGCCTGGTGATGGACTTCGTGGCCGGCGGCAGCCTGCGCGAGGGGCTGCGTTCGGCCGGCACGCTCGCGCCCGCCGAGGCGGCCCGGCTGCTTGCCCAGGTGGCCTCCGCCCTGGCCGAGGCGCACGCGCTCGGCGTGGTGCACCGCGACGTCAAACCCGACAACATCCTGCTGCAGACCGTGGCCGGCGGCGCCGACGCGCGGCTCACCGACTTCGGCATCGCCCGGGTGGTCGACGCGGCCGGCCTGACCACCCCGCACGCCATCATCGGCACGCCGCACTACATGGCCCCGGAGGTCATCGCCGGCGGCGAGGCGGGACCGGCCGCCGACGTGTACGCGGTGGGCGTGGTCCTCTACGAGCTGCTCACCGGGCACCCGCCGTACTCCGGCGAACCGCTCGCGGTGCTCCGGCACCACCTCGACGACCTGGTGGGCCGCCCGCCGGGCCTGTCCGAACCCGCCTGGGCGGTGATCGAGTCCTGCCTGGACAAGGACCCGCAGCGGCGCCCGCCCGGCGACGAGCTGGCCCCGCTGCTGCGCGACCTGGCCCGGGCCACCGCCGACGAGCCCGCGCTGCCCGCCCCGCTGCCGGCCGCCGCGCCCCCGGTGCTGACCCCGGCCGGGCCGGCCACCCCACCCCACCGGCCTGACGTCGCCCGCCGTCGCCCGCCGAACCGGCCGCGCAGCTGGGTCTGGGGCCGCTCGGCGGCGATCGTGGCGCTGGTCGTGGGGGCGCTGAGCGCGTCCGGCATCGGCGGCTACACCGTCTGGAAGTGGCGCGACACCGGGGCCGCCCGGACCAGCACCGGCGCCGCGCCGGTCCAGGGCCTGGGCGCCGGCCCCAGCGCCGCGGTGGTCCCGCCCACGATCGAGAACGGGTCGGCCGCGCCCGCGGCCGCCGGTGGTGCGCCACCCGGCGGGACAGCACGGCCCACCGGTGCGGCCTCGGCGCCCACGGGCGCCCGGTCCGGTGGCCCGGTACGCGTCGGCGCGTCCGCCGGGCCCGGGGGCGCCCGCGCCGAGGCGGCGTTCGGGCCGTGGCAGTGCGGCGACGAGCTGAACTGGGACGTCGGCCACCCGGTGCTGGCCAAGCCCTGTCACGCCGTCGGCGACGCGATCCGGGTCGTCGGCCACATGGAGGCCGGCCCGGGCGTCCAGGCGGACATCTCCCTGGCCGTCCGCGACACCCGCACGGGCGAGGTGGCGGCCGGGCCGTACACCTGCGAGGGGGTGATGTTCACCGACTTCGCGCTGAAGCACACCTGCGGCCCGGTGAACCTGACGGCGCCGCGCGGCCACCGGTACGTGCTGGAGGAGTCCTGGGTCTACACCGGACGGTCGCTGCTGCCGGGCGGCCGGGCGGAGGGCCGGGAGTTCACCTGGTGATCGTCGGCTGCTGATCGGCTCGCTGCGGCACGGCAAAAGTGTCGGAGGCTCGTTCTAGGGTCACCGGCATGGCTGAACGCACCGAGCACTGGGCAGCGGGCGCCGTGCGCGCCGAGTTCACCGACCTCGACCTCTGCGAGGAGACGCTGGAGGCGGTCGAGTTCACCGACTGCACGTTCCGCAACGCCCGGTTCAACTGCTCGGTCCAGACCGACGTGGCGTTCGTCAACTGCACGTTCGTGAGCTGCTCGTTCTTCGACGCCACGTTCACCCGGTGCAAGCTGGTCGGCAGCGTGTTCGAGCGGTGCGCCTTCGACATCATGACCGTCGAGGGCGGCGACTGGTCCTTCACCGGGCTGCGCGGCGCGGCGCTGGGCACGGCGACCTTCACCGGCGCGCGGATGCGCGAGGCCGACCTGACCGGCGCCAAGTGCCAGGGCGCGACCTTCCGCGACGTCGACCTGTCCGGTGCCGCCCTGCAGCACGCCGACTTCACCCGCAGCGACCTGCGCGGCAGCGACCTGTCGGCGGTGGACCCGGCGACGACCCAGCTGCGCCACGCGGTCATCACGGCGGACCAGGCGGTGACCCTCGCACTGGCCCTCGGCCTCGACGTCCGCGCGGCCTGACGATGGGCGCGGTGCCGGAGCGGCTGAGCTGGGCGATCCTGGGCGACGACACCGGCCTGTTGTCAGGGGCGGTTCGCGGTCTCCTCCAGCGTCGCCGGCGGGGTGAAGCGGTCCCCGTAGGTCTTGGCCAGTTCCGCCGCGCGGGCCGCGAAACCCGCCGGGCCGCCCTCGTACTGCCGGACGTACCGCAGCACCCCGCCGGTCCAGGCCGGGAAGCCGATGCCGAGCAGCGAGCCGATGTCGCCGTCCGCCGCCGAGCGCAGCACGCCCTCGTCGCGGCAGCGCAGCGCGTCCAGCGACTCCGCGAACATCATCCGTTCCTGCAGGTCGATCAGCGGGATCTCGGCGCCCGCGGGCGTCGCCAGCGCGGCCAGGCCGGCCCACAGCTTGCCCCGGCTGCCGTTGTCGTAGTCGTAGAAGCCGCGGCCGGCGGCGCGGCCCGGCCGGTCGTGCTCGTCCAGCATCCGGTCCACGAGCGCGTGCACCGGCAGCACCGGGAAGTCGCCGCCCGCGGCCGCCTCGAACTGCCGCCGGATGCGCTGGATCAGGCTCAGCGACACCTCGTCGGCCAGCGCCAGCGGGCCGGTCGGATAACCCGCCTGCAGCGCCGCCTGCTCGATCGACGGCGCCGGCACGCCCTCGGCCAGCATGCTGATCGCCTCCTCCAGGAAGCGCCCGATGACCCGGCTGGTGAAGAAGCCGCGGCCGTCGTTGACCACGATCGGGGTCTTGCCGATCCGCCGGGCCAGGTCGAACGCCCGGGCCAGCGCGGCGTCGCCGGTCCGCTCGCCGACCACGATCTCCAGCAGCGGCATCCGGTCGACGGGGGAGAAGAAGTGCATGCCGATGAAGTCCGCCGGGCGGCTCACCCCGGTGGCCAGGCCGGTGATCGGCAGCGTCGAGGTGTTCGAGGCCAGCAGCGCGTCCGCCGCCAGCACCGGCTCCACCTCGGCGAAGACGGCGTGCTTGAGGCCGGGGTCCTCGAAGACGGCCTCGATGACCGCGTCGCAGCCGGTCACCGCGGCCACGTCGGCGGTGGCGGTGATCCGGGCCAGCACGGCGGCGGCCCGCTCCGCGTCCAGCCGGCCCTTGCCGACCTCGCGGCCGAGCAGCTTCTCGGCGTGCGCGCGACCGCGGGCGGCGGCCTCCGCGGTGACGTCCTTGAGAACGACGTCAAGTCCGGCGCGGGCGCACGCGTACGCGATCCCGGCGCCCATCATCCCGGCGCCCAGCACCGCCACCCGGGTCACCGGGGCGACCTCGACGGCGGGCCGGCTCGCGCCGCCGTTGACCGCCTTCAGGTCGAAGAAGAACGCGCCGATCATGTTCTTGGCGATCTGCGAGGTCAGCAGCGACACCAGATAGCGCGTCTCGACCGTCAGCGCGGTGTCCAGATCCACCAGCGTGCCCTCGACCGCCGCGGCCAGGATCGCCTCGGGCGCCGGCAGGCGGTTCCCCTTCAGCTGCTTGCGCAGATTCGCCGGGAACGCGGGCAGCTGCGCGGTCAGCGCCCGGCCACTACCGGGGATCCGGTATCCGGGCCGGTCCCAGGGCTGGGCCGCGTCCGGGTGCGCGGCGATCCACGCCCGCGCGCCGGCCAGCATCTCCGCCGCGTCGCCGGCCACCTCGTCGACCAGGCCGGCGTTCCGAGCGGCGGCCGGGCGCAGCTGCCGCCCGGTCAACAGGATCTTGGTCAGCGCGTCGGCGAGGCCGAGCATCCGCACGGTCCGGGTCACACCGCCGGCGCCCGGCAGCAGCCCGAGCGTGACCTCCGGGAAGCCGATGCGCGCACCGGGCGCGTCCAGGGCGATCCGGTGATGACAGGCGAGCGCGATCTCCAGCCCGCCGCCCAGCGCGGAGCCGTTGACGGCCGCCACCACCGGCCGGCCCAGCGTCTCCAGCCGGCGCAGGTCGGCCTTGATCGTGGTGAGCAGCGCGGTCAGCGCGGGCGCGTCGGCCGGCGTCGCCTTGATCATCTCGGGCAGGTCGCCGCCGGCGAAGAAGGTCTGCTTGGCGCTGGTGACGATCACCCCGGTGATGGTGTCGCGCTCGGCGACGAGCCGGTCGACGGCCGCGGTCATCGACGCCGCGTACGCCCGGTTCATCGTGTTCGCCGACTGGCCGGGATCGTCCAGGACGAGCGTGACGACGCCCTCGGAATCCCGCTCGTAGCGGATGGTGCCGGTCATGCTGTGCCCACCTTTCGCATGCCCTTCTGGCCCTCGCCGGTGCGGTCGCGGCGTGGTGCGGCTGGGTGTGGCTCGGTGCAGGCGGTCATGCTGTGTCCACCTTTCGCATGCCCTTCTGGCCCTCGCCGGTGCGGTCGCGGCGTGGTGCGGCTGGGTGTGGCTCGGTGCAGGCGGTCATGCTGTGTCCACCTTTCGCATGCCCTTCTGGCCCTCGCCGGTGCGGTTGCGGCGTGGTGCGGCCGGGTGCCGCTCGGTGCAGGCGGTCATGCTGTGTCCACCTTTCGCATGCCCTTCTGGCCCTCGCCGGTGCGGTTGCGGCGCGGTGCGGCCGGGCGCCGCTCGGTGCAGGCGGTCATGCGAGCCTCTCAATGATCGTGGCGACGCCCATGCCGCCGCCGATGCACAACGTGACCAGCGCGCGGTGCTGGTCGCGGCGTTCGAGTTCGTCCAGGGCGGTGCCGAGCAGCATCGCGCCGGTGGCGCCGAGGGGATGGCCCAGCGCGATCGCGCCGCCGTTGACGTTCACCCGGTCCGGGTCGAGGCCGAGGTCGCGGGTGTACTTGAGCACCACGGCCGCGAAGGCCTCGTTGATCTCGAAGAGGTCGATGTCCTCGACGCCGAGCCCCGCGGTGGCCAGGGCCTTGCGGGTGGCCGGAATCGGCCCGGTGAGCATCAGGGTCGGGTCGGCCCCGCTGACCGCCGCCGCGACGATCCGCCCGCGCGGGGTCAGCCCCAGGTCCTCGCCCACGCTGCCGGAGCCGATCAGCACCAGGGCCGCGCCGTCCACGATGCCCGAGGAGTTGCCGGCGTGGTGCACGTGGTCGATCTCCTCGAGCCGGTGGAACTTCTGCAGCGCCACCGCGTCGAAGCCGCCCAGCTCGCCGATGCCGGCGAAGGACGGGCTGAGCTTGCCCAAGCCGGCCCGGGTGGTGTCCGGCCGCAGGTGCTCGTCGGCGGCCAGGATCACCCCGCCGGTCCGGTCGCGCACCGGCACGATCGAGCGGGCGAAGTGGCCGCCGGCCTGTGCCTTGGCGGCTCGTTCCTGGGAGCGGACCGCGTACCCGTCGACGTCGTCGCGGTCGAAGCCCTCCAGCGTCGCGATCAGGTCCGCGCTGATGCCCTGCGGCACGAACGATGTGGCGAGCGCGGTCTCCGGGTCCATCGCCCAGGCGCCGCCGTCGGAGCCCATCGGCACCCGTGACATCGCCTCGACGCCGCCGGCCAGCAGCAGGTGGTCCCAGCCGGACCGGACCTTGGCCGCGGCGATGTTGACCGCCTCCAGCCCGGAGGCGCAGAACCGGTTGAGCTGCACGCCGCCGACGTGGTCGGGCAGCCCGGCCAGCAGCGCCGCCGCCCGGGGCAGGTCGCCGCCCTGCTCGCCGACCGGCGTGACGATGCCCATCACCAGGTCGTCCAGCCGGTCGGTGTCGAGCCCGGGCAGCCGCTCGCGCAGCGCGTCGATCAGGCCGACGACCAGGGAGATCGGCTTGACGCCGTGCAGCGAGCCGGTGTCCCGGCCCCGGCCGCGCGGGGTGCGCACGGCGTCGTAGACGTACGCCTGACCGTCAGAGCGCACGGGCGATCAGCTCCTTCATGATCTCGTTGGTGCCGCCGTAGATCTTCTGGGCGCGGGCGTCGGCGTACATCTGGGCGATCGGGTATTCCGTGGTGTAGCCGTAGCCGCCGAAGAGCTGCAGGCAGCGGTCGACCACTTCGCACTGTCCTTCGGTGAGCCAGGACTTGGCCATCGCGGCGGTGGCCACGTCCAGCTCGCCGCGGACATGCTTGGCGATGCAGTCGTCCAGGAAGACCCGGCTGACCCGGGCGCGGGTGGCGCACTCGGCCAGCACCATCCGGGTGTTCTGGTGGCCGATCAGCGGCTTGCCGAAGGCGGTGCGCTCCTTGACGTACGCCACGGTCAGCTCGACCGCGCGTTCCATCGCCGCCACCGCGCCGATGCCGATCACCAGGCGCTCCTGCGGCAGCTGCCCCATCAGCTGGGCGAAGCCCAGGCCCTCGGCGCCGCCGAGCAGGTTGGCCGCGGGCACCCGGAAGTCGTCGAAGAACAGCTCGGCGGTGTCGTTGCCCTTGAGGCCGATCTTGGAGAGCAGCCGGCCGCGGCGGAAGCCCGGCCGGTCGCCACCGGGAGCGCCACCCGGCTCGCCGGTGTCCTCGGCGCCGGTTGCCGGGGTGGTCCCGCTTGCGGCGGCCGGTCCCACCTCGCAGACCAGCAGCGAGACGCCGGCGGCGCGCTGCGCCGGGTCGGTCTTGACGGCCACGATGACCAGGTCGGCCAGGCCGCCGTTGCTGATGAACGTCTTCGCGCCGCTGACCAGGTAGTCGTCGCCGTCGCGCAGCGCACGGGTGCGCATGGCCTGCAGGTCCGAGCCGCCGTCGGGCTCGGTCATCGCGATCGCGCCGATCAGCGAACCGTCGCAGAGCCCGGGCAGCCAGCGCTGTTTCTGCTCCTCGGTGCCGTAGGCGACCAGGTAGCCGGTGACGATGCCACTGTGCACGGCGATGCCGAGGCTGTTGTCGCCGGAGCGGGTCTGCTCGTCGAGCAGGACGGCCTCGTGGGTGAAGCCGCCGCCCCCGCCGCCGTACTCGGCCGGCACGGACAGGCCGAGCAGGCCCAGCTCACCGGCCCGGCGGTAGTGGTCGCGGTCGGGATGGCCCTGGGCTTGCACCCGGGCGGCGTGCGGCAGGACCTCCTTGGCGAAGAAGGCACGGACCAGGTCGGCGAGCTCGTCGTGCTCCGGCTCGCGCCACGGTGAGGCTCCCGGTGTCGGCATGCCATCCACCCTGGCCAGTTATTGGCGGACTGTCAATAGTTCGGCGCAGCGGACCGGGTCGTCGGCGAACGGCAGATGCCCGGCCTCCTGCAGCAGGACGTGCCGGGCACCGGGAAGCTCCTCGCCGGCCCGCGCGGCCTGACGCCGGTACGGCAGGACGACGTCACGCGTACCCCAGACGATCGTGACCGGGATGCCGCCGAGCGCACCGGGATCGGCGCCGATGGGCAACCGCCAGACGCCGAAGGCCCGCCGGGCCGCGGCGAAGCCGGGAGCGCGGGACAGCGCCCGGGCCGAGGCCAGGCAGTCCTCGGGGGACAACCGGCCGGGGTGGCCGTAGAAGATCGCGCAGAGGGCGACGCGCCCGGCCCGGGTGGCGAGCAGCCGGGGGAGCGCGGGGCCGAGCGCGGTGCTCAGCAGGCGGGCGCCGCCGACGACCGCCTGGCACCAGCGGCGGCTCACCGGCCCCCAGAACCCGACCGGGGCGAACGCGGTGACGGCGCGGGCACGCCCGCGGCGGCCGAGTTCCAGCGCGATGCCGCCGCCGAGGGAGCTGCCGGCCAGCTCGGGCCGGTCCAGGCCGAGCTGGTCGAGGAACGCGGCGACCTGATCGGCGAGATGACCGACGGAGCCGGGCACGACGGCCTCGCCGGGGGCCGCCCGCTCATCCGGGATGGAGGCGCCCCGGGGCCCGCTCGGCGGGAGGGAGCCGCCCAGGGCTGCCGGGTCGCCCGGCAGGCGACGGTCGCCGATGGCTGTCGGGTCGCTTGGTGGGCGGGGGCTGCCAGGGGGTGCCGGGTCGCCCGGCAGGCGAGGGCCGGGGTCTGACCTGTTGCCCGCGCCGTGGTCCGTCACCCGATCGCCCGGGGTGGGGGAGCCCGGAGCCGGCCAGAGGGGGGATTCGCCGAAGCCCGGCAGGTCCAGCGTGATCACCTCGCGGTGCCGGGCCAGCTCTGCCACGATCGGGTCCCAGACCTGGCGACGGCTGCCGAGGCCGTGGATCAGGACCAATGGGGGGCCGCTGCCGCGGCGCTCGTGGGCCAGCATCGCCGCACCCCTTTATTGACAGTCCGACAATAACGGTGTCACGGTAACTCATGACGTACGACTACGACGTCCTGGTCATCGGCTCCGGCTTCGGCGGGAGCGTCACCGCGCTGCGACTGACCGAGAAGGGTTACCGGGTCGGTGTGCTCGAGGCCGGCCGGCGGTTCGCCGACGAGCAGTTCGCCAAGACCTCCTGGCGGTTGCGCGACTACCTCTACGCCCCCGCCCTCGGCTGCTACGGCATTCTGCGGCTCACCCTGCTGCGCGACGCCCTGATCATGTCCGGCGCCGGGGTCGGTGGCGGGTCCCTCGGGTACGCCAACACGCTCTACGAGCCGCCCGCCGCGTTCTTCGCCGACCCGCAGTGGGCCGGCATCACCGACTGGGCGGCCGAGCTCGCGCCCTACTACGACCAGGCGAAACGGATGCTCGGCGTGGTCACCAACCCGGTCGAGACGTTCGCCGACGTGACCCTGCGCGCGGTCGCCGAGGATCTCGGGGTGGGGCACACGTACCGGCGTACCCCGGTCGGGGTCTTCTTCGGCGAGCGGGCCGGCGCCGCCGTGCCGGACCCCTTCTTCGGCGGCGCCGGGCCGGCCCGCCGGGGCTGCACCGCCTGCGGCGCGTGCCTGACCGGCTGCCGGGTCGGCGCGAAGAACACCCTGGTCAAGAACTATCTCTACCTCGCCGAGGCGGCCGGCGCGGCGGTGCATCCGCTGACCACGGTGCTCGCGGTCCGGCCGCGGCCGGGCGGCGGGTACGACGTCGACACCCGCGCCACCGGTGGCCTGCGCCGACGCCGCTTCACCGCGGGGCAGGTCGTGCTCGCCGCGGGCGCGCTGGGCACCCAGCGGCTGCTGCACCGGATGCGCGACCGCGGCGTGCTGCCGGAGGTGTCGCCGCGGCTCGGTGAGCTCAGCCGGACCAACTCCGAGTCCATCCTGGGCGCCCGGACCCGGCGCCGCGACCTCGACGTCAGCCGGGGCGTCGCGATCACCTCGTCCATCCACCCCGATCCGGTCACCCACGTCGAGCCGGTCCGGTACGGCCCCGGCAGCAACCTGCTCGCGTTGATCTCCACCGTGCTGGTGGACGACACCGGTGGCCGCCGGCGCTGGGTGGCCGGGCTGCGCGAGCTCGCCCGCGGCTGGCGTGACCTGCGGCTGCTGGCCGTGCCGCGGCACTGGTCGCAGCAGACCGTGGTGCTGCTGGCGATGCAGCCGCTGGACAACTCGATCACCTTGCACACCACCCGGACGCTGTTCGGCCGCCGCCGGCTGACCTCGCGGGCGGGCATCGGCGCGCCGAACCCGGTCTGGGTGCCGGCCGCGCACGACGTGGCCCGCCGGGTCGCCGCCAAGATCGACGGGGTGCCGCTCGGCGCCGTCACCGAGCTGGTCGGCCGCCCGGTGACCGGTCACTTCATCGGCGGCTGCGCGGTCGGCACCGGCCCGGAGACCGGCGTGGTGGACGCCTACCAACGGCTGTACGGCCACCCCGGCCTGCACGTCATCGACGGCTCGGTGGTCGCCGCGAACCTGGGCGTGAACCCGTCGCTGACCATCACCGCGCTCGCCGAGCGGGCGGTCGCGCTGTGGCCCAACGCCGGGGAGCCGGACCCCCGCCCGGCGCCGGGGGCGCCCTACACGCGGGTGGCCGCGGTGGCCCCGCGACACCCGGTCGTGCCGTCCTCGGCCCCGGCAGCCCTGCGTCCGCAGTGATCAGCCGGCGGGAAGGTCAGGCCTGGCGATGCGCGGCGGAAAGGCCGGGGCCCGGCGGCCCCGTGGCCGGGGTGATCGTGGCGGATAGGGTCGGGCGGTGACTGTCGACGCGGCGCAGGGGCGCAGACGGCTGGAGCCGGACGTCCGGCGTGGGCAGATTCTCGCCTGTGCGGTCCGGCTCTTCGGCGAGCGGCCGTACGCCGAGGTGTCGACCACCGACATCGCCCGGGCGGCCGGGGTCGCCCGCGGGCTGATCAACCACTACTTCGGCACCAAGAAGGACCTCTACCTGGAGGTCATCCGGGTGATGCTGACCATCCCCGAGGTGGCCGTGCAGAGCCTGCCGGCCGGCGACCTGCGCACCCGGGTCGACGCCAGCGTGTCCTGGTTCCTCGACGTGGTCTCCCGGCACAGCACGTCATGGCTGGCGGCCGCGACCGCCGCCGGCACGGGCCGTGACGTCGACGTGGAGCGGGTGCTGACCGAGGCGGAGGACACCGCGGCGGACTACGTGCTGATCGCGGTCGGGCTGTCCGAGGTCACCGAGCACCGTGAGGAGCTGCGCGGGATGATCCGGGCGTACGTGGGGCTGGCCACCGCCACCGCCAAGGAGTGGCTCAACCGGGACGCCCTGACCCGCGCGCAGGTGCACCTGCTGCTGGCGACCACCCTGCTGGCCATCGTGGAGCAGGTGTTTCCCGCGGTCGTGACACCGTCGTGACAGGTCTATTGGCAACCTGTCAATAGCTTGCTAACGTTCCGCACCATGACGCCCAAGGGGCCCCGGATCGCGATCATCGGTGCCGGCTTCGGCGGGGTGGCGGTGGCCGCGGCGCTCCGCAAGGCCGGCTTCCACGACTTCGTGCTGCTGGAGAAGGCCGACCGGATCGGCGGCGTGTGGCGGGACAACCTGTACCCGGGCTGCGCCTGTGACGTCCCCGCGCCGCTGTACTCGTTCTCCTTCGCCCCGAACCCGGACTGGTCCCGGCGCTTCCCGCCGCACACCGAGATCCTGTCCTACCTGGACCGGTGCGTCGCCGAGCTGGGCCTGACCCCGCACCTGCGGCTGGGCGCCGAGGTCACCGGCGCGGACTGGGACGAGGCGGGATCCTGCTGGCGGCTGACGCTCGCGGACGGTGAGGAACTGGTGGCCGACGTCCTGGTGCCGGCGGTCGGGCAGCTGTCCCGGCCGGTCGTGCCCCGGCTGCCCGGCGCGGAGCTGTTCCGCGGGCCGGCCCTGCACACCGCCCGCTGGGACCCCGAGCTGCGGATCGAGGGCAAGCGGGTCGCGGTCGTCGGCACCGGCGCCAGCGCCATCCAGCTCGTCCCGGCCCTCGCCGGCACCGCCGCGCACATCGACGTCTACCAGCGCACCGCGCCCTGGACGCTGCCCAAGCCGGATCGCCGTTACGGCCGGTTGCGCCGGGCCGCGTACCGCAGGATGCCCGCGCTGATGCGCCCGCCGCGGGCCGGCACCTGGGCGATGACCGTCTTCACCGGCGCGGCGCTGCTCGGCAACCGTGCCGCCGGCGCCTTCCTGCGCACCGCCTCGCGGGCCCAGCGGCGCTGGCAGGTCCGCGATCCCGGGCTGCGGGCCCGGGTCACCCCGGACGACCCGATGGGCTGCAAGCGGGTGCTGTTCACCAGCGCCTGGCTGCCCACCCTGGCCCGGCCCGACGTCGAGCTGGTGACCACGCCGATCGCGGCCGTCACCGCGGCCGGCGTCCGGACCACCGACGGCGTCGAGCACCCCTGCGACGTGCTGGTCTACGGCACCGGCTTCGCTGCCACCGACTTCCTCACCCCGATCCGGGTGACCGGGCGTGACGGCGAGAAGCTCGAACAGGTGTGGCGGGACGGCGCGCACGCGTACCTGGGCATGGCCGTGCCGGGCTTCCCGAACATGTTCCTGGTCTACGGGCCGAACACGAACACCGGCAACACCTCGGTGGTCTACTTCCACGAGGCCCAGGCCCGTTACATCGTGCAGGTGGTGCGGGCGCTCGCGGCCGGTTCCGGCCCGCTGGACGTACGCCCGGACGTGGCCGCCGGATACGACGCCGAGCTGCAGTCCCGGCTGGCCGGCAGCGTCTGGACGGCGTGCCGCAACTGGTACCGCACGCCCAGCGGCCGGGTGGTCACCAACTGGCCCGGGATGGCGGGGGAGTACCGCCGCCGCACCGCCCGCCTGCGGCTCGCCGACTTCCAGCAGCCGGCACCGGCCGGCCGGCGGTGACGGGCCCGCGGGCGTCAGGGCCAGGTGGCCGCGGCCGGGGCCGTCGCGCCGAAGCGGAGCCGGAAGTCGGTGAGCGCGACCGTCAGCAGCGGCCGCCGACCGGCCAGGTAGCCCAGCGGCCCGCCCGCCTCGACCCGCCAGGTGCCGCTGCCGAGCCGCAGCCCGGCCCGCCCGCGCACGGGGGTGCGCACGACGGCGCCGCCGAGCGCCTGGGCCACCGACATCGGGGTCGGCCAGCGCCCGGGCAGCCGCGGCCCGGCGCGGAACGACGCCGAGCCGATCGGCGCCTGCCGCGCGCCCGGCTCCGGCCCGATGCTCGCCGCCGCGACCAGGTCACCGCCGGGCGCGGTGCGCAGGCTCAGGTCGGCCAGGTCCTTGGGGATGCCCCACAGCTCCCGGCCGCCGTCGCGCGACTCCACGCTGTCCACCCAGATGTCGGTGATGCTGACCCGCGGCCGCAGCCGTTCGTGCACCAGCACGGCCGCCAGCAGCTCCCGGTAGTGCAGGACGCCGCCGGGCTCGTAACGGACCCAGGCCGCGCCGACCAGCGCGCGGCGCCCGAACGGCACCGGCCGCACCGCCGCCGCGAGCGGTCCGGGCAGGGCGGGCAGCGCGGAGCGGGGCACCGCGAACACCGAGAGATACAGCTGGCCGCGCAGATCCCACGGCTGCGGTGGATACATGAAACCTTGCCTCCCGGTCGACGGGATCGACGAGGCTCATCCTATGGGAGTTCGGCACCCGGAGGTACGCATGCCCGATGACGGACCGTTGCACGGTCTCAAGGTGGTCGAGCTGGCCGGGATCGGGCCGGGCCCGTTCGCCGCGATGCTGCTGGCCGACCTCGGCGCCGACGTGGTGCGGGTGGACCGGGTCGGCCCCGGCTCGCCGCTGGCCGTGGACCCCCGCTTCGACCTGCTCAACCGCGGCAAGCGGTCGATCGCGGTGGACCTCAAGCAGGACCGTGGCCGGGAGCTGGTGCTGGCGCTTCTCGGCCGGGCCGCCCTGGTCATCGAGGGTTACCGCCCCGGGGTCGCCGAGCGGCTGGGCGTCGGCCCGGAGGCGGCGCTGGCCCGTAACCCGGCGCTGGTCTACGGGCGGATGACCGGCTGGGGCCAGGACGGCCCGCTGGCCGGCAGCGCCGGGCACGACATCACCTACCTGGCGGTGACCGGGGCGCTGCACGCCATCGGCCGGGCCGGCGGCCCGCCCCAGGTGCCCGCCAACCTGCTCGGCGACTTCGGCGGCGGGTCGCTCTACCTGGTGGTCGGCCTGCTGGCCGCGCTGCGCGAGGCCGAGCGGACCGGCCGCGGCCAGGTGGTCGACGCGGCCGTCACCGACGGCGCGGCCCACCTCACCACCCTGCTGTACGGCCTCAGCGCGGCCGGCCTGTGGCGCGACGAACGCGGCGTGAACCTGCTCGACACCGGCGCGCCGTTCTACGACGTCTACCCGGCCTCCGACGGCCGCTACCTGGCGGTCGGCGCCCTGGAGCCGCAGTTCTACGCCGAGTTCATCCGCCTGCTGGCGCCCGGCGACGACCTGCCGGCCCAGTACGACCGGGACAGCTGGCCGCAGCTGCGTGCCCGGATCGCCGCCGCCTTCGCCACCCGCACCCAGCGCGAGTGGGCGCTGGTGTTCGAGGGCACCGAGGCCTGCGTCGCGCCGGTGCTCTCGCTGGCCGAGGCCGCGGACCACCCGCACCTGGCCGACCGCGGCACCTTCGCCCGGCGCGACGGCGTGCTCCAGCCGGCCGCGGCGCCCCGGTTCTCGGTGACCCCGGCCGGGCCGGTGGGCGCCCCCGCGCTGCCCGGCGCGCACACCCGCGAGGTGCTGGCGGACTGGGAGCTCGGCGACCCCGGCGACTGGACGGCCTGACGGAAATCGGCATATCTCGGCGGGTTCGCCCGGCCTGATCCGGCGTACGGTTGAAGTGTCGCTCCGGACCTCGGCGATGTGAGCTCCGTAACCTGGCGGATGCCCCGGCGCGGCGATGGCTCTTCGACCACCGCCTCGGATCGCGGACCGCCGGAGTCCCCGCTCGCCGACGGACGCGATGGTGACCACGTCCAGCACGCGGCAGCAACGCCGCGCGGACCGCAGTCCCGAGGGGAGACGTGATGAACGCCGACAGGACTCACGACGAAGCGGAACTTTCCTACCAGGAGCACGGCGCGCACCGGCCGATCGTCCGCAGCCACTGCTGGCCGCTGCCGTCGGACAGCGACGAGACCCAGCTGGCCCTGCCCGGCGACGACTGCCAGGCCGGCGGCGAGACCGGGACGGCCCGTGCCGCCCGGGTGCGGGCCCGGCGGCGCCGCACCGGACGGCGGGTGAAGGTGGTCATCCCGCCGGTGCCGCTCGAACCGGCCGACGAGGTCGCCGACGTGCCGATGCCGGCCTTCGACGAGCTGCGGGCCGCCTCGCTGGCCTGCGTGGAGCCGGGCGGGTCCGGGCGCCGGCCCGGTTACGAGTGCGTCGCGGCCATCGTCGCCGCCGAGCGGCCCGCCGCCTGAGCGCCGTCTGACGCTTTCGGGTGATCGGGGAGGCTCGTCCGGGTCGGCACCGGCGTACTGTTCTCGGTGTAACCCTCACCGGCCTCGGTGGACCTCGTCCCTGCCGCACTTGCGCTCTGCTCAGGACCCGTGCCCGACGACGCTCATCACGACAGGATGTCCGATGGCACGCACCACCGATCCGACCTCGACCGTAGCGGCACCCCGGCTGTGGCTCGAGTCCCCCGACACGCCCCACCCGGTGGTGCACGGCTGCTGGTGGCCCCGGTCCACCGACCCCGAGGCCGAGCTGCCCGGCCTGGTGCTGGCGCTGGACGACCTGGGCGGCCCGATCGTCCGGGTGCGGCTCAGCGCGGCCGGCTGGGCGCGGCGCCCGCATCACGTCGAGGTGGCCGGCCGCTCGGTCTCCGTCGGCTACTTCTGCGGCCAGTCCACCGGCCTGCTGACCGCGAGCTGTGCCGGCGGCGCCACGCTCGCGGTGCGGGTCGTGCCGTGGCTGCCGGGCGAGGACATCCAGGAAGGCCCGGTCACCGCGTCCTGAGGCCGGCGCCGGCCCGCCCGTGCTGCAGGGTGGAGATCAGCGCGAGGGTGGACTCCGCGCCCTGGTTGAGGTTCGGCCCGGTCGGTGTCAGCCCGTCGTAACCGCCGCCGGTGGCCCGGTCCCACATGACCGAGCCGGTGTCGTTGTCGCCCAGGAACCAGCCGATCGACTGCCGTACGCCCTGCTGCCAGCCGTTGTCGCCGGTCACCGCGGCGGCGGTGGCACACGCGTCGGCCAGGGCCGCCACCTCGATCGGCTGCTGGTCGTACTGCGGGCGGGCCGTGCCGCGGTGCCAGCCGGCCGCCGGCAGCACGGACAGCCGGTCGCCGACCAGCTGCAGGTCGCGCAGCCAGCTCAGCATCCGCAGCCCGGCGGCCCGCAGGGCGACGTCGCGGTGCGCCTCGCCGGCCAGGATGACCACCTCGGCCTGCGCAGCGCTGGCGTAGGCGAGGTGCGGCCGGGGCCAGGACCACCGGGGATCGGAGTCGGGCCAGCCCACCGCCGCCGCGGCCGCGGCGAGCAGGTCCGAGGCGCCGGCGTGGTCCGGGTAGCGGCGCAGCACCTCGGCTGCGCCGAGCCCGGCGAAGGCCATGGCGTGCGGCGCCGGTGAGCGGCGCGCGGCGCCCAGCTCGAACGCCACCAGCGCGTCCTGCTCGATCCACGGCGCGGAGCTGCGCCCCACCGCGGTGCCCAGCCCCCACAGGGCGCGCCCCCACCAGTCGCCCAGCGCGGGCTCGTCGGTCCAGCGCCGGTCGTAGGAGAGCCGGTTGTGGAAGGCGCCGCCGGCGTCCTGGGCGTGGGTGAGGAAGCTCAGGTAGACCTCGGCCAGCCGCAGCACCGCCGGCGCCGGGTCGGGCTCGCGGCAGACCACGACCAGCCCGCGGGCGACGTCGTCGGTGCAGTAGCCGTGCTCACGCCGGGGCACGGCGTGCCGGGCGTGTTCCAGCAGCCCGGTGTCGTCGGTCAGCCGGGCGAGGTGGGTGAAGCTGGGTGGCGGCGCCGGCGGGTGCCGTACCGGTACGTCCAGCGCCGCGGTCACGCCGGTGCCGGGGCGGGGCGTGCCGCGCCCGTGAGCAGGCCCTCGGCCAGCGCCTCGTACCGCGCGGCCACCGCCGGCCAGCGCAGGGTCGCCGCGGCCTCGTCGTTGCGGTAGAGCGCCGGGCGGGTGAGCACCTTGCGGACGGCGGTGGCCAGCGCCCGCGGGTTGCGGTGCGGCACGAGCAGGCCCGGTCCGTCGGTGAGCAGCTCCACGGCGTGCGGGAACGCGGTGGCCACCACCGGCACGCCGGCGGCCACGGCCTCGATCAGCACCCCGGAGGTGACCTGCTCGACCGAGTCGTACGGCAGCACCACCACGTCGGCGGAGCGGATCAGCGCGCCCAGCGCCGCGTCGTCGAGATAGTGCGAGCGGTAGTCGACGGCGTGCGCCACCCCCAGCTCGGCGCCGAGCTGGTGCAGCCCGGCCCGGTACGACTCGCCGTGCCGCTGGAGCACCTTGGGGTGGGTACGCCCGGCGACCGTGTAGACGGGGTCGAGGCGGCTCAGGTGCGGCAGCGCGCGGATCGCCCACTCGATGCCCTTGCCGGGACCGAGCAGTCCCCAGGTGAGCAGGTGCGGCCGGGACCCGCGGGTGACCGGCGTGCCGGTGTGGTCCGCCGCGCCGTGCGGGATCGCGGAGATCTTGGCGGGGTTCACGTCGTAGCCGACGACGAGCCGGTCGTGCGCGGTGCCGGTCATCGTGACAACCGCCCCCGCGGCGCCGACGACCTGCTCCAGCACCGACTTCTGCCGGGGTGTCGGCCGGCTCAGCACCGTGTGCAGCACCACGATGCTGGGCACCCGCAGGCGGCGCATCAGCCGCAGCACGTCCGCGCCGTCGGCGCCCGGGTAGATGCCGTACTCGTGCTGGATGACCGCGATGTCGTAGCCGTTCAGGGCGTCGGCGGCGTCGCGCCAGCCGCTGGGGTCGTGGGCCGGCCAGGTGTGTGCCACGCCGGGGCCCGGCGGCCCCTCGTCACCGCCCGTGGTCACCCTGACGACGCCGCCGCTCCCGCCGCCGGCGGTGAGGGCCGCGACCAGCGCCGCGTTGAAGGTCGCCAGGCCGCAGTGGGTCGGCGGGTGGGTGCTGAGAAAGCCGTATGTGGTGGCCACTGGGCCCTGCCTTCCGGTTCGGGGGAATGCGTCGAGACGCGCCCGGCGACGTCGGCGGGCAGGCCGGGGTCCGGGGCCGTGTGTCGGGAACGATGGCGCTGAACTGCGCGGCGAACGACGCTCCGGCCGGGCGTCGTCGACGCCGCTGGAGCCGGTCGTGAAAGCCCGCTGACGAGCCGTGCTGAGGCCACCGAAAGGGTGGAGGTCGTCGGGGGCGGGCGCTGTCAGCCTACGCGCCGGCGGCCGGGTGCCGGCTGACGGCTTCGTCACGTACCGCGACGGGTTTCAGCCCGCGGGGGCCAGCAGCCGGTCCGGGGAGCCCGGCTCCCAGGCCAGCCGCTTGGTGAAACGCACCGCCAGCCCGTGCGGGTCGACCGGGGCCAGGTCCAGCGAGTCGGTGCAGGCCTGCATGATCATGATGCCCCGGCCCCGGTGCGCCGCGGGCGCGACGCTGCTCGGCCGCACCCGGGCCGGGTCGGCGATGCCGACCCCGCAGTCGACGATCTCCACCGCGCACCGGTGCCGGTCCGCGGTGATCGTGACGTGGTACTCGGCGGCGAGGTGGGCGTGCTCGACGGCGTTGGCGCAGGCCTCGGTCAGGGCCAGCACCAGGTCGGCGACGCAGTCCGCGGTCACGCCCAGGGCCGTCAGGGCGCTCTGCAGGGCCCGGCGTGGCGTGGACACGGTGTTGGCGATCCGGGGCAGCCGCCAGGTCAGGTGCAGGATGGTGAACTCCTCAGACACCGACGCGGCTTCCGGCCCGGCGGGAGGAGGGGCCGGGGCGGCGAATGTCATGGCGGGACTCCCGGAGCGAACGAGTGCTGCCCGCCGGGGTCTCGGGCGGTGGACGACAACTGCCGACGTCCCAACGTACGTCGTCCGGGCCGCCGGGGCACCCTGAGATGCCGCCGATGACACCCGCCAGGCGTACGGTGATTCCCGTGTCGCCGGGCCCCGGCGCCAGCGCGCCTCGCTCCCAGCCTTGATGGAACCTCATGTCCTCAGCACCGAGCCGGCACCAGGCGATGTCCACTGCCTTCGTCGAGCTGGCGGACACCCTGCACGAGACGTTCGACGAGGCCGAGTTCCTCCAGGTGCTCGTCGACCGCTGCGTGACGCTGCTGCCGGTGGCCGCCGCCGGCCTGCTGCTGGCCGACCATCGGGGGGTGCCGCAGGTGGTCGCCGCGTCCTCGGCCGTCACCCAGGCGGTGGAGACCCTGCAGATGGAGTCGGGTCAGGGCCCGTGCCTCGACTGTCATCGGCTGGGCCTGCCGGTCTCGGCCCCGGACCTGGTCAACGGGATCGCGGGTCGCTGGCCGGCGTTCACCGCCGCCGCCCGCCGGGCCGGTTTCGCCGCCGTGCACACCTTCCCGATGCGCCTGCGTGCCGACGGTCTCGGCGCCCTCGACCTCTTCGCCGGCCACAGCGGGGTGCTCGCCGCCGACACGGCCGCCACCGCGCAGGCGTTCGCGGATGTCGCCTCGATCGGGCTGCTCCAGCAGCGCGCGATCCGGCACGGGCAGACGGTGGCCGACCAGCTGCAGACCGCGCTGCGGAGCCGGATCATGATCGAGCAGGCCAAGGGGTTGATTGCGGGCCGGCACGGGCTGGACATCGACGCGTCGTTCGAGATGCTCCGCAACGCCGCCCGCAGCCGCAACCTGCGGCTGTCCGATCTGGCCGCCGCCGTCGTCCGGGGACAGGAACTGCAGTAGCGACGCACCGGCCGCGCCGCGCGCCGATCGGCCGGACCCGAGTACGATGAAGGGGTCGGCCCCAGTCGATCCTCGGCTGCCCCGGTCCCCGGCAGCGCCTCCGGTGAAAGGTGCAGCCATGTCCCGCATCACCCTGGTTTCCGTGTCGGCAACGGCGGAGAACGGGAGTGGTCATGGGACCGGCTGACGGGTTCGTCGATCAGCTGCGCCGGCTCTGCCTGCTCGCGGTGCGGACGCTGCCGGCCTCGGGCGCCGGGCTCTCCGTGGTCGCCCAGGACCAGCAGTTCAGCCTGCTGGCCGCCGCCGACCCGGAGAGCGAACGCCTCGAGGAGCTGCAGTTCGTCCTGGGCGAGGGTCCGTGCGTGGACGCCGCCGCCGCCCGCCGTCCGGTGCTGGTGCCGGATCTGGCCACCGACGGCCCCGCCCGGTGGCCGGCCTACGCCGCGGCCGTGCTGGCGGCCGGCGTGCAGGCCGTCTTCGCCTTCCCGCTGCAGGTCGGCGCGGCCCAGCTCGGCGTGCTGGACCTGTTCCGGTCCCACCCCGGCCCGCTCACCGGCGCCGAGCTCAGCCGGGCCTTCGCGTTGGCCGACGACGCGGTCCTGGTGCTGCTGGACGGCCAGGAACGCCGGCAGCTCGACGGCGACGTGTCGGCCCAGGACGAGGCGCTGGGCGGGACGACGGAGCTCTTCCAGGCCCAGGGCATGGTGATGATCCAGATCGGCGGCACGCTCGCGGAGGCGATGGCCCGGATCCGCGCGTACGCGTTCGCGCAGGACCTCCGGCTGGCTGATGTCGCGCGCGCGATAGTGGCGCGGGAGCTGTTTTTCTCCCGCGATGAGTAGACACTTGACAGAGAAGTCCAGGTACCGGAGGAAGCCATGACGACCGTTTCGGCCGAGCGTCTGTCGAAGATTTTCGTCGAGGTGGCTGACACCCTGGTGGACGACTTCGACCTGCTCGACTTCCTGCACATGCTCACCGTGCGGACGGCGGACCTGGTCGGCGCCTCAGCCGTCGGTCTGCTGCTCGCCGACCAGCGGGGGCACCTGCGCTTCATGGCGGCCTCGGACGAGCGGGCCAAGCTCCTCGAGCTGCTCCAGGTGCAGGCCAGCGAGGGGCCCTGCTTCGACGCGTTCCGCACGGCCGCGCCGGTGCTGAACGCGGACCTGCGAGAGTCGGTCACCCGCTGGCCGCAGTTCACCGAGCAGGCGCTCGCCGTCGGATTCCGGTCCGTGCACGCCTTCCCGCTGCGGGTGCGCAAGGAGGTCATCGGCGCGCTCAACGTCTTCGGCAGCACCCTCGGCGGCAACTTCGACGCCGCGGACGTGCAGATCGTGCAGGCCCTCACCGACGTGGCCGCGATCGCGCTGCTGCAGGAACGCGCGGTGCGCCGCGGTGAGCTGCTCACCGAGCAGTTGCAGGGTGCGCTGAACAGCCGGATCGTGATCGAGCAGGCCAAGGGCGCGATCGCCCAGGCGCACGGCATCTCCGTCGACGCCGCCTTCGCCGTGCTGCGCGGGTACGCCCGCCGCACCAACCACAAGCTGACCGACGTCGCGCACACCGTGCTGGCGGACCCGGCACAGATCTCCGCGCTGAAGCCGGTCGACTCCTGAGTCTACGCACCAGGCATCGACACATGCAACTGCCCCTTTACGTTCTTGTCATGCCTTGGTAACTTCCTGAAACAACTTGCAAGGTCTTGCAGAACCACGCCGGCAGTCGCAAGACGTTTCAAGGCCCACCTCGCCCGAGCTCCCGCGGCGCCACCGTGCCGCGGGAGCTCGGCGCACCCTGAGGAGCCCCCCGGTGAAGGTGAGATCCAGGAAACGACTCGGCATGGCCGTCGTGCTGGCCATGGCGGCCGCGACGTTCGGATTCGTGGCGGCCGCGTCCGCCGCGAGCAGCGTGACCGTCTACTACCAGCGGCCGTCCGGCTGGACCACGGTCAACATCCACTACGCCCCGGACGGCGGCGCCTGGACGAGCGTGCCGGGCGTGGCCATGCAATCCGCCTGCACCGGCTGGCTGTCCCGCACCGTCGACCTCGGCGCCGCGTCCGGCCTGCAGGTCGTGTTCAACAACGGCAGCGGCGTGTGGGACAACAACAACGGCGCCAACTACCACCTGGGCAGCGGCGACGTCACGGTCGCCGCCGGCCGCGCCGGCACCGGGAACCCCTGCGCGCCGGCGACACCCCCGCCGACCGTCGCACCCACTCCCACTCCCACGGCCACGCCGGGCACACCCACCGGCAGCCCGCTCGGCGGCGACCCGCGCGAGGACTCGATCTACTTCGTCATGACCGCCCGCTTCAACGACGGCGACAGCACCAACAACCGCGGCGGCACCCAGCACGTGAAGTCCGGCAACGCGGCGAACGACGACCCGATGTTCCGCGGCGACTTCGCGGGGCTGATCGACAAGCTGGACTACATCAAGGGGCTCGGCTTCTCCGCCATCTGGATCACCCCGGTGGTGCTCAACCGCTCCGACTACGACTACCACGGCTACCACGGCTGGGACTTCTACCGGATCGACAGCCGGCTCGAGACGGCCGGCGGCACCTACCAGGACCTGATCGACAAGGCGCACGGCAAGGGCATCAAGATCTATCAGGACGTGGTCTACAACCACAGCTCCCGCTGGGGCGCCAAGGGCCTGTTCACCCCCACCGTGTACGGCGTCCGCGACAGCCAGTGGAGCTGGTACTACAACGAGAAGGTCAACGGCCAGGAGTACGACGGCCGGACCCCGTACAACGGTGATCTGTGGTCGACCACCGAGCCCGTCGGCAACACCTGCCTCAACTGGGGCAAGCCCACCGGCGGCCGCAGCGCCGAGGGCTACACGCTCTACACCTGCCAGTGGCCCAGCCCCACCTCCGGCATGTTCCCGGCCGAGTTCTACCACCGGTGCTGGATCGGCAACTGGGAGGGCGAGGACGCCCGCAGCTGCTGGATCCACGAGGACCTGGCCGACTTCAACACCGAGAGCGCGCCGGTCCAGAACTACCTGATCAACGCCTACAACAGGTACATCGACATGGGGGTGGACGGCTTCCGGGTCGACACCGCCGTGCACATCCCGCGGTCCACCTGGAACCGGCGCTTCCTGCCGGCCATCCAGCAGCACGCGGTCGCCACCCACGGCGACAAGGGCAAGGACTTCTACGTCTTCGGCGAGGTCGCCGCGTTCGTGCACGACAAGTGGAACCGCGGCTCGGTCAACCACTCCGCGCAGTTCTTCACCTGGAAGGAACGCAAGGAGTACAGCCCCGACGACATCCGGGCCGCCGCCGAGCAGTTCGAATACGAGAACCTGATGGGCCCGGGCAACCAGCCGACCAGCACCAACGCCTTCCTGAACGGCAACTCCTACCACGAGCCGGACCACAGCAAGGCGTCCGGCATGAACGTCATCGACATGCGCATGCACATGAACTTCGGCGAGGCGTCCAACGCCTTCGGCAACGGCAAGGACTCCGACGACAGCTACAACGACGCCACCTACAACACCGTCTACGTCGACAGCCACGACTACGGCCCGAACAAGTCGTCGACCCGGTACGCCGGCGGCACCGACGCCTGGGCCGAGAACATGAGCCTGATGTGGACCTTCCGCGGCATCCCCACGCTGTACTACGGCTCGGAGATCGAGTTCCAGGCGGGCAAGCCGATCGACTGCGGGCCCACTTGCCCGCTGGCGACCACCGGGCGCGCGTACTTCGGTGACAAGATCGCCGGCTCGGTCACCGCGTCCGGCTTCGGGGTGGTGAGCGGCGCGTCCGGGGCGGTCGCGAGCACGCTGGAGCAGCCGCTGGTCAAGCACGTGCAGCGGCTCAACCGGATCCGCCGGGCGATCCCGGCGCTGCAGAAGGGGCAGTACTCCACCGAGGGCGTCGCCGGCTCGATGGCCTTCAAGCGGCGCTACACCGCGGGCGGGGTGGACAGCTTCGTGCTGGTCGCGGCGGGCGGCCCGGCCACCTTCACCGGCATCCCGAACGGCACGTACGTGGACGCGGTCACCGGCGACACCAAGGTCGTCGGGAACGGGACGCTGAGCGCCTCGGTGAGCGGCAAGGGCAACCTGCGGGTCTACGTGCTGGACCTGCCCGGCAACCCGGCCCCGGGCAGGATCGGCGTGGCGGGGCCGTACCTGAAGTAGTGGTCACGGTGGCCGGATGCTGCCGGCCCCGGGACTGCGCTTCCGTGACCACGTGCTCGCCGTACCGCTGGATCATGCCGACCCGTGCGGGGCGACCATCAAACCTGTTCGCCAGGGAGGTGGTCGCCCCGGAGCGCGCCGGGGAAGCGCTGCTGCCGGACGGCGACCGGCTCACCGCGCGGCGGCTGCGCTTCCTGGGCAACACCTTCGGGATGAGCGACGGCTTCGCCGCCCTGCACTGGCTGCTCGACGAGGCCTGGCAGGGCGGAGATCTGAGCGACGGATCCGGTACGAGGTGATGCGCGCGACCGGCTTCATCGACGCGCCGATCTTCGCGCTCCAGGAGTTCACCTTCGCGCAGGGCCCGGTGGCGCCGGGCTGGGCCGCCGAACGCGCGCTCGCCGACCACCCGGCGTTCGCGCCCGACGCCGACCCGCTGCTGTTCACCGGCGAGATGATGTACCCCTGGATGTTCCGGGAGATCAGCGCGCTCAAGCCGTTCGCGGCCGCCGCCGACCTGCTCGCCGCGCACGGCCGCGGGCCGCCGCTGACCGATGTGCCGACCTCGCCGATGCGGGCGCCGGCCGGGCGTCGGCGGCGTAGCATCGATCGCACCATGGACCTGCGCTGGTGGTCGATCGAGGTACTGGACGGCGCGACGCTGTCGGCGGCGCGTTGGCAGGACGCGCACGGCACCGCCCTGACCGAGGCGGCCATCACCCACGGCGCCTACGAATGGCGCTGGCAGCACCACTCGTGGGGCGTGCTGTTCGAGATCGCCTTCCGCGGCGACGAGTCGTGGACGGTGTTCCGGGAGCTGCCGGCCGTGCACGCGGCCCTGGACGCGGTGCCCGACCCGGTCAACGGCCTGCTGGTCTATCCGGGTCGCGGCGGCAGCTCCGGCCGCGTGCAGCCCCGCCGGCCGCGGCCGATCGTGGGCGCGGGCGCGGCGACCCTGCCGATCGAGCCGGCGCCGCTCGGCGCGACCCTGGCCACCTGCCACCCGGCCGCCGGGGTCACCGCGGCCTGATTCAGTCGGCGACGGGGGGAGTCGCGTAGTAGGCCACCACGTGGATGCTCACGACGAACACCGCACACACGACGGCGGAGAGCACCACGGTCACGCCCGCGACGACCGCGGCGCGGCCCCGCAGCCACCCGACCGCGGCGAGGCCGGCTCCCCACGAAAGCGCGTACAACCAGACGGCCGGCCCGGCGGGGAAGATGCCCTGGCCGTCCTCCACGCCCCACGCCATCGGCACCCCCAGCGCCACGGCCACCCCGAGCGCGACGTATCCGGGCCGCGCCGGCAGCGCCGCGCGCCACCCGCCGACCGGTTCCGGCCAGACCTCGGCCGCTGCCGCCGCGGCCGTCCCGGCGAGAACCACAACGGCGACCGAGATGATCACCATGGCCACGCTGTACCGGCCGACCCCGCCGGTGATCTCGGCGCCGGGCCAGTCGCGGACCATGACCCACCCCTGGCCGACCACCTGTCCGGCCGCGAGCGCGGCCACCGAGGCCACCGCGGCAGCCGGACAGGGGGACACCGCCGGCGCCGTCACGTCATCCGTTCCCACCAGGCTCACACATGATCAACGCCGCGGCGGCCGCCCGGACACGTCTGCTAACTCGAAAATCGACGGTGACCAGACGCGCGGCAGCATCCCGCGTCGCGCAGCGGCGTGGGATGGGTCTTGGTTGAAGCGGTGGTTATGCGGCGAGGTCGAGGGTGACGTGGTAGCCGAGGGCTTCGAGCTGGCGGATGTGGTTGCGTTTGCGGCGTTCGGTGTCGGTGCGGCTAAGGTAGAAATCGGCGCCGAGATCGTGGAAGCCGGCTCCGGGGTCGGACAACAGGTGCCAGATGATCGTCAGGATCGAGCGGCCAACCGCGACGATCGCGCGTTTAGCGCCGCGTCTTCGCGCGATGCGCCGGTAGCGTTCGCCCAGGAACGTGTCGGTGCGGGCGGCAGACACCGCGATCTGGCCCAAGACCCGGGCGAGGTAACGGTTGCCGTGACCGCTCGATCCGTTGCCTTTGCGTCGGCCGGCGGATTCCTTGACCCCGGGCGCGAACTTCGCCCAACCGGCCAAGTGGGCCGCAGTCGGGAAACGGGTCATGTCCACGCCGATCTCGGCGACGATAGTCGCTGCGGCGGCCGAGCCGATCCCGGGGATCTCAAGCAGCCGGACCACCGCCGGGGCGAAAGGGGCCAGTTGCGCCTCGATCCGGGCATCGACCTCGCGGATGTCAGCCTCGATCGCCTCCACCCGCTTGATCATCTTGCCCAGCAGGAACGCATGATGATCAGTGAAATGACCGGTCA
>NZ_JBITLX010000011.1:0-42454 GCF_044465625.1 Actinoplanes sp. NPDC049599
GCCGCATAACCACCGCTTCAACCAAGACCCATCCCACGCCGCTGCGCGACGCGGGATGCTGCCGCGCGTCTGGTCACCGTCGATTTTCGAGTTAGGCGGTCGGGCGGCGCCGGGTCAGCAGCAGCGTGAACGCGCCCAGCAGCACCAGCAGCAGACCCGTCGCGGCGACCTGGCCGGTGGCTCCGCCGGTGATCGGGAGGCCGCCGCCGGCACCGCCGGTGTTGCCGTTGGTGAGCTTGACCTCGATCTTCGCGACGTTGTTGCCGGGCTTGCTGTCCTGCACGCCGCCGAGGACGGTGATCGAGCCCTCGTCCTCGTTCCGGCCGTCCTGGATCTTGGCGGTGAAGGCGAAGAGCTCGGTCTTGCCGGCGGCCAGCGGCTCGGAGGTCACGCACAGGTAGTCGTGGCCGCTCACCTGGCCCGGCAGGTTCCAGCTCGGCTCGCCGTCGCCGTTCGGGACGCAGTTCTTGTCCACCTTGGTCAGTTTCAGGCCGGACGGGATGCGCACCCTCGCCGCGTGCCACCACTCCTTGGTGCGGGGGAGCACGGTCGCCGGGCCGTTGTTCCGGATGCCGACCTTGATGGTGCGGGTGTCGCCGACCTTGCCCTCGAAGTTGTCGCCGATCGCCGCGCTGTCCGCCTGGTTCAGCGGGACCTTGACGAAGAACGAGGTCGTGTTGTCCCACTCGTTCAGCTCGCGCTGGTCCACGGCCAGGCTCTGCACGGCCGGGACCAGCTGGAGCTTGGTGCCGGGCTGCTGCATCGCCCGCTTGGCGGCGGCCAGTCCGGCGACGTCCGCGTCGTCCTCGATGCCGTACGCGTGCAGCCCTGCGTAGTAACTCGCGGGGCCGGGGGTGTCCTTGCCGGCCTCGACGGTGAGCGGGGTGGCCGGCGAGACGGTGAAGACCGCGCCCGGCTCCAGGGTCAGGTCGAAGGCGCAGATGATGCCCGGCAGGTCGGCGGCGTCGACACAGTTGCTGTACTTGTTCGGGTAGTGCACGCCGGGCTGGACGGCCAGTGCGACGGCGACACCCTCGGTGGCCTTGTTGCCGTTGTTGCGCACCGAGATCGGCAGCACCGCGGACGTGCCCGGAGCCAGCTTGATGTCCGGGATGCGGGCCGTCTCCAGGTCGATGCCCGGGGCGGCGGCGGGCAGCACCGTGACGGTGGTCTCCACCTGCCACTCGGCGGCGGCGTCATGCACTGCCAGGCGGAGGGCAGCGCCGGTCGCGGGCAGCTCGGCCGTGGGCTTCACCGTGAACGTGTAGGGCTTGCGGACGCCGGGCGCGAGATCACCGACGGTGCAGCCGGTGGCGGTGCAGCCCGCCGGCGGCTGGAAGCCGAGCCGCGGATCAACGGCGCCGCCGGCCGAGGCGAACTCCAGGACCAGGCCGATCGCGGGGACCTTGCCGGTGTTCTGGACCTCGAACTGCACGGTCTTGCTGCCGCCCGGAGTGGTGACCACGCGGTCGGGCACGGAGAGCTCCACCGTGGGGCGCTCGGCCTCGGGCGCGGCGTGCGCCGGGGTGGCCGCGCCGAGCGCGGTCAGCCCGACCAGGGCGACGGGCAGGGCGAGGCGGATCGTCAGGCTGTTCCATCGAGGGGCCACCGGCCCATGGTCCGGTATGGACGGAGCCGGCGCTACCCCGTGCGGCGCAAAGTGGTCTATACCTGGGCGAAGATCGGCCCGTCGGCCGGCAGGGGCGGCGCCTCGCCGCGCGCGGCGGCCCGGCGGGCGAACTCGCGCACCCCGGCGACCTGCCGCTCCCCCAGCGAGAAGTCGAGCGCCCGGAAGTACGTGGCCAGCGTCGCGGCGTCGAACGGCTCCCAGCGCGCCGCCGCCTCGGCGACCTCGTCCAGCTCACCGAGGCACAGGTCGCGCGAACGCTGGAACGCCTCGTGCACCTCTTTCACCATGCCCGGCTGGGCCGCGGCGAACTCCTTGCGGACGGCCCAGACGGCGAACACCATCGGCAGCCCGGTCCACTCCTTCCACGCCTGTGCCAGGTCGATGACCTCGAGGCCGAGCTCCGGCGCCTCGTACATGGCGCGCAGGGCCGGGTCGCCGATCAGCACCGCGGCGTCGGCCTCGAGCAGCATCTCGTTGAGCTCCGGCGGGCAGCGGAAGTATTCGGGCTCGGCGCCGTACTTCTCGGCCAGCAGCATCTGGGCCAGCAGCACGCCGGTCCGCGAGGTCGAGCCGAGCGCGACCGGGCGGCCGTCGAGCTCGGCCAGCGGCCGGGTGGAGACCAGGTTGACCGACAGCACCGGGCCGTCGCTGCCGACCGCGAGGTTGGGCAGCAGCAACAGGTCGTCGGCGTGGCGCAGATACTCGACCAGGGAGATCGGGCCGATGTCGAGGTCGCCGGCGACCAGGGCGGCGTTGAGCCGGTCCGGGGTGTCCTTGTACAGATCGACGTCGAGCAGGGCGCCCGAGCGCATCAGGCCCCAGTAGATCGGGAGGCAGTTGAGGAACTGGATGTGCCCGACCCGGGGCCGCTGGACGACGTCGCTCATGCACCGACGCTATCCCCGGCGGGTTGCGGACGCCGGGGCTCCGCCTGCGGCAAGGGACCTATCTCACGTCCGGCCCGGCGCACAACCGGCAAACAGGCGCCGACCGCGACCAGCCCGGCGAGGCCGGCGGCGGCGACCAGGGGCCGCGGCGCGAACTGATCGACGAGCGGCCCGCCGATCAGATAGCCCACCATCCCGGCGCCCTGGATCGCGGCGCCCATCGCGGCGAAGGCGCGGCCCCGGGCGGCGGCCGGCACCCGTTCGGCCATGACGACGGTGGTGAAGACGTTGATGCCGCCGTTGCAGATGCCGCCGAGGAACCAGAGCGGCACGAGCAGCAGCGCGTGCCAGACCCCGGCGCCGGCCAGCACCACGGCGCAGGTGGCAGCCGCCAGCAGCAGCGAGAGCTGGACCAGCTTGCCGGCGTGGGTCCAGCGCCGGCCGAGCCGCCCGAACAGCACCGCGCCGGCCAGCATCCCCCCGGTCCAGGCCGCGCTGATCAGGCCGAACACGGTCGTCGAGGCGCCGAGCGTCGCGCGCACGAAGAACACCTCGATGACGTTGATGGCGCCGACCCCGGCGACGCCCGCCGCGATCGCGCCGACCATCACGGCCACCAACCGGTCGTCCCGCAGCCGCCAGGGGACGGTCACGGCCGCGGCGGGCTGGGCCGCCGACGATCTCCGGGTACGGATGAGCAGCCCGGCCACCACGAGCGACAGGTACGAGGCGGCGTCGAGCAGCAGGGGCACCCGTACCCCGAACTGCCCCACCAGGACGCCGGCCAGGGCGGGCGCGATCAGCATGCCGACCAGCCCGGCGGTCTGGTTGATCCCGCTGGCCTTGGCCAGATCGGCGCGCCGGACCATCGCGGGCAGCAGCGCGGCGAGGGTCGGCTGGGTGACCGCGAGCCCGCTCGCCAGCACCGCGACCAGCGCGATGATCACCGCGGGCTGCTCCACGAAGGCGAGCGCGACGCACACCGCGGCCTGACCGAACCCGGCCGCGATCAGCAGCGTGCGACTGTCGACCCGGTCGGCGATCCGGCCGGTGATCGGCGCGAGCACCGCCAGCGGCAACGCGGCGGCGAGCAGCAACCCCGAGACGGCGACGCCACCGGCCCCGGCCTGCTGAAACGCGAGCGCCAGAGCGGTGGCCGCGAGGAAGTCACCACAGGCGGAGACGCCCCGCGCGCCGGCCGCGAGATAAACGTCGGCCCAGCGCGAACCGTCAGACGTGAAGGACATACTTCGAAAATAATCCTTCACATCTCCTCAGCGCAAGACCTACTCCACTGGGAAGGCGGCATAGTGCACCGCGACCGCCCGGGCGCCGGCCGGGGCATCCGCCATCCGCTCCCGCCGCCGGTACCGGTCCAGCAGCTCCTTGACCTGCCGATTGACCTCAATCAACTCCTCGGCGGTGAGCAGCAGCATCGGCCCCATCAACGCGCTCGCGTCCTGCCACTCCTTCGGCTCCTCGTGCAGCCGGGCCATCGACTCCCGCAACCGCGCGAAATCCCGGGTCAGATAAACCTCGACCAGCGCCTGCTGACTCGCCCGGGTCTCCGGCTCGGCCAGATCACCATCGATGTTGAAACCGGAGGTGGTGCTGCGCCACACCCGTTCCCGGGCGTCACCGCGGCTCGGCGCCTGCTCGACCAGGCCGTTCTTGGCGAGCTCGCGGAGGTGATAGCTGGTCGCGCTCGGCGACAGCCCGACCAGCCCGGCGCACTCGGTGGCGGTGACAACCGCACCGGTGCTGCCGAGATGCTCAATGATCGCGATCCGCGCGGGGTGCGCGAGCGCCCGCATCACCTGGGGGTCGGTGATCCGCGCGGTGGGGTGCCGGTCAGCCATACCCCCATGATCCCGCCTGGAACGCGGGGTGCGGACCCGGGCTCACGGAGCGCGCAATCAGAGATGCCGACGAACCTCCGCCGCGAAGCGCGGCACTCCGGCGCGCTCCCAACAGCTTCGGCGAGGCGGGGGAGCGTGTCAGCCAGGTAGGCCGGATAGCGGACACACGTGTCGAGGAAGGCAGGGAACGGCACGGCGACAGACCCTCACCTGGTGGGCTTCGGGGTGGCGGTGGACTCGTACAGTCCGGCGTCCTCCCCCTCTGCCGCCATCTGGTCCAGCGCCTGCCGGCGTTCGGAACGCGTGCGCTCGCCGTGCCCTGTGAGAGTGCGGCCACCACGTCGCGCAGGATGCCGTACAGGTCGTCCGGGATCTCGATCTCCGTGCCGTCCGGTCCGACCAGCCGCGCCCTCGTCGGTGCCGTCACGCCGCCGGACCTCGGGCGAATCTGGCCCGGTCAGCGGGGTCGTCCGGGGGAAGCACGGTGCGTTCGCGCAGGACGCTCGTCATGACCCCAGGCCACCTCTAATCGAAAAAGCGAAAGGGTGGCGGTCGGCTTCGCGGTAAATCGGTGGCACCGGGTGGGAGGGGCGCGTATCGTACGGGGCCGCTTGACGGCCGCGGTTGAGATGACACCGCAGCGGACGTCCCCGCGCCGGATGACGGCCACCCGTCGCCGGATACGCGAGCGAGCAGCGAGCTACCGCGATAGGAATCAGCGTGCCCGCCTCCGAACTCGATCTCGATCTTGAACTTGTCGCCGAACGTACCCATCTCGCCGAGTCGCGGGCCGCGCTGGCCCGGATGCGGGGGCGGGCCGAGTCGCTCTTCTCCTCCGGTGCCGACATCGCCGGGGATGCCTACAGCGCCGAGACGCTCGGCCGGACGCTGTCGCGCCGGGTTGCCGAGCTGGCCGACGATCCCGGTACGCCGTTGTTCTTCGGCAAGCTGGACATCGACGAGACGGCGTACCACATCGGGCGCCGGCACGTCACCGATGATGCCGGTGAGCCGATGGTGCTGGACTGGCGGGCGCCGCTCTCGCAGTCGTTCTACCGGGCCAGCGTGCGGGACCCGCAGGGGGTGTCGACGCGGCGCCGGTTCGGCTTCGTCAAGGGGGAGCTGACCAGCTTCGAGGACGAGCATCTGGACCGCGGCGAGGAGCTGGGCACCAAGAGCCGGATCCTGACCGCCGAGATCGAGCGGCCCCGGGTCGGGCCGATGCGGGACATCGTCGCCACCATCCAGCCCGAGCAGGACGAGCTGGTACGCGCCGATCTCGAGGATTCGATCTGCGTGCAGGGCGCGCCCGGCACCGGCAAGACCGCGGTCGGGCTGCACCGGGCCGCGTACCTGCTCTATCTGCATCGGGAACGGCTGCGACGCTCGGGCGTGCTCATCGTCGGCCCGAACACCGCGTTCCTGTCCTACATCTCGGCCGTGCTGCCGGCGCTCGGTGAGGTCGAGGTGCAGCAGGCCACGGTTGACGAGTTGATCGCGCGGGCGCCGGTGCGGGGGCGCGACGACGAGGCCGCCACGCTGCTCAAGCACGATCCGCGGATGGCGGCGGTGCTGCGTAAGGCGCTGTGGGGGCGGCTCGGCAAGCCGGTTGAGCCGATCATGGTGTCGGATGGCTCGTACCGGTGGCGGATCGACCCGGAGCCGCTGCGGTGGATCGTGGACGAGGCCCGGCGGGAGGGTCTGCCGTACGCGGTGGGCCGGGAGCGCGTCCTGGCGCGGGTTGTCGCGCTGTTGCAGCGGCAGTCGGAGTACCGCACGGGCAACTCGCCCGGCGAGAGCTGGCTGCGCCGGATGAGCCGGGTGCCTCAGGTTCGCGACTTCCTGGACAACGCCTGGCCCGCGCTGACGCCGGAAGGGCTGGTCGTCGCCGTGCTCACCGATGCCGAGCTGCTGGCCGCCGCCGCCGAGGGCATCCTGACCGAGGCCGAGCAGGCCGCCCTGCGCTGGGCGAAGCCGCCGCGCACGGTCAAGGCGGCCAGGTTCAGCGCGGCCGACCTGGTGCTCCTCGACGAGGCCGCGGGCCTGCTGGAGCGCGAGCAGAGCTTCGGGCACGTGGTGGTGGACGAGGCCCAGGACCTGTCCCCGATGCAGGCGCGTGCGATCGCCCGGCGCAGCGAGCACGGCTCGATCACACTGCTCGGTGACCTGGCCCAGGGCACCGCGCCGTGGGCCGCCGCGAACTGGCGTGACACGTTGGGCCATCTCGGCAAGCCCGATGCCGCGGTGGTGCCGTTGACGGTCGGTTTCCGCGTACCGGCGGTGGTTGTGGCCCTGGCCAACCGCCTGCTGCCGGCGCTCGGCGTGGACGTGCCGGAGGCGGTGTCGCTGCGTCGCGACGGCGACCTGGCGATCGTCGGCGTGCCGACGGCGTCCGATGTGGACGCCGCGATGCTGGTCGAGGTGACCGCGGCGCTGGAGCACGAGGGTTCGGTCGCGGTCATCGCGGCCGACGCCGCGGTCGGCCGGCTGACCGCGCACCTCGCGGCCGCCGGCCTGCGGACCGCGACCCCCGACGACGTCGAGACCGAGGCGCGGGTCACGGTTGTGCCGGCCACGATCGTCAAGGGCCTGGAGTACGACCATGTCATCGTCATCGAGCCGGCGGAGATCGTGGCCGCCGAGCCCCGCGGCCTGCACCGGCTGTACGTGGTCCTGACCCGCGCGGTGTCCCGGCTGTCGGTCGTGCACGCCGAGCCGCTCCCCGAACCGCTCAGAGCGGCTTGACCCAGCGCGACCAGTCCTGCTGCCGGTGGTACCCGTGCACCGCCCAGATCCCGTGCGCCCGCGGGTTGTCGTCGAGCACCATCGCGTCGATCCGGGTGCCGCCCAGCGACCGGATGCGGTCCTCGGCCGCCGCGATCAGCGCCGCGCCGATGCCGCCGCGGCGTCGTTGCGGGTCGACCGCGAGGCGGTACAGGTGGCAGCGCCAGCCGTCCCAGCCGGCGATGATCGTGCCGACGATGCGGTCCCCCTCGACGGCCACGATCAGCGCGAACGGGTCCCGCAGGTGCAGCGCCGCCAGCGCCGCCGGGGTGTCCGGCGGACGGCCGGCGTTCTCGGCCGCCCTGGCCCAGAACGTCAGCACCGCGCTCAGTTCGCGGGAGTCGGCGGGACGCAGCACGAGTTCGGTCACCGCGCGATGCTAAGCCGGGCGCCGGCACCCGGCCATCAACTTTATGGCACAAACTTCTTTGACTTTGCGCGGTAGAGTTCTTTGCATGAACACCGCCGATGACGAACTGCCCCCGGCCGACCCCGCCGAGTCACTGCGCCTGATCGCCCGGGAGCGGGCCGCCGCCGGGCGCCGGCTCACCCCCGACCCCCGGCTGCTGCTCTGGCCGTGGGGTCTCGCCTGGCTGATCGGCTTCGGCGTCTACTTCCTGCGTTTCGGTCCCGACGGCCGGGTCTTCGTGGCGATGCCGGGGTTCGTCCCGCTGAACGTCCTGCTCGGCCTGATCACGCTGGCGGGCGTCGTCACCGGCGTCGTCGGCGCCCGGGCCAGCCGCCAGATCAGCGGGCCGTCCTCGCGCCAGGGCGCGATGTACGGCTTCACCTGGTCCGTCGCCTTCATCGGCATGGCCGTGCTGCTGAGCCGGATCAGCGACCTGCTGCCGGTCCCCGACGCCAACCTGCTCTGGGCCGGCGCGATGGTCGCCCTCACCGGCGTGCTGCACATGGCCGGCGGCGCCATCTGGAACGACCGGATCCTCTACGTCCTCGGCCTCTCGATCAGCATCGTCAACATGGTCGGCATCCTGGCCGGGCCCGGCTGGCACGCCCTGATCGTCGCCGTGTTCGGTGGCGGCGGGATGCTCGTCGCGGGGCTGGTCTCCTGGCTGCGGATGGCCCGATGAACGGCGGTCTGCCCGACCTCGACCCGGTGATCCACGCCCAGGCCCGGCTCCGCGTCGTCTCCGCACTGTCCACTCTGGCCGACGGCGACCGGATCGTCTTCCCCCAGCTGCAGGAGATCCTGCGGATGACCGCGGGCAACCTCTCCGTGCACCTGCGCAAGCTCGAGGACGCCGGCTACGTCGAGGTCGTCAAGACCCACCAGGGCCGCACCCCCGCGACGCTGGTCCGGCTCACCGGGCGCGGCCGGGTCGCCTTCGAGGACTACACCGCCGCGCTGCACGCCCTGCTCAACGGCACCGCCACCCGCCGGGAGGAGCCGTGATCCTCGCCCGCGCCCTCGACGCCACCCGCCGGTACGGCACCGTGCTCGCCCTCGACCGGCTCAACCTCGACGTCCACGCCGGCGAGCTGGTCGGCCTGCTCGGGCCCAACGGCGCCGGCAAGAGCACCCTGGTCAACCTGCTCACCGGGGTGCGCCGCCCGAGCTCCGGCACGGTGGAGCTGTGCGGCGGCGATCCCCGCGACCCGGCCAGCCGGCGCACGCTGGGCGTGACCCCGCAGGAGACCGGGCTGCCCGGCGCGCTGCGGGTCGGCGAGGTGGTCGACTTCGTCCGCGCACACTTCCCCGACCCGCTGGGCCGGGACGAGCTGCTCGCCCGGTTCGGGCTCGCCGACCTGGTCAAGCGGCAGACCGGCAGCCTGTCCGGCGGGCAGAAGCGGCGGGTCGCGGTGGCTCTGGCCTTCGCCGGCCGGCCGCGCATCGTCTTCCTGGACGAGCCGACCACCGGGCTGGACGTGACGGCCCGGCACGCCCTGTGGGACGCCATCCGGCAGTTCCACGCCGACGGTGGCACGGTCGTGCTGACCAGCCACTACCTGGAGGAGATCGAGGCCCTGGCCCGGCGGGTGGTGGTGATCGGGGGTGGCCGGGTGCTCGCCGACGACACGGTCGCGGCGGTACGCGGCCTGGTCAGCATCCGCCGGGTCAGCCTGACGACGCCGGTGCCCCTGCCGGAGCTGCCCGGGGTGGTCGGCATCGAACGCGCCGGTGACCGCACCCATCTGCTCACCGGCGACGCGGACCGGCTGGTCCGCGACCTGGTTGCCCGCGACGTGCCCTTCACGGGCCTCGAGGTCCGGCCCACCTCGCTGGAGGAAGCGTTCCTCACCCTCACCGCGGCCTGACCCCTCCCGGAGGAACGGATGTCATCCCTCGCCCTGACCCACGCCCGGTTCCAGCTGATCGAGACCTTCCGGATCCCGATGGCGCTGATCGGCAGCGCCTCCTTCCCGGCCGCCTCGATGATCTTCTTCGTGGTGCCGTTCGTCGGCCACGACCAGACCTACGCCACCTTCGCGACCGCGTCGATGGTCACCTTCGTCGTGATGACCAGCAACCTCTTCCAGTACGGCATCGGCGTCGCCGAGGACCGCGCGCAGCCCTGGGATCCGTACGCCCGGACGCTGCCGGCCGGCGCCGCACCGCGCTTCGCCGGCCGCATCCTGGCCGGGCTGGCGTTGATGGGCGTCTCGCTGGTGCCGGTCGTGGTGATCGCGGCGGTTGCGACCGAGGCGACGATCACGCCGGCCGGCTTCCTCGCGGCGCTCGCCGTAGTGGTGCTGATCGCGGTGCCGTTCACGCTGATGGGGCTGGCGATCGGCTACTCGCTGCCGGCCAAGGGCGCGATCGTGCTGGCCCAGATCCTGTTCTTCCCGCTGGCGTTCGGCGGCGGGCTGATGACCGGGCCGGGCGCCGCGCCGGGCTTCGTCGAGACGATCGCCCCCTACCTGCCCACCGGGGGCGCGGTGCGGCTCATGTGGGCGGCGGTCGGGGACTTCCCGGTGCAGCCGGCATCGATAGCCGCCTTGGTCGGGTGGACGTTCGCGCTAGGTGGGGTGGCCGTATGGGCCTATCGACGCGACGAAGGTCGGCGGTTCAGTTGAACTTCCGACTGAGCAGCCCCGTACCTCGCATCGCGGTGTAACGATCCATCTGTCGTCCGCCGTAACCTCGAGGAGCAGGTCATGAACCCACCGACGCCCGGTGTACCGAACTGGGTGGACCTGGGTACCGCCGACCTCGGGGACGCGATCCGCTTCTACACCGCGCTCTTCGGCTGGGAGGCCGAGGTCTCCGGCGAGGAGTACGGCGGCTACACCACCTTCCGGCTGGACGGCCGGGCCACCGCCGGCGCCGGCCCGCTGTACGGCGAGGGCCAGCCGACCGCCTGGAGCACGTACGTGGCCACCGACGACGCGGACGAGATCGCCGCCCGGGTCGAGGCGGCCGGCGGCAAGGTGCTGGTGGCCCCGTTCGACGTCATGTACCAGGGCCGGATGGCCGCGTTCCTGGACCAGGCCGGCGCGCCGTTCAGCGTGTGGCAGGCCGGCACCATGCGCGGCGCCGACATCTTCGACGTGCCGGGCGCGCTGACCTGGAACGAGCTGACCACCCGGGACGTCGAGGGCTCGGCGGCGTTCTACGGGGCGGTGTTCGGCTGGGTGGCCCGGGAGAGCTCGATGAACGGCATGGACTACATCGTCTGGGAGCACGAGGGCCGGCCGATCGCGGGCATGCAGGCGATGGACGGCGAGTGGCCGGACGACCTGCCACCACATTGGATGATCTACTTCGCGGTGGCCGACTGCGACGACTCGGCGGCGTACGCGCAGTCGCTCGGCGGGCGGATCGTGCAGCCGCCGACCACGCTGCCGATCGGCCGGTACGCGGTGCTGGACGACCCGCAGGGCGGCACCTTCTCGATCCTGCAGCCTAGTTCCTGACGGGCACGACCAGCGGGCCCTGACCGCCGTCGATCACCTTGACGCGCACCCGGTAGTGCCGGGCCAGCAGTTCCTCGGTCAGCACCTCCCAGGCGGCGCCGGCCGCCACGACCCGGCCGCCGGCCAGCAGCACCATCCGGTCCGCGTACTCGCCGGCGATCGTCAGGTCGTGCATCGTGGCCAGCACGGTCAGGCCCCGCTCGGCGCGCAGCCGGTCGACCAGCTCCAGCACCTCCTGCTGGTGGCCGATGTCCAGCGCGCTGGTCGGCTCGTCCAGGAGCAGGATGCGGGCGCCCTGGGCGAGCGCGCGGGCCAGGAACGCCCGCTGCCGTTCGCCGCCGGAGAGCGTGTCGAGCCGCCGGGCGCGCATGCCGTCCAGGTCCAGGGCGTCCAGCACCTCGTCGACGACGGCCAGGTCGGAGGCGGACTCCCGGCCGAGCGGCGGGATGTAGGGCGTGCGGCCCAGCAGCACGTAGTCGAGCACGAGCATGCCCGGCGGCACCACGGGCGACTGCGCGACGGTGGCGACGGTGCGGGCCCGCTCGCGGCGGGGCAGCCGCTCCAGCGGGGTGCCACCCAGGCTCACCGCGCCACTGAACGGCAGCAGCCCGCCGACCGCGCGCAGCACCGTGGACTTGCCCGCCCCGTTGGGCCCGATGATCGTGACCCACTCCCCGGCGGCCACGTCGAGATCCACCCCGTCGACGATGACCGAGCCGCCGAGCCGCACCCGCAATCCCCGTACGCCGATCACGAGACCCCGCTCCGGCGCAGCACCAGGGCGAAGAAGGGCGCGCCCAGGAAGGCGGTCACCACGCCGATCGGGATCTCGGCCGGGCTCGCCACCGTACGGGCCAGCAGGTCGGTCAGGGCCAGGAACGCGCCGCCGAACAGCACGGACAGCGGCAGGATCGACCGGTAGCTCGGGCCGGCGAGCAGCCGCAGGGTGTGCGGCACGATGATGCCGACAAAGCCGATCAGGCCGGACACGGAGACCGCCGCGGCGGTACCGAGTGAGGCCGCCGCGATGAGCAGGTAGCGGCTGCGCTGCGGATGCAGGCCGAGGCTGGTCGCCTCCTCGTCGCCGACGGTGAGCACGTCCAGCTCGCGACGATGCGAGAGCACGATCGCCGCGGTCACCGCCGCGTACGGCAGCACCAGGAGCACGTCGTGCCAGCCCGCGGTGGCGAGCCGGCCGAGCAGCCAGGAGTACACCTCACGCAGCGACTCGATGTGCCGTTGCAGCACGAAGGTCTGCGCGGCGGCCAGGAACGCGGAGACCGCCACCCCGGACAGGATCAGCGTGGCGGGGGTCCGGGCCCGGCCACCGGCGCCGCCGAGCAGCCAGGTCAGCGCGACGGCGCCCACGGCACCGACGAAGGCTGCGAGCGGCACGCCGATCGGCAGCTCGGCGGTAGCGTCGCCGCTGGTCGACCGGAACGCGATGACGGCGGTCACGCCGAGTCCGGCGCCGGCCGCGACGCCGAGCAGGTGCGGGTCGGCCAGGGGGTTGCGGAAGACGCCCTGGTAGGCGGCGCCGGCCATGGCCAGGAGTGCACCGACGAGCAGGCCGAGGACGACCCGGGGGAGGCGGAGCTCGGTGATGATGGCGACTTCGCGCTCGGTGAGGCCGCTGTCGAGGTGGACTCCAGGAAGGAGGTCGAGGAGCACTGCGGCGACCCCGGCCGGCGGCAGCGAGACCGGCCCGAAGGCGACGCCGGCGACGAGGGTGACGAGCACGGCCAGCACGCCGCCGACGAGCCAGCCGATCCGCAACCCGGCCGGGCCGGCGGTGGGCGACCGCCCCTTACCCGCGCCCGACTCGGCCGAGCCCGTTATTCCGGAGGCTTCCTCGGCCGGGGCCGAGGCTGCCGCTACTCCCGGGACGGCGTTCGCCGGGCCCGGGTCGGCCAGGCCCGCGGCCGCGCTTGCCGGGACCGGGGCCGCGTTCGCCGGGGCCGGGGCCGCGCTTGCCGGGGCCGGGGCCGCGCTTGCCGGGGCCGGGGCCGGGGCCGCGCTCGCCGGGCCTCCGGCTGCGTCCGCCCAGGCCGCGGCCGCGCTTGCCGGGCCTCCGGCTGCGTCCGCCGGGGCCGGGGCCGTCTCTGCCGGGCCCGGGTTGGCCGGGCGCGGCCGGTCGGTCACGCCGGTACCTTGGCCACCGCATCGGCGACGGACTGCACCAGGTCGACGATTCGCGGGCCCCAGCGCGAGGCGATGTCGTCGTCCAGGGCCACGATCCGGTTCTGCTCGACGGCGGCGATCGACGACCAGCCCTTTCGCGCCTTGACCGTGGCCGGCGACTGCCCGCAGCACTTGCTGTCGGCCAGGAAGATCAGGTCCGGGTTGGCCGCGACCAGCGCCTCCTGGGAGAGCTGGGGATAGCCGTTCTTGCTGCCGTCGGGGTCGGCGGGGTCCGCGACGTTGGTGAGCCCGAACAGCGCGAAGATCGACCCGATGAAGGTCTTCGAGGTCGCGGAGTACAGAGTCTGGTCGATCTCGTAGTAGTACGACAGTGCGGTCGCGCGGGGCGGCACCGCCTTGACGATCTTGTCGATCTGCGTGCGCATCCGTTCCGCCAGCGCGGCCGACTCGGCGCGGTGGCCGGTCAGCGTGCCGAGCTGGTCGAGCTGCCGGTAGGAGTCGTCGAGCACCTTGGCGGCCGGCGCGAACAGCACCGGGATCTTCAGCGCCCCGAGCTGCTCGATGATCTTGTCGAGGTCGTCGGAGATCACCACCAGGTCGGGGTTCTGCGCGGCGATGGCCTCGGCGTTCGGCTTGAAGCCGGACAGCTTGGTGCGCGGGGCCTCCGCCGGATACGTCGACTGGTCGTCGACGGCCACCACCTGCGGGCCGGCCCCGATGGCGAAGAGCATCTCGGTCGCGGTGGGCGCCAGCGAGACGATCCGGTCCGGCCGTTCGGTCAGCGTCGCCGAGCCGACCGTGACCGGATAGGCGGAGCCCGCGACGGCCGGCTCCTCGGCGCCGGAACCACCGCCGCACCCGCTGAGCAGCATCGCGGTGGCCGCGAGCGCGGCTGTCAAAACCCGTTTCATTCTGGTCCTCCTGTCGGCCGAGGCTGCGGTGCTTCGCCGACCGGAGCAACGGCCCGGTCCGCGAGGCGCCCCTCCCCGGGAGCGCTGAATCGCGACCGACGCCCAGGCGACCTGGCTTGGCCCGCGCCACCTGGCGGACGGGCTCACAGTTGCGGGACAGCGCCGGAATCCCACCGGCTTCGCTGCGACGCGGTCCCCCAGAAACTAGCCCAGACCCGGCGCTCCCATCCGCAGGGTGCCTCGCTGAGTTCTTGATCACGCCAGGACTCTGGTGCCGTGACCACCAACGCCAGCCGTCGGAGACGTCCCGAGGCGGAACACCGGCCCGGGCGAAATCAGCCCAAGCCGGTGCAGCTCCCATGCCTGCTCACGATCCACGGCGTGCCGTCGAGGGCTGCCGGCGAGATCAACGCCCGCGGTCAAGGCACTAGGGCAGGGGCCAGATCCGGGTCAGCAGCCGGCCGTCGACCGCGTCCTGCGGGATCGTGCCCCACTGCCGGGAGTCCTGGGAGACCAGCCGGTGGTCGCCCAGCACGAACAGCGCGCCCGCCGGCACGGTCACCGGCGCGCCGCAGTCGGTGGTGTCGCCCACGCTCTCCAGGTATGGCTCGGGCAGGGCGGCGCCGTCCCGGAAGACCGCGCCGCCGCGGCACTCGATGGTGTCGCCCGGCAGGCCGATGACCCGCTTGAGCACGTGACGGCCGGGGACCTGCGGGGTGGTGAACTCCACGATGTCGCCGTACCGGATGCCGGTCAGCCGGAAGCTCACCCGGTCGATCAGGATCCGGTCCTGCACCTGCACCGTCGGCTCCATCGAGCCGCTCGGGATGTAGCGCGGGGTGAGCACGAACTGGTTGACGACCACCGCTGCCGGGAGCGCGAGCAGCGCCGCGCCGATCGCCGCGCGCTGGACGCGTACCCGGGTCGGCATGGTTTTGATCTTTGCCCGGCGCTCGTGCCAGACCGCGCGCAGACCGCCCGCGGCCCAGCGCACCGCCTCCCAGCGGCCGGTGGTCTGGTCGAACTCGGCCAGCGCCGCCTCGCCCCACGGCCCACCCCGGTCGCGGCGCCCCCGTACCGCCGCGACCAGGACCGCCCGCGCCGCCCGGCGCATCACGCCTTCCTCGGGATGAAGGCCGCGGCCCGGCCGCGCTGCTTGCGGGCCGCGGCCGCGGTGCGCTCCCGGGCCAGCGCGACCCCGTCGGCGGTGAGCCGGTACGTGTGCCGCGGCGGCCGGCCGGGCTCGTCGGACGCCTCCCAGCCGGTGTCCAGCAGTTGCTGCGCGGAGAGCCGCATCAGGATCGGGTAGAGGGTGCCGGAGGCGAGCCCGGTCTCGCGGCTCAGGTCGTAGCCGTAGCGCCAGCGGGCCGGATCGGCGAGCAGTGCCTCGAAGAGCCGCACGGTCTGCGGCGAGGCGTGCGGAGGTCGGGGCATGGCGGAAACTCTACATAAGTCGACTTACCTCGTCGACCCCCGCGGCAGGCTCGCCAGCACCATGGTGATGATCTGCTCGAAGGTGGTGTCGAGGTGCTCCGCGAGACCGAATCCGCCGCCCGCCTCGAGCGTGGCGAAGCCGTGCGCGGCCACCCGGATGCGGCGGGTCGCGTGGACGGCCGCCGACTCGGTCAGGCCGTAGCCGCGCAGCACCGCGAAGAACACGTCCAGCAGCTCCCGGGCCGCGACGGTCAGGTCGTCGCGGTGCATCGGGTCGAGCGGGACCAGCGCGTACCGGCCGGGATGGGCCACGACGTAGCCGCGGTAGGCGCGCATCAGGGCGGCGACCGCCTCGTCCCGGCTGCGGCCCATCACCACCTCGGCGAAGATGGCGGTCGTCTCGCGCAGGACCCGCAGCGCCATGAGGTCGCGCAGCTCGGCGAGGCTGCCGACATGTTTGTAGAGGGAGGGCGCCGCCACGCCGGCCCGGTCGGCGACCGCCGCGAGGCTCAGCGCCTCCACGCCCTTCTCGTCGACCAGGGCCAGGGCCACCTCGACCACCAGGTCCGGCGAGAGGCCGGCCCTAGGCATAAAAACTACCTGTCATAGCCCTAAAGCTATGACAGGTAGCCAGGTGGCGCAAGCGGATCAGCAGTACGTGGACTGCTTGCCGATCACCTTGTACGGGCAGTCGGCCGCCTCGGCCAGCATCAGCGTGGCCTCCTTGTTGCGGCTGGTCTCCCGGGTGATCACGCTGGCGGGCGGGTAGAAGCCGCCGGCCGACGAGCTGGTCGGGTACAGCTCGAAGGTGTAGGCGAAGATCTTGTGGGTGCCCCACAGCCAGTCGAGCGAGTCGCCGTCGGTGATGTAGAGGTCGCTGGACTGCTCCGGCGTGTAGCCGTTGGTCGCGGCCATCTGCCGGCCCAGCGTGGCGAACGTGTTGTTCTGGTCCGCGGTCATGCCGGTGCCGGTGTTCGCCGTGGTGTGCCCGAACGGCCACAGCACCAGCTCCGAGTACGTGTGGAAGTCCATCGCGGCCTTGATCTGCTGCACGCCGCCGACGACCCGGCTGTTGACGAAGTCACGGATGACCCGGGTCTCGGGCGCCGAGAAGGCCGACGGCCCCCGGTACGTGTCCGAGGAGGTGCTGCCGGACGAGCCGCCGCAGCAGCCCCAGCGGTAGCCGTAGTTGCGGTTCAGGTCCGTGCCGATGTACGACGAACCCGTGTTGGGCTGGCGGTTCTTGCGCCACGAGCGGTAGCTGCCGGTGGCGACGTCGTACTCGGCGCCGTCCGGGTTCACCGACGGGACGACCCAGATCTCGCGGCTGTTCACCACGTTGCGGATCCGGGTGTCGGTGGCGTAGTTGTCCGCGTACAGGTGCAGCACGTAGAGCGCCATCTCCACGGTGAGGTGCTCGCGAGCGTGGTGGTTGGCGTCGTAGAGCACCTCGGGCTCGGCCTCGTCGGTGCCGACGTTGTCGGAGATCTTGACGGCCACGATGTCCCGGCCCTGGTACGTCTGGCCGAGCACCCGCTTGCTGGTGATCGCGGGATACTTCGCCACGAGCGCGTTCACGTCGGCGACCATCTCGGCGTAGTTGTGGTACGCCGCGTCGCGCGAGGGGAAGTCGAAGGTGGACACGCCGTCGCTGGGCAGCGCGACCGCGGCGGGCTTGACCGTGAAGCCGAGCGCACGCAGGGCCTTGACCTCACTGCCGGTCGCGGTGATCTCGACAACCGCGTGCTCGACGCCGTCGATCGCGGCGCCGGTGCTCGCGATGACGTTGCGCTGGGCGAGCGTCCGCACGTCGTAGACCTCGTACTGGGCCGCGGCGTCGGCCGCACGCGGCACCGCGGTGGCGGCGGGCGCGGTAACGGCGGATGCGGCGATCATGGCCAGGCCGGCTGTGGCAGCGGCAACCAGACCGATGGCGCGTCGTCGTCTCATGAACGACCTCCGGGGGGTGTCAGAGGGGGTTCGGGCCCCGTCACTGCACCACCCGGCATCGACATTTGGCAATGAAATCCGGCCGTGGACGGCCATGCCAAAGTGCCCCCTACGTCAACATGATGACCGCCGGACAACAGCTCAAGGCCTCCACCGCAGGGGGCCGGCGCGTGGCTGACCGCGGCTCAGGAGGCCCTGCGGTCGCCCTTGTCGGCGTTGGCCGGCGCGCGGTCGCCGCCGGTCGCGGGCACTTCGCCGATCTCCGCTGTGGACGGCGCGGGCTCGCTCGTCGGGGGCGGGGTGGACCCGGCCTGCGGGGTGGACCCGGCCTGCGGGGTGGACCCGGCCTGCGGGGTGGTGCCGGCCTGCGGGGTGGTGCTGGTCGCGCGGTCGCCGGCGGCGGCTGCGGCCTCGTCGCCGGCCAGGGCCGCGCGCAGCCGGGCCTTCTCCGCCCGGCGGCGTTCCGCCACCGAGCCGAGCTGCTCGGCCATCTCGTTGCGCCACTTCGCCAGCAGGAAGTAGGAGAACACCGCCGACGCGATCACCGCGATCATCGCCTTGACCAGGAACGCCAGCGGCACCGGCAGGAGCAGGACCAGGGCGACCACGAACAGGCCCAGTCGGCCGAGCGTGTATTTGACGGCGGGACTCATGACGAACTCCTGTCAGCCCGCACGGTGGCTGAGCCACCGCAGGCCGTAGAACCAGACCAGGCAGTAGACGACCGTCAGGCCGAGTGCACCAGCCGCGCCGCTGACCAGTGGAGGGAAGGTCGCGGCGGCCAGGCCGGCGAGGGTCATGCCGACCGCGACGCCGAAGCCCGCGGCCAGGGCAGCCACCACGATCCGGTATGCGCCGTAGCCGGCCGCGCGGAACTCCTCGGTGAACAGCCACACCGGCAGGATCAGGGCAAGCCAGCCGCTGGAGGAGCCGAAGTCGAACGCGCGGGCCAGCGCCATGATGCCCTCGAAGACGAGCAGCACCACGATGCCGGTGACCAGGCCGGCGAGCGCGACGCCCAGCAGATCGCCGACGGTCACCAGACGGCCGTCGGCGTCCCGGCGCGGGCGACGCTCACTCTTGGTCTCAGTCATGACAAGACGAGGGTACGCCCCGACTTGCTAGGCCCAGACCTGCTGGGGCTCGCTGCGGCGCTCGGCCAGCGAGACCGGCTTGTCGTACTCCCGGACGATCTCGTAGCGGGTGTTGCGCTCGACCGGCTGGAAGCCCGCGTCCCAGATGATGTTGAGCAGGTCGTCACGGTGCATCGTGGTCGGCGTGCCGTACGAGTCGGCGTCGTGAGTGATCTTGTATTCGACCACCGAGCCGTCCAGGTCGTCGGCGCCGAAGTTCAGCGAGAGCTGGGCCACCGACAGCCCGTGCATGACCCAGAAGTTCTTCAGGTGCGGCACGTTGTCGAACATCAGCCGGGACACCGCGAACGTGCGCAGCGACTCGGCCGGCGCCGCCATCGTGGTGCGCGCCTGGATCCGGTTGCGGATCTTGCCGTCCGCCGAGTCGACGAAGTCGTGCTGATAGCGCAGCGGGATGAAGACCGCGAAGCCGCCCGTCTCGTCCTGCAGCTCACGCAGGCGCATGACGTGGTCGACCCGGTGCCGCGGCTCCTCGATGTGGCCGTACAGCATCGTGGCCGGGGTCTTCATGCCCTTTTCGTGGGCGAGCCGGTGGATCCGGGACCAGTCTTCCCAGTGGCAGTTGTGGTCGACGATGTGCTGGCGGACCTCCCAGTCGAAGATCTCCGCACCGCCGCCGGTGAGCGACTCCAGCCCGGCGTCCATCAGCTCGTCGAGGATCTCGCTGGCCGGCAGGCCGCTGATCTTCTCGAACCACTGCACCTCGGTGGCCGTGAAGCACTTGAGCTTGACGTCGGGCAGCGCCGCCTTCAGCTCGCGCAGCACCTTGGGGTAGTAACGCCAGGGCAGCGTCGGGTGCAGGCCGTTGACGATGTGCAGCTCGGTCAGCTGCTCGTTCTCCATCTCCTTGGCCTTGCGCACGGCCTCGTCGATGCGCATCGTGTACGCGTCTTTCTCGCCCGGCTTGCGCTGGAAAGAGCAGTATGCGCAGCTGGCGGAGCAGACGTTGGTGAGGTTGAGGTGCCGGTTGACGTTGAACATCACCCGGTCGCCGTTCAGCTCGGTGCGCTTGTGGTGCGCCAGCCGGCCGAGCCAGGCGAGATCGTCGGACTCGTAGAGCGCGACGCCGTCCGCACGGCTCAGCCGCTCGCCTGCATAGACCTTGGCCTCCAGCTCACGCTTCAGCCCGACGTCCATCTGCGTCATCGTGCGCCCCTCTCACCTTCACTCGGGGACGAGCCTACGTCCTGGCTCTGACAGATCGACGTCCCGGCGGCCGTGGGGCGGCGCGGATCACGTCGGCGGGCATACGATTCACAGCGTCCTTTCATGTCCAATCAATCGACATCGGTGCACCGGTTGGGGTAAGACCTTTAGGTAGGACGGCAAGCGGTGGAGGGCGACCATCGCGGACGGGGAGCGCATGTCGATGAAGTGGCAGGACGAAGGCGGACTTAGGCTACGGATACGCCCATGGTGGCGACCCCTGGCCTGCTCCGCCGCGACCGCCGCCGCCATCGCGACCCTGTTCAACCCCCTGCCTGCCGCCGCCGCCCCACCGGCCGCGCCGCCGGCGCCCGCGGTTCCCGACGTCGGCTCCCGGCCGCTGGCGCAGGGCGCGCTCGTGCTGCCCGGCCAGCAGGCTGCCACGACGCCCGCCACGACCGCCCCGATCGTGACCCCGGGCGTCACGCTGACGCCGGTGATGGCGAAGATCGAAAAGGGTCGCGCCCAGCTCACCACCCTCGGCGAGCAGCTGACCAAGACGAAGGAAGAAGTCGACCTCGTCACCGGCCAGGTCGCCGCCGCGCAGCAGAAGGTCACCCAGGCGTCCACGGCCGTCACCCAGGCCAAGGCCGAGGTGGCGAGCGCGGCCGCCGCGGCAGTCCGCGACGAGGCCGCCCTGCCACCCGGCATGCTCGGCTCCGGGCTGTCGGATCTCGACTCGCTCGCCCGGATCAACCGGGGTGACTCGGCGACCCAGCAGGCGGCCAGCCGCCAGCTCACCATCGCCCAGGATTTCTACACGGGCGCCCTCGCCGAGCAGCAGGCCGCGCAGGCGCTGCTCGCCACGTTCACCGCCGAGCGCGACAAGCTGCAGAAGGCCGTCGACAAGAAGTCGGCGGCCCAGCAGAAGCTGGAGCGCGACAACGCCGCCGCGATCGCCGCGTCGGACAGCGCCCAGGCCGCCCGCGACGCCCAGGCCGGCGCCGGCTACCTGGCGGGCGAGAACGCCGGCCGCGGCGCCGACCCGCGGGCCATGGCGGCGCTGCGGTTCGCGCTGGCCCAGCGCGGCGACCCGTACGTGTGGTCCGAGGAGGGCCCGGACGAGTACGACTGCTCCGGCCTGATGTGGGCGGCCTACCGTGCTCCCGGCGCCGGCGACTTCAAGCTCACCCGGGTGTCCCGTGACCAGTACCGCCAGACCAGCAAGCGGGCCGTGGACCGCTACTCGCTGCTCCCGGGCGACCTGCTCTTCTTCGCCTCGTCGACCAGCTGGCAGAGCATCCACCACGTCGCGATGTATGCGGGCGACGGCATGATGGTCGAGGCGCCCCGCACCGGCCTCAACGTGCGCCTGGTCCCGGTCCGCTGGACCCGGCTCTTCGGCGCCACCCGCATCTACGGCTCGATCGAGGGCACCGTCGAGGGCCCGGATCTCGGCTCGCCGGACCCGGACCGGCCGAGCGACCACAACACGCCGAAACCGACGACCAAGCCGCCGACGACGCCCACCACCAAGCCAACGACCAAGCCCACGACGAAGCCGACCACCACGAAGCCGACCACGTCACCGTCGACCAGCCCGAGCACCTCGCCGAGCCCCAGCACCTCGCCGACCACGACGCCGCCGACCACAGCCGCGCCGACAGCCACGGCCTCGCCGGACGGCTCGGCGGTGAACTCGCCGAGCAAGGACGACTCCCCCTCGTCGACCGGCTCCGCGACAAAGACGGAAAGCACCAGCTCGGCGACGAAGACCGCGGAAACGACCAGCTCGGTGTCGGCCTCGGCATCGGCCGCCGCAGCCGCGAAGTCGGCCGGCTCCTGAGTCGGCCCGAGGTGGCAGTCGGCGCAACGCCTTGGCATGAAAAACCAAGGCAACGGGGTACTCAGGCAGCAGCTTCTTGATCAAACGGCTTCTGGCGCGCCGACCCCCGGCCAGTCATGATCTTCAGGCGGTAACCGGCCGACGCCGGGTGCGCTCATATGCGCTGATGTGGCACGGTAGTTCCAAGCGCCCGGCAAATCGGTCTGCCCGGCGTCCGGCACGCGGCGTCGGCCCGCGCGGGGTGACGGCGATCGGGAGGACCCATGGACGAGCAGCAGGCGAAACCGGACAGCGACGGCAGGACGCCGCCCGCTGCGCGGCCGCCCGCAAGCAGCGCCGGGCCGAAAAACGATCAGGGGTACGAGCTGCCGCCCCCGCCGGCACCGGGCGCCCTGTGGGCACCGGCCGGGGAGACGGTCAAGCCCACTCCCCCGGGCACCGCATCGGTCCCGGCATCCACACCCGCGGCCGAGACCGGCGCGGATCGGGCTGGATCGACGTCGGCTGACCAGCCCGCGGTCAGCCCGACCCAGGACAGCGCGACCCCGGTCAGCCCGACCCGGGACAGCCCGACCCGGGACAGCGCGACCCCGGTCAGCGCGACCCCGGTCAGCGCGACCCCGGTCAGCGCGGCGCCGGTCAGCGCGGCGCCGGTCAGCGCGACCTCTGCCGGCACACTCGGCTCTGCCCCCGTCAGCGCAGCCCCCGTCAGCGGGACTCCGGCAAGCACCGCTCCGATCGGTGGCGCTGCCAGCCGAGATGCCGCCAGCCCGGTCAGCGCAAGCCCTGTCAGCGCAAGCCCTGTCAGCGCAAGCCCTGTCAGCGCAAGCCCTGTGGGCGCAAACCCCGTCAGCGCCACCCCGGTGGGCGGTGTGACCAGCGGCCGCGCCGTGGTTTCCGGCTCGGCCGCAGCCACCGGTTCCCCCCGCCCGACGACTTTCGGCACCCCCGCGACACCCACCAGCCCGCCCGCATCCAGCAACCCGTCCGGATCCGCATCCGTGCCCGGCAGCTCGACCGGTTCCGCCAGCAGCTCGACCGGTTCCGCCAGCAGCTCGACCGGATCCGCCAGCAGCTCGGCCGGATCCGCATCCGTGCCCGGCAGCTCAACCGGCCCCGCATCCGTGCCCGGCAGCTCGGCCGGATCTGCGTCCGTGCCCGGCAGCTCGACCGGATCTCCCAGCAGCTCGGCCGGTTCCGCCAGCAGCTCGGCCGGTTCCTACGGCAGCCCGGCCGGATCCGCTGGCAGCCCGGCCGGATCCGCCGGTCAGGCCGCGGCCCCTGCCGCCACCCCTGCCAAGCCGACCAGCTCAGTCGACGGCCTGGGCGGAGCTACCCGGCCGGTCTCGGCCGCGCCCAGCGCCAACGCGGCCCGCGCCACCGTCCCCGGCTCGATCGACCCGGCCGGCTTCCGGGCGACCACCTGGCCGAGCGGCCAAGCCAAGATCTACGGCCGCACCGCGAACAAGCCGGCCACCGACGACCCAGCCGAAACCGGGCAACCCGCCGCCGACAAGCCGGCCGCCGTCAGCTGGATGAGCGTCGGCGAACGCCCCGGCACCGCGCCGACCGCAGCCCCCGAGGAACCCGCGGACCCCGGCCTCCCGGAGCCTTCCACCCCCGAACCGCCCAAGCCGGCCCCGCCGAAACCCGAGCCCACCCGCCCGGAACCCGCGCCCCTGCCGATTCCACACCCGACACCGGCACCGGCTCCCACCCCGGCCCCGGCGCCGAGCCCCGCACCGGGCCCGGATCCCAGCCCGATGCCGCCCAGCCCCATCCCGCCCGGCCCCGGCCCCAGCCCCATCCCGCCGGGACCCGGTCCCAGCCCGGTGCCGCCCGGCCCCGGCCCTTATCCCGTACCCCCGGGTCCCGGACCCTCGCCCGTGCCGCCCGGCCCGGGTCCCTCACCCGTGCCCGGCCCGCCGCCGGCCCCGTTCCCAGGACCGCCGATGACCTCGAACGCCCCCGGCCCGCACACGCCCGGCGCCCTGCCGGCCTACACGATGCCGTCCGCCGGCTCGCCCCCCTCCGGGGTAGGCGCATCGGGCGGTGCCCGGCAGCCGTTCGGCGGACCGGCGGCTCAGGTGAGCACCCCGCCCGCCCGGCCGACGACCTACGGCACCGGTACGGCCGCGTCGGGATCCGGACAGTCCACCGCCGTGCCGCAGCAGCGCGGCCAGGGCACCGTGTACGGCGGCCTCGCCGACTACGCCCCCGCGGACATGACGATGCCGGTCAATATCAACCCGCTGGAGAATTCCGGCTCGCTGACCGGCCACATCCTGGCCCAGGGCTGGCGGGACGGGCCGGACAACCAGCGGCGCAGCAACGTCAAGGTGGTCGTTGCGATGCTCGTGGTGCTGCTCGTGCTGGTGGGGGTGAGCGTGCTGTTCCTGTTCACCGTCGGCGACGCGTTCAGCGACATGATCGGTGGCGTCTTCCAGCAGTGAGTTGTCGCCGGCGGTTTTCGCCCCTAAGCTGGCGAGGTTGCGCCGGAGGGTGAGTCTGCCCACTACCGGTGCGGAATGCGGGCAGTGTCCAACACGTTGACCCGTACACTGAAGGAAGTAATTAACCTGGCGTGCCCTTAACGAGCACGCCACGGGCGTTCTTGCGGTCATTTCAGCGGCCGGCTGTTGGTAGCCGCGGCGGGCCATTCGCGAGCATGCGCCCCCGTAGAGAGGCTCTCTTGACCACTTTCGCTGACCCCAGCACGTTCCCGTCCGTTGAAGAAGTTCTCGCCGACTCCGGCGACACCCTCAGCACCGACGCTCCCGAGGCCACTCAGGTCACCCCTGACGCCGAGGTGGAGCTGATCGCTGCCCCCGCCGTGCCCACCTTCGCCGAGCTCGGTGTGCCCGCCGAGCTTGTCCGGGTGCTGAGCCGCGAGGGCATCACCGCCCCGTTCGAGATCCAGGCCGCCACCATGCCCGACGCCCTCGCCGGCCGGGACGTGCTGGGCCGGGGTCAGACGGGCTCCGGCAAGACGCTGGCGTTCGGCCTGCCGCTGCTGGCCCGCGTGGCCAAGAGCGGCCGGGCGCTGCCGCACCACCCCAAGGCCCTGATCCTGGTGCCGACCCGCGAGCTGGCCATGCAGGTGGCCGATGCGCTCACCCCGCTGGGCCGCTCGGTGGGTGTGTTCCTCAAGACCGCCGTCGGCGGCGTGCCGTACGACCGGCAGATGGACGCGCTGCGGCGCGGCGTCGAGGTCATCGTGGCGACCCCGGGCCGCCTCGGCGACCTGATCGAGCGGGGCGCGTGCAAGCTCGACGCGATCGAGGTCACCGTCCTGGACGAGGCCGACCAGATGGCCGACATGGGCTTCCTGCCCGAGGTCACCGAGCTGCTCTCGAAGACCCCGGCCGGCACGCAGCGGCTGCTCTTCTCGGCGACGCTCGACGGTGACGTCGACGCGCTGGTCCGGCGGTTCATGAACGACCCGGTGACGCACTCCACCAACCCGGCGGAGGCCAGCGTCTCCACGATGGAGCACCACATGCTCCTGATCCCGCCGCACGACAAGTTCCCGATCACCGCCTCGATCGCCAACCGGGAGGGCAAGACGATCGTCTTCGCCCGCACCCAGATGGGCGTCGACCGGCTGGTCGACCAGCTCGCGGCGGTCGGTGTGCGCGCCGGTGCGCTGCACGGCGGCAAGACCCAGCGGGTCCGCACCCGCACGCTGGCCGAGTTCAAGGAAGGCCGGACCAACGTGCTGGTCGCCACGGACGTCGCGGCTCGCGGCATCCACGTCGACGGCATCTCGCTGGTCATGCACGTGGACCCGCCGAAGGACCCGAAGGACTACCTGCACCGCGCGGGCCGCACGGCGCGCGCCGGTGAGTCCGGCGCGGTCGTGACGCTGGTGCTGCCCAAGCAGCGCCGCACCACGGCGTCGATGATGCTCAAGGCCGGTGTCACGCCGGGCGAGCTGCGCGTGCGCCTCGGCGACGACCAGCTGGCCACGGTCACCGGTGCCCGCGAGCCCAGTGGCGTGCCGGTGAAGCTCGAGCCCGAGCCGCGCGAGCGTGGCGACCGGCCGCGTCGCTTCGGTGACCGGCCGCAGCGTGCCGGCTACGGCGACCGCCCGCGCACCGGCAGCTACGGCGACCGGCCGCGCACCGGCGGGGACCGTTCGTTCGGCGACCGCCCGCGGGGCAGCTTCAGCGGCGGCACCGGTGGCGGCGAGCGCAGCTACGGCGACCGCCCGCGCGGTGGCGAGCAGCGCTCGTTCGGCGACCGGGACCGTTCGTTCGGTGACCGCCCCCGTGGCGAGCAGCGCACCTACGGCGACCGCCCGGCGGGCGAGCGCACCTACGCCGACCGTCCGGCGACCGACCGTCCGGCTGCTGCCGGCGACCGTCCGACCGGTGACCGCACCTTCGGTGACCGCCAGCGGGGCTACGGCGACCGCACGGCGCGCAACCTGGGTGAGCGGCCCGCTGCCTTCCGGCGCGAGCCGAGCCGCAACGACCGGCGGGAGACCGGCAACGGCCGCCTCTCGACCGGCCGTCCGGCGCACACCCACTGATCCACCGCACTTCCCCTGAAGGCCTCGGCGCTCCGCGTCGGGGCCTTCGGCGTGTCGGGGCAGCGGAACGGGTAGACATGGGACATGGCCGTACTACCGGGTTCTCTGTTCTGGGTTCGTCGCGACACCTCCGGCGCCGAGCATGCGCTGGTGGAGGCGCATGCCGGCCTGCACGCTCGCGGCACCGCGCTCGCCGTCGACCCGATTCCCTACACCGCCCGCTACGAGCTGCGCACCGGCGCGGACTGGGTCACCACCACGCTCGAGGTGAGCACCGAAGGCGCGGGCTGGAGCCGGACGCTGCGGCTGGAGTCCGAGGACGGGCGCTGGCGGCTGCACACCGCCGAGCGGGGTGATCTCGATGCGGCGCTGACCGCCTCCGGTCACGCCGGCACCGGCCTGCCCGGCAGCGCGGACCCCGACCTGCTGTACGGCGCCTTCGACGTCGACCTGACCGGCTCGCCGCTGACCAACACGCTGCCGATCCGGCGGCTGAAGCTGCTCAAGGCCGAACCGGGAGTGGCCCACCGGGTCAGCGTCGCCTGGGTGCTGCTGCCCAGCCTGGAGGTCGTGCAGGCGGACCAGATCTACACGTCGCTGGGCGACGGGCGGGTGCGGTTCGCCAGCGAGACGTTCAGCGCGGACCTGACCGTGGACGACGAGGGCTTCGTCGTGGAATATCCGGGGCTGGCCGAGCGGGCCTAGACCCGGTCGCGGATCCAGGCCATGCAGGTCTTGTCGACGCTCGCGAAGGGCTTGCCGAACGCCTCCCGCGAGGCCGGGTCGAGGTCGCGGTTCTCCCGCAGGTAGAGCCGGACGAAGGTGAAGAGCGCGCCCTGGCCGTACTTGCGGGCCAGGCAGTCGGCGGTGAAGTGGCCGAGGCCGTAGAACGCGTCGCTCGCGTCCGGGCCGGCGTCCTCCCCGGGGGCGCGGGCGGCGATCGACTTGGGGCGCTTGCTGCTGCTGAGCAGGGCACGGACCGCCGAGCGTCGCCAGCTGGCCGTGGCCGGGCGCGGATACCAGCCGATGTACTCGGCGATGCCCTCCTCCAGCCACATGTCGCCGGTGCCGCCGCTGGTCCGGTACGCCCCGCCCAGGGTCACCACGTGGCCCAGCTCGTGCTGCATGGTGGTGGCGAGCACCTCGCTGTCGGTGCGTACCGCGGAGATGTTGAGCACGACGTCGCTGCCGGAGTCGCTGAGCGGCATCGCGTAGCCGATCACCCACTTGTCGGTGATGCCGCCGTACCAGGTCTTCCACTGCTTGGCGCCGGCCACGTACACCCGGTATTTCTGCTGCGGGTTGGCCACCAGGCCGGCGAAGCGGTCGTTGACGACCGCGGCCTTCTCGGCCGCCGCGAGCACCTGCCGGAAGTATTTGCGCTCGCTGCGGGCGCCTGCCACGGTGACCCGCTTGCCGGACAGGAAGGCCAGGTCGCCGGTCTCCCAGGGGGTGGGCTGCTGGCGGTCGCGGTCCTTCTGCGCGGTCAGCTTGGCGATCAGGTAGCGGTTGCCGACCTTCTTGAGGGTCAGCTGCTGGGTGATCGTGGGCGGGCCGTCCGAGGCGTTGTCCTTCTCCTCCGGGCACTTGTCGGTGGCGAAGCAGTATTCGACCTCGGTGGTCACGTCGACCGTGCCGCGCTTGGCGTCCACCGGGTCGACGGAGGTGTGGTAGACGAAGTGGCTGACGCCCAGCCCGCGCAGCGAGCGGAACATGGCGCGGTAGCGCGAGCGGAGCTTGGCCTGCCCGGGGTCGACGGCGGCCAGCCAGCCCTTCTCGTCACCGGCCAGCAGCGCTGTCGCCTGGGCCTCCAGCGCCGCGTCGGCGGCGTCGGAGGGCGTCAGCGAGCTGTGCGCGGCGGTGGGCTCCGGCCCGGCCGCCGCGGCCCGGTCGTTGAGGGACAGCGGCGTCCGGTTCACGTACACGAATCCGGCGCCGACCGCGAGCGCCGCGACCAGGGTGAGCGCGCCGCCGATGAGCAGGCCACGGCCCCGGCGGGACGGCTGCGGCAGCGGCAGCGGCAGCGGCGCGACGGGCAGCGGATAGGTCGGCGGGAAGTATTCACCGGGCGGCGGCGTCCGCTGGCCGGGGATCCACGCATTGGGTGGCGCGGACCACGGGCCGGGTGGCACGGCACGCTGGGACGGGATCGAGGGTGGCACGGGCGGCGCGGCTCGGGGATCCGGTGCTGCGGGGACTTCCTCGGCGTCGTGCACTGCGCTCCTCGAACCCGAAACCCGTGACAGAACTCAGATCCTCCCAGGTCCGCGGCCGCGGCGCTGCCCCCGTTTCAGGCAGGCTGCCACACCCCGGTGGCCAGGAACATGTCAATCGCCGCCAGGTGTGGTGCCAGCGTGATGCCCTGCGCCTCGACCCAGGCATCCGAGTAGTACGTGTCCGCGTACCGCTCGCCGCCGTCGCAGATCAGCGTGACCACCGAGCCTTGCTGCCCGGCCGCCAGCATCTCCGCGATCAGCCCGAAGGCGCCGCACAGGTTCGTACCGGTGGAGCCGCCGACGTGGCGGCCGAGCACCGCCGAGCCGGCCCGCATCGCGGCCAGCGACGCCGCGTCCGGCACCTGCACCATCCGGTCGACCACGGCCGGCTGGAAGGACGCCTCGACGCGAGGTCGGCCGATGCCCTCGATGCGCGAGCCGCGGCCGGTGGACACCGTCCAGTCGCCCGAGACGTAGGCCGGCCAGAACGCCGAGCCCTCCGGGTCGACCACGCACAGCTTGGTGCGCAGCTGCCGGTAGCGGGCGTACCGGCCGATGGTCGCGCTGGTGCCGCCGGTGCCGGCGCCGACCACGACCCACGCCGGTACGGGATGCCGCTCCAACGCGAGCTGCAGGTAGATCGACTCGGCGATGTTGTTGTTGCCCCGCCAGTCGGTGGCGCGCTCGGCGTGGGTGAACTGGTCCATGAAGTGACCGCCGAGGTCGGCCGCCAGCGCCCGGGCCGCCGCGACCACCGCCGTCGGGTCGGCGACCAGATGACACTTGCCGCCCTGGAACTCGATGAGCGAGATCTTCTCCGGCGACGTGCTCGCCGGCATCACCGCGATGAACTCCAGCCCGAGCATCCGGGCGAAGTACGCCTCGCTGACCGCGGTCGAGCCGGAGGACGCCTCGACCACCGGGGTGTGCGGGCCGATCCAGCCGTTGCAGAGGGCGTACAGGAAGAGCGAGCGGGCGAGCCGGTGCTTGAGCGAACCGGTCGGGTGCGAGGACTCGTCCTTGAGGTAGAGGTCGATGCCCCAGGCGCGGGGCAGCGGGAACGGCAGCAGGTGGGTGTCGGCCGAACGGTTCGCGTCGGCCTCCACGAGCCTGATCGCCTCGCGCGCCCAGTCGCGCGCGGCGTCGTCACAGCGGTTGTGCTGCTCCATGGCTCAACCTACCGCCGGGTCGAGCCCGGACTGGGGGCGGTTCTCCCATTTGGTGCTCAGCGCGATGGCCGTCCGGGTGGAGGCGACCCCCCGGGTCCGGTTGATCCGCACGATCAGCTGCTCCAGCTCGGCGATCGTGCCCACCCGGACGGTGAGCTGGTATGACTCCACGCCCGCCATGAAGTAGCAGGATTCGATCTCCGGCATCACCCGCAACGCGGACAGGACGTCGTCGGTGTCGGCGCCGGAGTCCTCCACGATGCCGATCAGGGCGGTCACGCCCAGCCCGATGGCGTCGTGGTCGACCTCGGCGCGGTACGCCCGGATCGTGCCGGCGGCTTCCAGCTTGCCCACCCGCTCGTGCACCGCGGGCGCGGAGAGACCCACCTGCCGGGCGAGTTCCGCGTACGAGGAGCGGGCGTTCTCCCGCAGGAGGTCGATCAGGCGCAGGTCGATGGCGTCCATGGCATCAGAGGTTAGTGCGACACATCCTGGTACCTCACGCCCGGTAGCGATCGCGGATCGCCAGACGGAGCAAGGATAATGGTCAACGTCGCAATCGGGGCTTTTTCCGCATTTCAGCGACTTGCTGTTTTTGGCGATGCTCTAATGGCACTACGTCCCGATCGAGCACGCCGACACTCACTGTGACCAACGGCGCTCCAACACGACGCGAGGAGAGGGCCGTGGACACAGGAGATCGACTGCTGACGCCCGGGGAGGTGGCCGCGCTGTTCCGGGTGGACCCGAAGACGGTCACCCGCTGGGCGGCCGCCGGACGTATCGGCAGTATCCGCACTCCGGGTGGCCACCGCCGGTTCCGCGAGTCCGAGGTGCGCGCGTTGCTCGAGGGCGACGGCGTGGTCGAGGAGATGCGCGAGGACGATGCCGCCAATCGCCCGCGGAACGGCGGTCCGACCAATCCGGGGCAGAGTTACGGCCCGCCCAACGGATTGCGCTGAGCCCGCGTAAAAGACATTCCGCGGCTATCGCCCCGATCCCAATTCCCCGGCCCACCGGGTGAAGAGCTCATGGGGTACGCCGAGCGCGTCCAGCACCTTGCCCGCCACGAAGTCGACCAGTTGGGCCGCGGTCGCCTGCGCGCCGGAACCGTAGAAGCCGGGGCTGGCGGGCAGGACCACCGCGCCGGCGTCGTGCAGGGCGATCAGGTGCTCCAGGTGACTGCGGGTCACCGGCGTCTCCCGGGGCACCACGACCGTACGGCGGCGCTCCTTGAGGTTGACCTCGGCGGCCCGCTGGAGCAGGTCCTTGGACAGCCCGATCGCGATGCCCGCGCAGGCGGCCGTGCTGGCCGGCACGACCGCCATCCCCTGGGCCGGGTACGAGCCACTGCTCGGCCCGGCCGCCAGGTCGCCCGTGGGCCAGTAGCTCAGGTCGCCGAGCTCACGGCCCAGCCAGGTCGCCACGTCGTCCTTCCAGTGCGCGTCCCGTACGGTCGCCCCGGTCTCGTCCAGCAGGGTGAGCCGGGCGGCCCGGGAGATCACCAGGTCCACGGACTCGCCGGCGTCCAGCAGTGCGGTCAGCACGGCCCGGGCGTAGGGCGTACCGGAAGCTCCTGAGACACCGACGATCCATGGCCTGCGCATTCCCCAAGCATGCCTCTCAGCCGGCCGCCGAGGTCAGCGGGTACCAGGTGCCGGGGTCGTCCGGGACCGCGAAGGTCGCGCCCTTGACCAGCGCGAGCAGGTCGGCGGTGGACGTGCCGGGGCCGCCGGCCGCCTCGATCTGCACCTTGCCGTCGGCGGAGTCGCGGTAGCAGCGGTCGCCCCGGCAGTAACCGGCGGGCTGCACCGCGGGCGGGACCTCCTGGCCGTACTCGCGGGGGTAGACCCGGACCTCCACGGCCTGGACGCCCGGTCCGGGGTCGGCCAGGACGTCCGGCAGGTTCCGGTACGACACGTCGCCCTTCACCAGGCGCAGGTAGGAGCCGTTGGGCAGGGCGCTGCGGCCCGTCGCGTCGTTCGCCCGTCCCCCGCTGTCGAGGGTGAAGCCGGCCGGCACCGTGGTGAGCTTGAACCCCACCGTCGGCGTTCGCGGCGCGGTGGACCGCAGACCGGCCGCGACCGCGATCAGCTGCGCCCGGGTGAGCCGGGCCTGCCAGGTCCGTACGACAGCCCAGGCATCCTCGGCGTACTCCCAGGCGACCGCGTCCGGCCGGGACCGGCCGGTGACCCCACCGACGGGCACGGCCGTACCGGTGGCGAAACCGGCCGGGTCGAAGACGCCGGGGCGGAAGACGGTGACCGTGCCGCGCACGGCCGGCTTCGCCCCCTTCTTGGTGGTCGGGCCGATGACCTGGGCGATCTGGTAGCCGGGTGAGACCTGGACCGCCTCGGTGACGGTGAGCGGACCGGCCTCGTAGCTCTGGATGGTGGCGGTGAGATCGCCGCCGGCGTAGTCGAAGTCGGGGCCCGGCAGCAGGCGGGGCAGGGCGATCACCGCGGCCACCGCGACCACCGCGGCCACCGCTGCGGTGGCCCAGGCGGCGCGGCGGCGGCGCAGGCGGCGGCCGGCCCGCACCGCGTCCTCGACGCCGTACCGCGGCGCCGGGGCGTCGGCCTTCGCGGCCTCCAGCAGGTCAGACAGTCTTCGCTGCACGGTTCCCCTCCTCACAGTCCGCGGCGAGGTCGGCGCCGAGGACCTTCCGCAGGGTTGCCAGTCCCCGGGACGTGTAGACCTTGACGGTGCCCTCCGGGCTACCGACGATCTCCGCGGTCTGCTGGACGCTCAGCCCTTCCAGGAAGCGCAGCACGAGCACCGCCCGCTGCTTGACCGGCAGGTGCCGCAGCGCCGCGCGCAACTGCAGGCGGTCGTCGACCGCGGCGGTGCCGTCGGCCAGGGCCGGCTCGGGCAGGGCGTGACTGAGCGGCTGCTCCCGGCGCCACCACGGCCTGCGGGTCTCGTCGATCGCCGCCCGGACCACCGCGGTCCGCGAGTACCTGTCCGGGTTCTCGATACGCGGCCACTTGACGTACATCCTGGCCAGCACGGTGAGGACGGCGTCCTCCGCGGCCTGCCAGTCGCCACAGGTCAGGTACGCGAGCCCGCGCAGGCGCTCCTGGCTCGTGGCGACGAAGTCCCGGAACTCCGTCTCTCTGTCGGTCACGACTGTTGGACGGAGCCGGTACGCCGCGGGGTTACAGCAGGATCAGGTCGAGGAGCGCGAAGACGAACAGGGCTATGCCCACGAAGCCGTTCGCGGTGAAGAACGCCCGGTTGACCTTCGACAGGTCGTGCTCGGTGACCACGATGTGCTGGTAGACGAACGCCACCGCGGTCAGCCCCAGGCCCACCCACCACAGCCAGCCGAGGCCGACGAGCTGGCCGAACCAGACGAACAGCGCGAAGGTCAGCACGTGCGTGGCGGTGGAGATGCGCAGCGCCGTCCGGACACCGAAGCGGGCCGGCGTGGAGTGCACCCCGATCCGCCGGTCGACCTCCACGTCCTGGCACGCGTAGATGATGTCGAAGCCGCCGATCCACAGCCCGACCGCGACGCCGAGCACCCAGGCCGGGCCCGAGCCGTCGAACGTGCCGGTGATCGCCAGCCACGCGCCGACCGGTGCGACAGCCTGCGCCAGCGCCAACACGTAGTGCGGGAAGTTCGTGAACCTCTTCGCGTACGGGTAGATCACGAGCGGGACCACCGCGAGCGGTGACAGCAGCAGGCAGAGCGGGTTGAGCAGGCCGGCGGCCAGGAAGAGCACCACCAGGGAGACGGCCGCGCCGGTCCAGGCCGTGCGCACGCTCACCGCGCCGGTGACCAGCTCGCGGTTCTGGGTGCGCGGGTTCAGCGCGTCGATCTTCCGGTCCAGGATCCGGTTGGCCGCCATGGCGAAGGTCCGGCCCGCCACCATGGCGATGGTGATCAGCAGCAGGTCCAGCCACCGGTAGTCGCCGTCCATCGCGACAAACGCCGACAGGTACGCGAACGGCAGCGCGAAGACCGAGTGCTCGATCGCCACCAGGCGCAGGAACGAACGCACCCGGCTCGGGGCGGCCACCGTCACAGCCCGTACTCCTTCCACCGCTTGTCGACCAGCGCGACCACCTCGTCCGCCATGGTCATCTCTTCCGGCCAGCCCCGGGTGTAGCCCTCGGCGGGCAGCTTACGGGTCGCGTCGAGGCCCGCCTTGCCACCCCAGAACTGCTGGTAGGAGGCGTGGTCGAGGTGGTCCACCGGGCCCTGGGTGATGAGCAGGTCGTGGTTGTAGTCGACGTTGCCGAACGCCCGGAACGCCACCTCGTGGTAGTCGTGCACGTCGCAGTCCTCGTCGACGACCACGATGAGCTTGGACAGCGACATCAGGTGCGCGCCCCAGACCGCGTTCATGATCTTCTGCGCGTGCTTCGGGTAGCGCTTGCGGATCGACACGATCACGCAGTTGTGGAAGACGCCCGCCGCCGGCATGTCGTAGTCGACGATGTCCGGGATCAGCATCTTGAGCAGCGGCAGGAAGATCCGCTCGGTGGCCTTGCCCAGGCCGTGGTCCTCCTGCGGCGGCTTGCTGGTGACGATCGACTGGTAGACCGGCTGCTTGCGCATGGTCATGCACTCGATGTGCAGCACCGGGAACGGCTCGACCGGCGTGTAGAAGCCGGTGTGGTCGCCGAACGGCCCCTCGGGCGCCCGCTCCCCCGGCTCCAGGTAGCCCTCGAGGATGATCTGCGCCTGCGCGGGCACCTGGAGCGGCACGGTCAGGCAGTCGACCATCTCGACCCGCTCGCCGCGCAGGAAGCCGGCGAACAGGTACTCGTCGATGTCGCCGGGCAGCGGGGCGCTGGCCGCGTAGCTGACCACCGGGTCGCAGCCGATCGCGACGGCCACCGGCAGCCGCTCGCCGCGCCGCTCGGCGACCGCGTGGTGCGCGGTCGAGTCCTTGTGGATCTGCCAGTGCATGCCCAGCGTGTTCTTCGAGTGCTGCTGGAGCCGGTACAGGCCGAGGTTGCGCTTGCCGGTCTCCGGGTGCTTGGTGTGGGTCAGCCCGTAGTTGTGGAAGATGCCGCCGTCGCCGGGCCAGACCTGCAGGCCGGGCAGCTTGCCCAGGTCGACCTCGTCGCCCTTGAGCACCACCTCCTGGCAGGGTGCGCTCTTGACCTTCTTCGGCGGCACCGACTTGAGCTGCAGCACCTTGCCGATGCCCTCGCGGATGCCGGACCAGCCGACCGGCAGCTCGGGCTGGATCAGCGAGCCGATCCGGTTGCCGACCTCGTCCAGGGTGTCCACCCCGAGCGCCATCGCCATCCGCTTCTCGGTGCCGAAGAGGTTGACCACGATCGGCATGTCACCGCGGGTCGGCCGCTCGAAGAGCAGGGCCGGCCCGCCGGCCCGCACGGTCCGGGTGACGATCTCGCTGATCTCCAGCGTGGGATCGACGGGGACCCGGACCCGGCGCAGCTCACCGGCTGCCTCCAGGGCCGAGATGAAGCTCTGCAGATCGTGGTACGGGAAGCCCTTCGCAGCCATGCACCCAGTCTCGCACCACGGGACGGCCGGTGATCAGCGGGCGGGAACCGTCACCGGGGGATCTCGTGCCGCGTTGGGTCAGAGATGTGGTTTCCGCGCTGGTCAGGGGCGAGGTGGGTGGCTTGAAGTTCCGGTCCGTGGCGCGTTGGTGTGCCCTGGCAGGCCTGGTCACGGTGCTGGGTCCGGCCGATCCGGCGGTCTCGCACCACCGCGATCGGCTGCCCAAGTGCCCCCGCGGTGAGGCGTCTGTCACAGCACCGACCGAACCGGCCGGCCGGTACAGCCGCCGGGCCTGCCGGGCCGCCGGACCGGTGCTGGAATCCGGCGTCCGGCTCGACCGGATGCGCGAGCGCGCCACCCCGAGCGGCTACCACCACCTGGGTGCGGGCACCGGCGGCGAGTGGGGCGGCGTCTCCGGCCGGGTCGCGATCGTGGACGGCGCGGTCCGGCGCAACACGTACGACTTCGTGGCGGCCCGCTTCATGGTCAAGCGCGACCTGGGCGCCGGCTCCATCGCCTGGCTGGAGGCCGGCTGGGCGGAGACCGGCTGGGCCGGGGCGGGCCGCCAGCACATCTACACGTTCAACACCAACACCAAGACCTGGCAGTTCTACGACCAGTACCAGCTCAAGCCGGGCGACAAGGTCTGGCTGGACCTGCGCACCGACGCGGACAACGTCTGGCAGGCCTGGCTCTGGTGGAACAACCGGTGGAACCTGCTGACCGCGCAGCAACTGCCGGTCGGCTCCCGCGCGTACGTCGAGCAGTACGTCGAGGTCCACGTCGACTCGAGCAAGCCGGCCCGGCTCGTGGTCCCGCCGGTGACCGTGGACAACGTGCGGCTGCGGCCCCCGGACGGCGGCACTGCCCGCTACTGGCGTGACGACGTCGACACCCAGATCGGCGACCTGGCCCAGCAGCGAGCCGGCGGCTTCTGCTTGAACTGGGTCACCCGCTACGACACCTGGACCGCCGGCGACTGCCCTCGCTAGGCGAGCGCCGGGTCCGGGCGGCGGGCGGCGCCGGTGGTGTTGCGGACCACCAGTTCCGGTTCGAAGAGGAACTCCTCGCCGCGGCCCGGGTGGCCGTCGATCTGGTGCAGCAGCAGGGACACCGCCGCGTGGCCCATCGCGTCCACCGGCTGGCGGATCGTGGTCAGCGGCGGGTCGGTGCAGGCCATCACGGGTGAGTCGTCGTATCCGATGATCGAGACGTCGCCCGGCACCGAGCGGCCCAGCTTGTGCGCCGCGCGGATGGCGCCGATCGCCGTCACGTCGCCGGCGCAGATCAGCGCGCCCGCGCCCGCGCCGATCAGGCGGGACGCCGCGACCTGGGCCTCCGCCATCGCGAACGGGGACCGGCCGATCAGCGCCGGGCCGTCGTGCCCGTGCCGCTCGCGGGCGGCCAGGTACGCCGCCAGCTTGCGCGCGCTCGGCACGTGGTCGGCCGGGCCGAGCAGCAGCGCGATCCGGTCGTGCCCGAGCGCGGCCAGGTGCCCGTACGCCTGGTCGACACCGTGGCCGTCGTCGGTGCAGACCTGCGGGAAGCCCAGCCCCTCGACGGCCGCGTTGACCAGCACCGTGGGCAGCGACCGCTCGCGCAGCGCCGCGTAGTGGCTGTGGTCGGCGTCCGCCTGCTGGTAGAGGCCGCCGCCGAAGAGCACGCCGGACACCTGCTGCTCCAGCAGGATCGAGACGTAGTCGGCCTCCGCGACGCCGTCGACCGTACGGGTGCAGAGCACCGGGCTGAAGCCGCGCTTGGCCAGCGCGCCCGCCATCGCCTCGGCCAGCGCCGGGAAGACCGGGTTGGTCAGCTCCGGCAGGATGATGCCGACCAGCCGGGCCCGTTCGCCGCGCAGCTTGTTGGGCCGCTCGTAGCCGAGCACGTCCAGCGCGGTGAGCACCGCGTCGCGGGTGGCCTGGGAGATGCCCGGCTTGTCGTTGAGCACCCGGGAGACGGTGGCCTGACTGACCCCGACGTGCTGGGCCACATCGGCGAGTCGGCGGGTCATGCGGGCGAGTCTATGGTCCGCAGCCAGACGGCCGTGTCCGGCGGCAGCTGCCCCTCCGCCAGGGAACCGCTGCTCAGCAGCACCTGCTCGTGCGGTGGCAGCGGGACGGCGGCCGCGGACAGGTTGATCACGCAGACGAAGCCGCCCGGCCGCGCGAACGCGAGCACGTCCGCCGGCGCCTCCAGCCACGTCATCGGCCCGGCGAGGGCACGGCGGCCGGCCAGCGCGGCCCGGTACAGGGTGAGCATCGAGCCGGGGTGGTCCTGCTGGGCCGCCACGCTCAGCGCGGCCCAGGACGGCGGCTGCGGCAGCCAGCTGGGCCCGGTGAGGTCGGCCGACCAGGGCAGCGGGACGCGGCAGCCGTCGCGGCCCGGGTCCGCGCCGCCGCTGCGGGTGTACATCGGGTCGTCGCGTACCTCGTCGCTGAGGTCCTCAACCTCGGGCAGGCCCAGCTCCTCGCCCTGGTAGACGTAGACCGAGCCGGGCAGGGACGTGGTCAGCAGCGCGGCCGCGCGGGCCCGGCGGGTGCCGAGCGCGAGGTCGGTGGGCCTGCCGTGCCGGGCGCCGCGCAGCGCGAAGTCGAACGCCGTGTCGGCGCGGCCGTACCGGGTGACGTGCCGGGTGACGTCGTGATTGGACAGCACCCAGGTGCTCGGCGCGCCGACCACGGCGTGCGAGGCGAGGGTGTCATCGATGACCTTCCGGAGCGCCTTGGCGTCCCAGGGGCAGCCGAGGAAGTCGAAGTTGAACGCGGTGTGCATCTCGTCGGGCCGCAGGTAGCGGGCGAAGCGTTCGGCGTCGGCCAGCCACACCTCGCCGATCAGCGCCCGCGGCTCGGCGTACTCCTCGGCGATCCGGCGCCAGGCCCGGTAGATCTCGTGGGTGCCGTCCCGGTCGACGTACGGGTGCGGCTCGCCCTCGCGGATCTCGCCCAGCTCCGGGTCCTTGACGCACATGGCCGCCGAGTCGATCCGGATGCCGTCCACGCCGAGGTCGAACCAGAACCGCAGAATGTCCTCGAACTCGGACCGGACCTCGGGATTGTCCCAGTTGAAGTCGGGTTGTTCCGGGGCGAACAGGTGCAGATACCACTCGCCGTCGGGCACCTGCGTCCAGGCCGGGCCACCGAAGGTGGACTGCCAGTCGTTGGGCGGCAGCGGGCCCCGCCCCGTCCGGAACCAGAACCGGTCCCGGACGGGGTCCCCCGGGCGCGCACCCAGGGCCTCTTTGAACCACTCGTGCTGATCCGAGCAGTGGTTCGGCACGACATCCACGATGGAACGGATGCCGAGCTGGTGCGCTTCGGTGATGAGTTCCCGCGCCTCGTCGAGCGTGCCGAACGTCGGGTCGATGTCGCGGTAGTCGGCCACGTCGTACCCGGCGTCGGCCATCGGAGACGGGTACCACGGGCTGAACCAGATGGCGTCGATGCCCAGGTCACGCAGGTGACCGAGGCGGGCGCGGACCCCCGCCAGGTCGCCGATCCCGTCGCCGTCCGCATCCGCGAACGACCGCGGGTAGACCTGGTAGATCGCGGCCTGACGCCACCACTGGTGAGACACGAATCCCCCTGGAAGCCGCTGGATGTCCCTCCATGGGAGCGGTGGCATCGGCGTAGCCCGAGGATACGACTGCCGATGAGCGGAGTCCATAGAATTGCGCAATTTCAGGCCGTGTTCGCGGTCCCGCGTTTGCACTGTGATGCAAAGTCACGACTTCCGCGGCGCGGTCGTGCCCCGGACCACCAGTTCCGGGTCGAAGGTGATCACGTCGCCCACCGGCGGACGGCCCTCGAGCTGGGCGAGCAGGGCGGACACCGCCGCGGCGGCCATCTCGCGGACGGGCTGGCGCATCGTGGTGAGCGGCGGATCGGTCACGCCCATGAACGTCGAGTCGTCGAAGCCCACCACCGACACGTCATCCGGCACGTCCAGCCCGGCCTTGCGCACGCCCCGGATCGCGCCCAGCGCCAGCGCGTCACTGCCGCAGACCAGCCCGGTGGCGCCCTTCTCCAGCAGCCGGCTCGCCGCGGCCCGGCCGCCCTCCATCGCGAACACGGTGTGCTCCACCAGCTCCCGGTCGCCGCGGAAGCCGGCCAGCTTGCGCATCGACGGCACGTGCCCGGCCGGACCCAGGATGAGCCCGATCCGCTCGTGCCCCAGCCCGGTCAGGTGCGCGGTCGCCTGCTCGACCGCGGCCGCGTCGTCGATGCTCACCTGTGGCACCCCGAGCTTCTCGTCGGCCGCGTTGATCAGCACCATCGGCAGCCGCCGCTCGGTGAGCCGGCGGCCCTGCTCGGCGCCCGCGTCGGCGAAGCTGCCGCCGACGAAGACGATGCCGCCGACCTGGTTGGCCAGCAGCATCTGGATGTAGTGCGCCTCGGACACCCCGTCGGAGGTGCGGGTGCACAGCACCGGCACCAGGCCGAGCCGGATCAGCGAGACCCCGAGCACGTCGGCGAAGGCCGGGAAGATCGGGTTGGCCAGGTCGGGCAGCACCAGGCCGATGAGCCGGGCCCGCTCGGCGCGGACCGGCCGGGGACGGGGATAGCCGAAGACGTCGAGCGCGGTCAGCACGGCCTCCCGGGTCGCCTGCGCCACCCCGGGCCGGTCGTGCAGCACCCGGCTGACGGTCGCCTCGGAAACACCCGCGTACTGCGCCACCGCCAGGAGCCTGCTCGTCACGCGATCAGGCTACGCGTCGTGCAAACGCCTGCAAAAGTCGTGCAAACGACACGCGGATGCGTGCCGTCTGGAAAAAATCCGCAACGGTCTCACCTCGAACCGGGAATGTCACCGACGGTAATCGAGGATCGGTCGATAAGCCTCTGGTACGACTTGTCCTGAGTCATGCCACCAAGCGGACATAGCGCCGCGGCCCGGAAATCGTGAATCGGTCCGGCCGCAGCGCCCACAAATGAAGCCGCACCGAATGCCTAATACCCGGTTCGAAACCTGACCCGACACGGAATAAAACACCGGGCAGAGATCCATTACCGATAACAACGAGAAAACGATCGAGGACCGGAGAGCGCTCCCCGGAGATTTTCGCGCACCCCGGCCGATCGGCCGTCTTGATCCTTCGAAAAGACAATCGTTTTACCCGGACGGCCCTCGCCGAGGGTATGATCATTTCCGGCGGGCACACCTCGCCGCCCGCAACCGGACGATCATCATATTTATGAATCGCCTGGTGGGCCTGTTAAATGGCACCCGCGGGCCGGGCCGCCGGGTGCGCGCCCGACGATCATCGCGGGCCTTGCCTGCACCTTCGTCAGCCGGCCTGGAGATCGGACCCGCCGAACGGTAGGGTGGGCATCGCGGAAGTCGTTGAATTTCCGCTCGATGTTGCGTCTGATTGGTCTCGGGCCGGCGTCGATTCAGCAAGACCCGGAAGCGGCTGTCGTGGCAGTCTTCCGGAAGTGATCAAGGGGTCGGTTCGGTGCCCACGCGGCACGGGCCCGGCCCCTTTTTCACATATCGGCCCGCCCTACCCGACGGTAAACAAACCCTCGACTGGTGCCGCCGCGCAAGTTGCATCGGGCAACGACCTTTCCACGGGCCGAACAAGCACGACACAGCGTGGTGGAATACGGCCGTTGGCTGGTGCACAATCAACCCGGCGATGCGGTCCGCCCACGAACGGGTCGCGTCCCTTCTCTTGAGCTCCGGCCCGAGACCATTCCGTTCAGCGCAACATCACCCTAGGAGCAATGGAAGTGACACTTAGTTACAACGATCGGCGCGGAGGACGGGCGTGATGACCGTTCCGACGCAGGGATCGGATGGGCCGAACGAGGGCCGGCACCGCGCGGTGTTCGGGGAGCCCACCGGCGCGGCCGGACGGCCGACCAGCGAGGCCCTCGCGCGGGAGCACGAGGTGGCCCGGCGGCGGGCCAAGCTGATGGACCCGGAGACCGCCGTCCGGGAACTGGCCGAGCGCCTGACCTTCGCCCACGTGAACGCGGGCAAGCCGGCGCTGAGCGTGCTGAGCGAAGCCGTCCACTACAGCAAGGGCACTCTGTCCAAGGTGTTCGCCGGCAAGATGATGCCCTCCTGGCCGCTGGTCGAGAAGCTCGCCGTCGAGCTGCGGGTGCCGACCGAGACCGTGGTGCGGGAGTGGTTCCACCTCTGGACCGCGGCCAACACGTTGCGTCGCAGGCCGGGCACGGGCCGGGAACAAGTCGCGGTGCAGGCGGCGCCGGGCACGGGCGCGAGCGTGAAGGCGGCTGCCGCCGGGCCGGGCTACACCTGCCCGGAGTGCGGCACCTGGGTGGTCGACCCGGCGCTGCACACCGGATGGCACCGGCAGGTCGGGGAGCCAGGCCCGGGCGGGCCCACCGCCGGGCCGATCGGCGGGTGGGCCCTGCAGGCCCGGTCGATCAGCCTGGACCACCGGATGCTCGGCAGGTGAGGAGGGTCCCCCGCCCGTGCCGGGCGGGGGACATCTCAGGGCGTACAGCTCGGCGTGGGTGCCCTGCTCGGTGCCCCTGCCGTCGGCCATCCGTACGGTGGTGAAGCGGTGGAAGCCCAGCACCGTCACCGCGCCCTGCCGGGTGGCTGGCCGCACCTGGGACACGAAGTGGCGGGTCCAGTGCCGCGGTCGGCTCGTCCAGCAACACGCACAGAGGTGGCCGTTCCGCCGTCACCTCCCGCATCAAACGAGCGCGCCAGGGCCGGCGGCTGCCACTGGCCCAGCGACGACTCCACCCCACCGAAGGCCGCGCCGAGCTGAGCGTCCAGCCCGCCGGGCAGCCGGGTCAGCCCGGGCAGCCGGGCAGCCGGGCAGCCGGGTCAGCCGGGTCAGCCGGGTCAGCCGGGTCAGCCGGGTCAGCAACTCGGCCGCGCCGGCCCTGTCTACGGCTGCGGTGACCGCCGCCCGGTCCCGGACATGCCGGATACAGCACGCCAGAACAACTGATCCACAAGAAAGTCCAGCAAGCAGCCCCGCAGAAATCCACGCCCACCGGTCAAGCCCACCGGCGCCAAGCACAGCAGTCAGCCAGCCGACACCGCCCGAGCGGTCGGCACGACGGCCCGCCCAAGCTGCAGAAACACGAGGAAGCCGGCGAGCGCACCCGGCCCGAGGCACGAGCCGGACGACCGGACCGCGCAGCAATGTTCGCCCGCAACGAAACACCCCGCGATTCGGCAGCTATCGATCCCCACCCCCGAAGTAGACAACCCCAGAAATACATAACGATAAGACAAATCCCCACTCGGAAGGCAGATCACGACGCGAACGCGGGAGGCGGCGGGCCACGTGCAAACGCGGGAGTTTTGCCACAAAACGAACGCGGGAGGCGGGGCCCCAGGACGCCGGACTATGGGTGGCGGGGGCACGGGAGGCCCGAGGCCGCGCGAGACGGGGACGCGCGAGACGGGCACGCGCGAGACGGGCACGCGCGAGACGGGCAC